>CALNAE010000172.1 GCA_937874315.1 uncultured Bifidobacterium sp. | reverse complement strand
TTGTGTTTTGCCAGCGGAGGACAGCAGACGGGTTCTAGTGCGGTCTCGTGGGCTCGGAGAGGGGTGAAGGAGACAGGAGCTCGGCGTGTGGGAGCAGCGTTTGTCGTTCCGCGGGCTGTCAGAGTTCCAGTTGACGCCGTTATGTGAATACGTCTTGCCGGCGACCTCCTGGTTCCACACCTGCTGCCAGAGTCCCGCATCCTCCCAGCTGGAGATACCGGTGAACTTGTGCAGATCATCGTTGCCGACCAGCCCCACGCCGACCAGACGGCAGTTCGCGTTCCCCGAGCCGGTATAACTCGACTGGCATTGGGCCAACGCTTGAGACAACGACGTGTTGATCGCATTCGCCACGGCACCGGTGCTGTTTCCGGAACCGGCCGGATAACCGATCTCCGCTATCGCCTGACGTACGCCCGCATCCGTCGCCGGCCACGAGTCCTTCGTGAGCCAGTGGATGGAAGCCTGCCCATCACCCCAGCTCGCGCCGCCGCCGCCGCTGCCGGTGCCGCCCCCGTCACCCGCATACGCGGAAACGACGGGAGTCAGCAGCGTCGCGGCCGCGACCACACCCGCCAACAGCGCCTTGCCCTTCTTGATATGCATGCCGTTCTCGGGATGCGCATCCCAAGAACGGTCGAACCAGTGGAAACCCATAAGGCCCCTCTCTTCCTGATCAGCGGACCGACCCAATGCCGACCCCGGGAAGAGTCTCCGCCCATCACCGTGATGCTGCGCCGGACAACCCCGCGAGGAACCCCAAATCTCTATATGCAAGCCTGATTGCATACATGCATACATGCATACATGCATGCAATCGGCCGATGGCACACGGAAATCACTGCGGGTATGAAAGGATCCGCATCCCCGAAGTAGGGGGATGCGGATCACTGGGATCGTCCTGCCGGCGGGTTCAGCCGCAGTCGCCGAATACGATGCAATTACCATCACCGGGCAGCCGGTCGTTCGGATCTGCCGTATGCGGGGTGAACACGTAACCGCTGCCGCCGTCACCGCCGCCGGTGGATGGGGTGGACGGCCGCGCCGGCGCGGCCTGTTGCTGTGTGGCGCCGGATCCGCCGTAGGAAGGCGTATGGGACTGAGAATGGGACTGCTGCAACCGCTCTTGTTGGGCGGCTCGGGACTGCGCGGCGGCGGCCTCATCGTCAGCCTATTTGCGCGCCATGGAATCATCCACCGCCTTCATGACCTCGTCGAGCCGGTCCTTCGCATCGCGATAGTCTTGCGGATCCCTGACATCCTTCGCGGCATACGACTGCCCGGCTTGGTCAATCGCCGTCGACAGCGCCTCGCGCGTCGCGTTGTCGGCGACTCCGCCCTGCGACGATGCCAACAGGCTTTTCGCTTGGTCGACAGAACCTTTCAACATCGTCTTCGCATCCGCCAATGATTTCGCCGCCTTGGAATCGTTCACCGACCGGATCGCGGCGTTCAGGCTCTTCGTATGCTTCCCGTACCATTTCGAGTTGCGTTTGATGCCATCCGTCGCCAGGTCCAACCCTGCCTCATCCGTGGCCGTGCAGGACACGAGCTTCGGCTCCACGACATCCGACGCGGATTTCAATGCATCCACGGTCTCGGGATCTCGCACCTGCTCGGAGGTGACGCCGCCCGCCGTGGCCGCATCCCCGTTCAGGAGCGTGGAATACCGGTTCATGTCCACGCGCAACATCTCCGAAGCTTTCGCGCAGTCCGTCCTCGCCCCGTCCAACAGTCCCCACCGATCGCCCTTCCACCA
>CALNAE010000171.1 GCA_937874315.1 uncultured Bifidobacterium sp. | reverse complement strand
GGGTGCAGTGGTGGGCACGGCGGGTCAACCGAACAGTCGGCTGAAAAGATCCTTCGGCTGTTGGGCCCCCGTGTGGCCGGGGCAGCGCTGATCCTTGGGTATCTTGCTCATCACCTGATCGACGTGCAGGCCGCAGCCCGCCCAGGTCTTCTTGCCGCAGATGGGGCAGGTGACTTCATAGCACATAATGGTTCCTTTGCTGGTGGGTGATCGTGATGGATTTGGATTGTGGATTGTGACCGGTTGTTGGTTGGCGAGGCCATGTATCCCGCCTGTGCTGTCCGTCTGGCGGTGCCCGCTCAGGCGAGCATGAGAAACAGCTTCTCGAGTTGATCGAGATCGAGCCGCTCGACGTCCTTCGACGGCTTTTGCGCCGTTTCGGTCGATGCCGCATCCTTAAAGGTGGCGTCGGCGCCGTCGATCTCTTTGAGACAAGTGCGCATGGATGTCGTGATGATGAGGAATCCGACTCTATCGAGTGCCTTGCTGACCGCCGCGAGTTGGGTGATCGTCTGGGTGCAGGACGTTTCCGATTCGATGCCCGCTATCACGGCGTTGAGCTGCCCGGACGCGCGTTTGAGCCGGTGAATGATCGCTGTACGGTTGTCTATGGGCTGGGCTTGTGCGGCGCGCGAAGACGCGGATTTGGTCATGACGGTTGCCTTTCGTAATTGGTTCGAAGACCTGGTGGATGGATTCGTATCGGCGGGATGCCGCGTATCGTAACGATCATGACCGGATTGGGGTTTGGGACGGATCACTGCGACGAAAGCAGCCGGATCAGAGCGTTCATGCCCCCGGCCAGCACCGTGGATTCGAAGCCATGCTGGGCGAGAATGCGGTGGGCTAGATAGGCGCGCTTGCCGGAATGGCAGATTACCAGGACGGGACGGCCGTGAGCTGCCGCGCGTATATCGTCGATGTGATCGCGGATCTGCGTGTGGGGAATGTGCAGCGTGCCGGGAATATGGGATTCCTGGTATTCGAAATCGGTGCGTACATCGAGCAGCAGCATGTCGCCATGCCCTTCGATCAAGGCTTCGGGCTGCTGCTGGGTCATGATGTGCTGCAAGGTGTCCTGAGCCATGTATCCGGCGAAGTTGATGGGGTCCTTGGCGGAGCCGAATGGCGGCGCATATGCCAGGTCTAGGTCGATGAGGTCGCTGGCCCGCAGTCCTGCGGTGATGGCGGTGGCGATGACGTCGATGCGCTTGTCGACTCCTGCGCCGCCGGCTATCTGTGCTCCGAGAAGGCGGTCGTCGGCGCCGATGCGCACCAGCATGTCAAGCTGTTCGGCACCCGGATAGTACCCGGCGTGCTGTGACGGCAGCAGCCGCAGAGTGGTATACGACATATGCGCGTCGTCGAGCTGTTGGGTTGTCGGACCGGTGGTGGAGATGACCATGTCCCCGATGGCGACGATGGCCGTGCCGAGAGCCGGGGGTATCGTTCGGGCGTGATCGGGGTCGTGGATCGCGTCGGCGACGAGTCTGCCCTCCCTGTTGGCGGGCCCCGCGAGCGCGAGCGGGTGTCGTACGCCGGTGACTCGATCAGTGCGCAACGTGGCGTCTCCAGCGGCCCAGACATGGTCGAGATTCGTGCGACCGTGTTCGTCGGTGTCGATCCATCCGCGCTCGCATGCCACGCCGGACGCCTCGGCAAAGTCGGTGTTGGGGGCGATGCCCGCGGCGATGACCACCCGGTCCACCGGCGGCATGGTGCCTTCGGACAACGTCACTCGTATCGTGTTGTCGGTCTCGATGCGCTCCAAACGTTGCACCAAGGTGCCGGTATGTATCTCGACGCCGAGATGCGTCAGCGCCTCGGTGGCGTAGGTGGCCAGCTGCGGATCGATGGGAGGCAGCGGGTGGGCCGATGCCTCGACCAGCGTGACGTCAGCCTTGGTGCGCGCAAGATTCTCCGCCGCTTCGACGCCGATGAAACCCGCGCCGATCACGAGGACGCGCGTTCCTGCATGCGCCTTGGCCGCGCGACGGATGCTTTCCGCGTCTTCGATGGTTCTGAGCGCGGTGACGGAAGGCTCGTTGAGCATCGTGATGGGAGGCATGGCCGCGTGGGTTCCGGTGGCGAGGACCAGGTCGTCATACGGGAAGTCGTGACTTTGACCGCTCGCGTCGATGGCGTGTACCTGCCGACGGAGATGGTCGAAGCCGGTGGCGCGCATGCCGGTGAGAACCTGGATGTTCAGCGCGGCTTTGAGCGATTGTGCGGTTTCCACCTCGAGGGAGGATCGCTGTGCAATGGTTCCGGATAGGTAGTATGGCAGTCCGCAGCTGGCGCTGGAAACGTGCGCGGTCTGTTCCAGTACCGTGATTTCGCATGATTCATCGAGACGTCGTGCCCGTGCCGCGCAGCTCATTCCCGCTGCCGTTCCTCCGATGATGACGAGTCCCATGGGATTCCTTTCTACGGTTCGGCGGTGTCGTACGGGTGAGGTGTGAGGCCTCGGGGTCATACGGGAATCGACCGTGTGCATACCGCTACCAGTGATGATACATCAGATACCCCCGGGGGTATGTTGTCGGCGTGGCGCT
>CALNAE010000170.1 GCA_937874315.1 uncultured Bifidobacterium sp. | reverse complement strand
GAGCATCTGATTGTGGTTCAGAAGGTCGCGCGTTCGAACCGCGTTAGCCACCCCATGTAAGCCCCACAATCGCAATGGTTGTGGGGCTTCGCTCATTTTCACCGCGCCAACTCACGACCGCCATATGTTCGCTATCTTTCCCAGAATCAAACCAGAGACGCTCGCCGAGTACGCACTCCCCCGATTGCGTCGCACGCACGCCGCAATCGGGGGTATCGGTCAAGGTGTGATTAGAAGCTTCGGCTACGGCCAAGTCACGGTCTCTAGGTCTGCACCGTTAGCTTGGGCGTTGGTCTCTATGATCTCGCGCAACCAAGCTACGAAGCCCGGTTCTCGCCGGTTGAAATAGTCGGCATATTCCGGGTTATCTTCGTACATTCGGCCCAGTATTACGTGCATGTTGTAAGTAATACGGAAATACGAATTGAAGGCTTCGCGGTGCTGCTCGGCAAGACGGTTTGCTGCGTCGCTACCTGGAATAACGCGATCTCTCTTTGCCGTTACGAGAGGCGCATCTAGTTTGGTATTGATTTGGACGATCTTCCCCCAATCGTCAGGCGTGCGATTCGCTGCTCCGCATACTCAGCCCACTGTTGGGTATCCCCCCTGCCTCCGAGCACGGCCAAGCCAATCTGACTGCCATTCTGGGCCGAAGATCGTAGCCTGTTGCTCAACGGTCAGCAGCAAACCGTTCTCCCTGGCTTTAATCATGCGATCCAAACCTCGAAGAACATCTTGCAAATGCGTAATACGCGTCGATACCTGCTTGCTGTCTCCTGAGTTCCGTAACGGAGTCTGAAGTTTCGCCATCCAGAAGGGCTTTGATTGTCTCAAGAGGTACTTCAAGCTCGCGATAGACGATCACGCGTTGCAGCCGGGCCAGAATGGAGCCCAGTTTCTTGCCTGACGTAACGTTAAGGTCAAGCCTAGGGGGTTGTGTTTATTGGTTTGCGCACTTTGGTTCGGGTTCGTCTGTGATACCGGTTTGAGTTGTTGGCTCTACTGTGGTGGCTTGTGTGGACATGTCGAGGTAGCGGCGTTCATTCCAGGTTTGGGTTACGTATTGGATGCGCGCGCAGATGAGCATGAGCGCGCTTTGCCCGTTGGGGAAGGCTCCCACGACTTTCGTTCGCCGTCGTATTTCCCGGTTCAGGCGTTCGATCATGTTGTCGGTACGGATACGCCGGCGATGATTATGCGGGAACTCGTCGAGTAGATACGTGGTCGTCTCACTGACACCTTCCCTGAGACAGGCGGCGGCTTCTCTGAGTTTCTTCCGGTCCATGTCGGTGGCGACCCGCTCAGCCTTGGATAGGCGGCTTCATGGGTCTCGGAAGCGAATATGGCTTTCAACGCGTCCGATGCCCATTGCATATGACGAGTAGGGACCTTAGAGAGTACATTGCGTTCGGAATGCACCATACACCGCTGATACAACGCGTGCGGCAATAACGCGTTGACCGCGTTGAGCAAACCAGCGTTCCGGTCACCGACCACCGGACGTACGCCGTGCAAACCCCCGTTCGATCATACTGGACAGGAACATGTTCCAACTCGCCGAATCCTCTTTCATGCCTTCCCTCACACCGATAACCTCACGATGCCCGGTCCCATCCACGCCGATCGCCACGAGGACACCCACGCCTTCAATAGCGCCACCCCGACTGCGTTTATGCCACACCCCGTCCATGAACACGTACGGGTAGGATGCCGGCAACGGGCGTACCCGCCACTGTTCGATCTGCTCGTAGACAGGTTTAATCTTCTTAGACAAGGTCGAAGGCGCAGTACCTGTATCCCACAACGCGCGACCGATATCATCGACGCGCCGCGTGCAAACACAAGCCAAGTACATGCTTATCAGCGCCTCATCCACACTCTCTTCTCGCCGCCGATACCGGTCAATGATCTTCGAGAGGAACCTGGCCTGCTTCAACTTCGGGATTTTGACGGTAAGCCGTCCGGCTTTCGCAGTGACCCTCCGCTCGTAATGGACCCGCACGATGACCCTGACGCTCACCACCCGTACGCTCGTAACGGCCAGCACCGAGAATATCATCGGCCTCCGCGTCCAACATCACGTCGAGCAACTCCTCGACCTTACTAGTAATCAACCCGTCCAAACGCGACTCGAACTCGGTCTGGTCGAACTGTATGATATTACCGGGCCTGGCACCCGCTCCTTACAACTAGGTTTATATTGTCTGACGACTCAAAACCGTAGTCACAAGACGGACCATGCCTATCCCAAAACACAGAATCCTAATTACGCAAAAAACAAACGTCATCGAACTTGGGCGCGACTACGTTGTTCCGCCACTTGAGGGCTTGTGGCGGTCCGAAGACATGGACACTCTCACCGTTTCACGCGATAAGTCTCGATGGGACTGGATCATGATGCTCATGGTTCCCGACTGGCTGGACCAAGACGCATTCCAAATGGCGCTCCAGCAGGCCGGGGCCAAGAACAGACCCGCGCTTCTAGACGCATTTCGCCTCGAAACGCTCTCGGAGGGGCGGTGTGTACAAATACTTCACCTCGGCTCTTTCGATGACGAAGGCCCCGTACTGGAGCGTATGCACCACGACTTCATCCCCAACAACGGCCTGCGCTTAGAAGGCAAGCATCACGAGGTCTACTTCAGCGACTTCCGCAAAGTCACCCCCGACAAGCTCCGCACCCTGCTGCGCCAACCCGTCCACCCAATGGCAACGTCCTAGATTCCCTCGCCTCCACGCCCTCCAACCGGGACTATCTCAGTAAGTGCATAACCGGCGGTTTTCATTATTGTTCCTTGCCGTCCGTCTGCCCGGAGACGGACGCGCCGTGGAGCCTCTGGGTGTACGCCGACCCCCATCCAATGCCGTTTCCGGCACGATCCCGGCGGACTTGTTCGAGCAATCCGCTGAATCGGCGGCAAAGCGACCAAAGCGATCAAGGCCAGTCACACGCTTTTCAAGACAGTCCCAGACGGTCCCAGACAGCCCCCACAACTCAATGAGTGGAGCTGCGTCGGTTCACATCGTGAGTTTATTCTTGCGGAAATGTCGCCGTCAGCGAGATACGCGCTTCGAGCCCCCATTGTGTGTCGTTGATGGTGGTGGTAAGCATGCCGCCGAGTTGCCGGATGAGCTTGCGGTGCAGACGCAATCCTCTGCCCGGCATGATTTACGACGCGTGTTGTCCGCTGCGACGGTGTTGGCCTGCACGATAAGAGCCTGGGACGCGTCGAGGGTGATGCCGATGCGGTAACGGGTGTCGGGTGATGCGCGATCGCGGATGTTGGCGTACAACTCACGCAGCAGCCGTTCGGTCTCGACTCCCCCTTGTCCGCCGCCACCGTCGTGAGTACCGCTTATGCAGGTGCCGCCGGGGAAACCGAGTACATGCAACCGGTCATCGTTTTCGGCGGTCGTGCGGTTCAGCCGCTGTTCAAGGTTTTCGGCGTGCTGACCGTCGACGTAGCCGGCGGTCTGCGTGCGGCGAACGCCCTCGGTATCACCCCCGAGAATGTCGATGACTTGGTGGAGGTTGTCAAGCGCATTAGCTGACGCTTGGTTGACGATGTTCCAGGCCTTGGCCTGGGCGGGGTCGCGGCTCTCATCCCGTTGCTGTTCGGAAAGCAGGATGATGGAGGATAAGGTGCCGGTGACCGTGTCGTGGGTGCGGCTGGCGAGTTCGTTCTCCCGTCTGGAGTATGGCGGCCTCTCGCCGAGCTTGGTCCAGTTGCCGTTCCCGCGCGCTGAGCACGGCCAGAATCGCCCGGTACCCGGAGACAAACGTGAGCATCAGCAGACTGCACAAGGTCAAG
>CALNAE010000169.1 GCA_937874315.1 uncultured Bifidobacterium sp. | reverse complement strand
GAACGCGCACAGCTTGCCGCCTACATCGACCGACTCATGGCGAACATCGATGCGGCGCAGGCACGCAAGTCCCACGCCGGGGAGCCGATGGGTGAATCGGATGCCGGCGGCAAGGGCGACATGGAGGAGAGCATGAAGGAGAGTGACGAGTGACGACAGCCATTGATAAGGCCGGAAACACGGCCCGGGAGGAGCCGGCGAAGCCGACGCATGTGATACGCACGTTGCTGGGTAGTCTGCGGGAGTTCAAACGGCCCACCCTGCTCACGCCGACGTTCGTCGTCATCGAGGGAGTGCTGGAGATCCTCATTCCCACGCTGATGGCCGTGCTCATCGACCAGGGCATCGCTGGCGGATCCATGCCGCAGATCTGGCGTTTCGGAGTGATACTCATCGCATGCTCCGTGGTGTCGATGGCGTGCGGATTCCTGTCAGGACGTTTCGCTGCGGTCGCCGCGTCCGGCTTCCCCCGCAACCTGCGGCACGATCTGTTCGCGAAGGTGCAGTCCTTCAGCTTCACGAACATCGACCGCTTCTCGACGGGGTCGATCATCACTCGGCTGACAACGGATGTGACGAATCTGCAGAACGCCTACCAGATGATTATCAGGCTGGGCGTGCGCGCTCCCGTCATGGTGGTGGTCGCATGGCTGTTCACCTATCGGATCAGCCCGTCGATCTCGCTGGTCTTCCTCGCGGCCGTGCCGATTCTCGGTGGAGGACTGATCGCACTGGTGTTCCTTGTCCATCCTGTCTTCGAACGCGTCTTCCACACCTATGACCGGCTCAACAACGTCGTGGACGAGAACCTGCAGGGTGTGCGCGTGGTCAAGTCGTACAACCGCGAGGACCATGAGGTCTCGAAGTTCGGCAGGATATCCCAATCGATATTCAACGACTTCACCAAGGCCGAGAAGATCATGAGCTTCAACATGCCGCTTCTGCAGTTCTGCATGTACGCCACCATGATCCTCATCGCGTGGATCGGCGCACGGCAGATAGTGGCCTCCGGCAACAGCTCGGCCCTTGGGCTGACGACCGGCGACCTCACTGCGCTGGTGACGTACGCGATGCAGATCCTTATGTCGATGATGATGCTGTCGATGATCGTCATCATGGTGATCATCTCGCAGGCCTCGGCGGAACGCATCTGCCAGGTCCTGCAGGAGGAGAGCACGGTGACGGATCCGGCCAGTCCCGTCATGGATGTTCCCGATGGATCCGTGGAATTCGACCATGTGACGTTCCGCTATGCCACAAGCTCCGAGAAGCCGGTTCTCGACGACATCACCCTGAGCATCCCATCAGGGGCCACCGTGGGAATCGTGGGCGGCACCGGGTCATCCAAATCGAGTCTTGTGCAGCTCATTCCGCGTCTGTACGACGTGTCCAGCGGCTCGTTGAAGGTTGGTGGGCATGACGTTCGCGAATACGATCTGGTGGCGCTGCGCGATCAGGTCGCGATGGTTTTGCAGAAGAACGTGCTGTTCAGCGGCACGATCGCGCAGAATCTGCGCTGGGGCAATCCGGACGCGAGCGATGAGGAGATCCGCCACGCCGCGATCCTGGCCCAGGCGGACGGGTTCATCACCGAGTTTCCCGACGGCTACGACACGCACATCGAGCAGGGCGGCACGAACGTTTCGGGAGGGCAGCGCCAGCGTCTGTGCATAGCCCGGGAGCTGCTCAAACGGCCTCGGATACTGATATTGGACGAATCCACCAGCGCGGTCGACACGAAAACCGATCGTCTGATACGCGAGGCCTTCCACAACGAGATCCCCGACACCACCAAAATCATCATCGCGCAGCGCGTGGCGTCCGTGCAGGATTCCGACCTCATCGTCGTGATGGAGGAGGGCAGGATCATCGACAGGGGAA
>CALNAE010000168.1 GCA_937874315.1 uncultured Bifidobacterium sp. | reverse complement strand
GCGTCGTCGGCGCGTCGGCGCCAGGCGGCACCCGCCGATTCGCGCTCGGTGAACTCCGAAATAGCCGACCATGGTCATAATGGAGACATGAGAGTACCAGTTCGGGTCACGGACACTGTAGAAACGAGGCGGATATGAGCGGTTCGACGGTTCGTCATAGCTATATATCGGTTACCCGCAGTGATGCCGCAGGCGTGGTGCACACCGAAGTGGAGCGTACCGAGGTGACTGATGACGGCGATGGGGTGCTGCCGGGCGACTGTTTCGATCCGGCTGCAAGTTGCGACCGGCAGGAGCGGATCATGATTGCGTCCCTGCGCGAATATCTGCGCCCGAACATCGCCCCCGAATGCCTGATCAGGCGGCTCAACGAGACGCTGGATCGGTGTTGCTGCGACGTTGAGGAGCACTACGAACAGTCGCGGCAGGCCGCGGTCCCGTCCGGACACGGACAACTCGGGGGCCGCAATGCCGTCGCACGGCACGACCGTTCGGGCGACGATCGGTGATGCGTCTGAGGTGAAGGCCGCCATGTCTGCGGCGGGAGTCGTCACAGACATGAAAATGCCCCTGTGATATGCAATGCATTGCATATCACAGGGGCATTTTGGAACGGGGATTATCCGCGCCGTTCGTCAGGCATCAGGCATTTGGCCTTTTGCCATGGTTGGCGGCCTTCTTGCGGCGATCCTTGCGCTTGCGTCCGCGCATACCCATGATGGACTCCTTTACTCAACGATTAATAGCCTACGGGATTATCGCACATCGGCACGACGTTAACAAGCAGCCGCGCCGAATTCACCGCATTCGGCCGGGCCGTGCCCCGCAGCGGCCGTGGTCCACGGGCGTGGTCACCACGGGCGTGGCAAGGTCTACCGCAGTTGTGCCGCGATGGTGAGCTCCGTGGTGCTTCGGTCCTTCGGCTCCAGGACGATAAGATCATTGCCCGTGTTGAACGCGTTCGCATAGGCGGTCTGCGGCTCGATGGCGACTCCCGATGGATGGGCGTTCGCAGGGAAACCGGTGCCGGTGCACATCTGGAAGGACGTGATGGTCGCATCGCCTCCGACGTTGATCGTCATCCCGTCAGGACGCGTGAACGTCGCATGTACCGTGCCGTCGGTTTCATGATGCACGTCGGTCCACGCGTCATCGAAGGGCTGCGCGCTGAGTGCATGTGAATTCCGGAAATCGTATTTCGTGCCGTCGACCGGTTCGGTGCCCGTCGGAATCAGCCGCTCGTTCACGGTGACATGCGTAGCCGCCGGGATCGTGACGCTGCATTGCGCATTGAGATCGTCGATCTCATCGCCGTATCCGTCGTATCCGTTGGAAAGCCATGGGTGAATGGCCAATGCCCACGGTGCCGCCTGTTCACCGTGGTTATGCGCCGTGACGGTCCAGTGCAGGCCGTCCTCGGCGAGGGAGCAGGTCGAGACCACGGTGATGTCGAATGGATACCCGACCATGTTGGGCACCCGCCAGCATTGGCTGACTTGATGCTCGTCGAGCCGGATGAGCTTCCAGAATGCTCGGTATCCATACCCATGAATGGCGTTGCGTCTGTCGTGCTCATCGATGGGCAGCTCATAGGTGGTCCCCTGGAAGGTATATGTCCCGTTGTCGATGCGATTGGGGAAGGGAACCAACAGCTGTCCATTGCAACAGGGGACGAGGCTGTCGGGGCTCCAAGGCACGATCACGTCGCTGCCTCGGTAGGTGAGCGTGCGCAGGGTCGCACCGAGCTCGGTTATCGTCGCCGCATAGTCGCCGTATCGAATGGTGTATTGCTGGCCGGAGCGTGGCGGGAACAAATCGTCCTTCATAGGTATCACTTCCGTGTGATTGGGGTCCTTGACATTGCTGGGTGTTATCGCTCACCATCCTACATCCAACCCAGTCGTCTCGTTGGAAGGCTGGGTTGGATGTAGGAGTGTCGGCACATGGAGCGGCGAAGGGTGCGGCGTGGGGACGAGGAGCCGCTATGGGGTCGCGGTGCGGCGGGGGATTGGGATCGTGCCGCGTCATGAAGTCTGGTGACCGAGTGATGAACGGAGAATCGCACCCTGCCTCACCACGTGCTCAGCGGGGCAATGGTGGCGTGAAGCGCTCTGACGAGCTCACGTGGATCGAGGGCCACATCGAATCCTCGTTTGCCGCCGGAGACCAGGATTCGGTCATACGCCATCGCCCCCTGATCGAGCACGGTGCGATGCCTGGTGCGTTGCCCAAACGGCGAGATGCCGCCCAATACGTAGCCGCTTTCCCGCTGGGCCACGGCTCGATCGGCCATCACGGCCTTCTTGGCGTCGACGCTGGCCGCCAGGGCCTTGAGATCAAGATGACCATCGACCGGCACGATGCCAATGACGCGATGTGCGCCCACATCCGCCATCAGCGTCTTATAGATCTGTTTGGGATCGATGCCGAGACACCTCGCCGCTTCGGCGCCATAACCCTCGTCCATATGATTCGGATCGTGTTCATACTCGTAGATCTGGAAATCCACACCGGCCTTCGTCAGCGCCACCGTGGCAGGTGTGGATGACTTGCCGGCGGCCCGTTTCGTTCGTTTGCCCATGGCCTCAGTTGTACAACACCGACATGAACCAGGCATCCGGGACAGTCGGTGCGTCGCAGGTGTCGGCCGGAGCGGCGCGTGTTCAAGGTGATACGAAAGAACCCCCGCATCGTACGGATGCGGGGGTTCTGGATACCGGCCCGAATGGGGGGAACGAATCCGGAGGACTCAGGCGGAGATCTCAGCGAACTTCAGCAGCGTGCGAATCATGTTGCAGGTGAAGCCGTTTTCGTTGTCGTAGAAGGCGACGGTACGCACGAGGGTGACGCCGTCCACCTCGTTGACCGCGGTCTGGGTGGGATCGAAGACGCCGCCGTGGGTGTCGCCGATGATGTCGGAGGTCACGATGCCCTCGTCGTTGTAGCCGTAGGTCTCCGAGGTGGCGTAGGCCTTCTTGAAGACCTCGTTGATCTCGTCGGCGGTTACCGACTTGCCGAGCACCGAGGTGAGCTCGGTCACGGAACCGTCGGGAACGGCCACGCGCTGGGCATGTCCCTGCACCTTGCCGTCAACGGACGGAACGACCTTGCCGATGGCCTTGGCGGCACCGGTGGAGTGTTCGATGGTGTTGATGGCGGCGGCACGATTGTTGCGGCCCTTGGAGGAACGCGGTCCATCCAGAATCATCTGGGTGCCGGTGTAGGCGTGGATCGTGGTCATGAAGGCGGCCTTGATGCCGAAGCTGTCATCCAGCGTCTTGACCATGGCGGCCAGGGAGTTGGTGGTGCAGGAACCTGCCGACACGATGTTGTCATCGGGCTTGAGGATCTCATCGTTCACGCCGGCCACGACGGTCGGAGTGACATCGTCCTTGGCCGGTGCGGAGATCAGGACCTTCTTGACGCCTGCGTCAAGATGCGCCTGGGACTTCTCGGCGGAGGTGTAGAAGCCGGTGCATTCGAGCACGAACTCTACGCCGTCGTTCTTCACCCACGGTAGGTTGCGTGCGTCCTTCTCGGCATACACGGTGTAGGATTTGCCGTCCACCACGATGCCGGTGTCGGTTGCCTTCACGTCATACAGGGAACCGTCGTCGTGACGGAACGAACCCTGTGTGCTGTCGTATTTGAGCAGGTACGCAAGCATGGAAGGAGTGGTCAGATCGTTGATGGCCGCAACTTCGATGTCGCTGGCTTCGCCACCGCGCTCCTGCAGCTTGAGGATGCGACGGAAGGCAAGACGCCCGATGCGTCCGAAGCCGTTGATACCAATCTTAACTGTCATAGATGTCTCCCTTAGGATTGAGGGCCCGAACACGCGCCTGCGCGCCGCGCCCTGTGTTTACCAACGACTCTCACTCTAATGCGTCACCTGTACTTGACAGCGCGTCGTGCCATGCCTTCGGCTGAAAACCCACCAAAAACTTGTTAGCGCTCACAATTATCGGACGTTTCACCAGCATACCGTCCGTTGCGAGAAGCGTGAGGGCTTCGTCGTCACTCATGTCGGGCAGTTTCTCCTTGAGACGCAGGGTGCGGTACCGCTGTCCAGAGGTATTGAACAGCCTTCGAATCGGCAACCCGCTGGCGCGATGCCATCGCGTGAGTTCCTCGAGGGTCGGGTTGTCGCCTATGATGTCGCGTTCCCGAAACGGCACGTCGTGTTCGCGCAGCCAGACCCTGGCCTTGGCGCAGGTCGAGCAATGCGCATAACAGATGAAGCTGGTGACGGTGTCGTGATGTGTTGTGGCAGCCATGGTGTTCCTTTCTGAACTGCGACCTCGAACCGTGGATTCGAGGCGTGACCCCGCCGTGTCAGGCGGTGCGCGGCTCGCGCCGTACGAGCGCCGGTGTCACGGCGTATTCGACATCTTCAAGCGGGCTATCGTGGGATTCGTATCGCATGACGGTGGGTGTGTCGAGCCGGGAGGGGAACGTGACGATCAGTGTGCCGTCATGGACGTCGATCGAGGCGTTTTCCCCGAGCAATTCGTTGCTCAGCCCCCGCACGGTCCTGTTATCCAGCGTCGCGTGGTGCAACGTGTATTTCATGCCGCGTTCGTTCACGTCCAGGGCCGTGTCGCAGTGAGAGAACACGGATACGATTCGCCCCTCGTCGTCGGGGTCGGCGCTCAGATCCAGCCGGGCGTCGCATATGGCGGTGACCACGACGTCATCGCCATACAGATAACCGGCGCAGCCGTGGTGGGCGAGCATGGCGAGGAGCTGGATATTGGCGATGGCGTGATCGATCCTCCCACCCAGGCCCCCGAAGATGTGGAATTCCCTGGCACCCCGGCGCCAGCCGAGTTTCAGCGCGGCCAAGGTGTCGGAATCGTCCTTCTCCGCAGGCAAACGCGTCGCATGCTGCTTCGCAGGCAGCGCGGACTTGATCGAATCGAAGTCCCCGACGGCCATATCGACGTGCAGGCCCAGTGCCGCCGCATGGTCGAATCCCGCGTCGGCGGCGATAACCATGGGACGCTCGGCGCATGACCTGGCGTCCTGAGGGCACAGACTCGTCAACGCGCCGTTGGTGGAGCCGTAGTATTCACCGGCTGCCAGCACCACGCATCGCAGGGTTGATTCATTCATACTGCCACTGTAATCCGGCCCGGTCCCGCCCGCGCGCGCACACGCATGCCTCGTTGCCGCCGTCCCCGTACATGAGATATGTCGTCCCGCCCGCGTGCGGCCTCGTGCCGGTGTCGGGCGCACGCATCCATCGTCGATCACGGCGTCTCGGCTCCGCGCATAATCGCGTGGAGGGCGTCCGCGGTGATGCGAAACAACCAGATGGATTTAGCTAACGCGTGTTTGGATGGATTTGGTTTATCGTAGGTATCGTGAGATCCGCCGTTCTCGGCTTATGCGCAGAGTGGTCGGTGGACATGTCATTTCAACACGAAGGAGATACGTGATGATCGATCATATGGGTGTGTTGGTCAAGGACTTCGACCGGGCGGCGCGATTCTATGAGGCCGCGCTTGGAACGTTGGGATATCACCGGGGGATGGCGGGATCCGGAGTCCTGCAGCTCGTCGACGATACGGATTCGGTGTGGATCGAACAGGCCGCGCCGGACGCCTCGCCGGCTCCCTGCCATATCGCCTTCCGGGCCAAGGACGTGCAAGGCGTCAAGGCGTTCTATCGGGCCGCCATGGACAGGGGCGGTTCGGACAACGGCGAGCCGGGCCCACGACCTCAGTACGGTCCGAATTACTATGCCGCATTCGTCCATGATCCGCAGGGCAATAACATCGAAGCCGTGTTCCCTGATTATCAGGCATAAGAGACGGCGCACTGGCATCGAGCCGAGCCGTGTTGCCGCGCATCCAGTTTCGTCGAGGCGCCGGGTGCTACCCTAAGTGGAGCATCGGCGCCCCGCGTGTGTGGGCGATGAAGATAATCATGAGGTAGGAGGACGCGACAATGTGTGGAATAGCCGGATTTGTGAATGACGCACCGATCGATGTGAAATGTCCGATTCTGAAGCGGATGACGGATATCATCGCCCATCGGGGGCCCGACAACGAGGGGCATCATATCGACGAACACGCCGCCCTGGGCTTTCGACGGCTGAGCATCATCGATTTGGGGGGCGGCGATCAGCCGATCTATAACGAGGACCACACGTTGGCCATCACCTTCAACGGCGAGATCTACAACTATCAGCCTTTGCGCGAACAGCTGATCGCTCTCGGCCACGATTTCACCACGAAATCGGATACCGAGGTCATCCTGCACGGCTATGAGCAGTGGGGGGCCGGGGTGCTCGACCGGTTGCGCGGCATGTTCGCCTTCGTCATCTGGAACGGCGCCACCAAGGAGCTGTTCGGGGCGCGTGACCATTTCGGCATCAAGCCGTTCTACTACGCCACGATGAACGGCACCTTCATGTACGCCTCCGAGATCAAAAGCCTCCTGCAGCATCCCGATTTCGACAAGCAGCTCAATACCGAGGCGCTCAAGCCCTATATGACCTTCCAATATCCCGCGCTGGATGAGACCTTCTTCAAGGGCGTCTTCAAGCTCAAGGCCGGGCACTATTTCACCTACCGCAACGGTGTCATGGACATCCACGAATACTGGGATCCGGCGTTCGGCGAGACCAAGCAGAACCTCGCCGATCTGGTCGACGCCATCGACGACTCGGTGAAGGATTCCGTCGCACACCACCAGATCGCCGACGTCGAGGTAGGGTCCTTCCTGTCCAGCGGCGTCGATTCGAGCTATGTGGCCGCGGTCGCTCGGCCCGAACACACCTATTCGGTGGGCTTCGGCAAGGGGACCTACAACGAATCCAAGCAGGCCAAGGAACTCGCTGATCTGATCGGGCTCAACAACGAATCGGAGGAGCTGGGCGAGCAGGAGGCCTTCTCCTATTTCCCGCAGATCCAGTGGTATCTCGATGAGCCGGACTCCAACCCTTCCTGCGTCCCGCTGTTCTTCCTGTCCAAGCTCGCCGCGCGCGATCTGCGCGTCGTGCTCAGTGGCGAGGGAGCGGACGAGCTTTTCGCCGGATACGTCGATTACGGTGTGCATACCAGATCCAAGACCATCAAGGTCGTCACCCGCATGCTCACCCATCTGCCCGCAGGCATGCGCCATGGGATCGCGCACTGGTGCAAGGGCAAGACCTTCCATGGGGCCTGGCATCTGTACGACAACCTCGCTCCCGCCGAGGAAAGCTTCATCGGACAGGCACGTGTCTTCAAGGAATCGGAATCCGCCGCGCTGCTCAAGCCGGAGTTCCAGCAGGCGCCGAGCGTCCATGACATCGTGAGCAAGACCTATGCGCGCATCGAAGGCAAGGGACTCTCGGAGATCAAGAAGAAGCAGTATCTCGACCTGCACCAGTGGATGCCGGGGGACATCCTGCTCAAGGCCGACAAGCTCACCATGGCGCATTCGCTGGAGCTGCGCGTGCCCCTGCTGGACACCAAGCTCATGGAGATAGCGCAGAAGGTGCCGAGCAAGTATCTGATCAACGATGAGAACACGAAGTTCGCGTTTCGACAGGCGGCGGCCCGCCATCTGCCCAAGGAGTGGTATGACCGGGAGAAGCTCGGATTCCCGGTGCCGATCAAGAAGTGGCTGCGCGAGGAGAAATACTACAGGCAGGTTCGTTCGACCTTCGAACAGGACTATGTTTCGCGATTCTTCGATCAGGCCGCGGTGCTCAAGATGCTGGACGACAATTACGCGGGCAAAACCAACGACAGACGCAAGATCTGGACGATCTACACCTTCCTGGTGTGGTACGAGATCTATTTCATCCATGACGGTTCGAAGCCCGCGCCCCTGACCATGTGATCCAGGCCACGCGATCAGGCCCTGCCGTCCGGTCCCGTGTTTTCCGCTGTTCGGCGGGCTGCGCGCGAGCCATAGCGCACCCGAGGCCATGCATGCTCGTGGTCGGCACGGCGGTGGCTGTGGCGAGGTCCCGGGTGTGTTATACTCTCTCTTTGGCTTGAGAAATCAAGAAAGCGGGAAACCCACCTGGAAGCTTGTCATGGCTTCGGGTTCATGGCAATGGCTTGTAGTTCCGGCCCACAGTGCGGAATTACAAAGTCCGGCATGCGTGGCATGCGTGTTTTGGCGTGGTGTGCAGACATCAGCCGATGTTGCTTTGAACTCGCCATGGTGCGCCATCTGAGACTCCCGGAGAAGAGCTATAAGGATTGGAGTCATTATCAGCGACGAACCACGCATTAACGACGAGATACGCGTCTCTCAGGTACGGTTGATCGGACCAAACAGTGAGCAGGTCGGTGTGATCGCCACATCGGTCGCGTTGAACCTGGCGAAGGAAGCGAGCCTCGACCTGGTCGAGGTGGCGCCCAACGCCAAGCCTCCCGTGGCCAAACTCATCGATTATGGCAAGTTCAAGTACACGGAGAAGATCAAGGCTCGTGAAGCGCGTCGTAACCAGAGCACGGCCGAGATCAAAGAGATCCGTTTCCGGCTGAAGATCGACGAACATGACTTTGAGGTCAAAAAGGGCCATGTGGTGCGGTTCCTTACCGGTGGCGACAAGGTCAAGGTGACCATCATGTTGCGTGGGCGTGAGCAGTCGCGTCCGATCGGCGGCGTGGAGCTGCTGGAACGCCTGGCTAACGAGGTGGCGGACTTGGGCAGCGTCGAGTCCTACCCGAAGCAGGAGGGGCGCAACATCATCATGACGTTGGCTCCGAAGGGCAAGAAGGTGCACACGCAGTCCGAGCAGCGTCGTCGCGGCGCTGAATCTCGCGCCGAACGACAGGCCCGTCAGGCGGCGCGGTTGGCCGCCAAGCAGGAACAGGTTCCTGCTGAGTCGGCTCAGGCGCCCAGCCATGCGGCCGAACCGAAGAACGAACAGAAGAAACACTGATAATCACACTTCATGCCGGATGGATCATGCCGGCTGAACATCGAGTCGTCCGACGCAGGTCGGCGACCCAACAACAAGGAGGGCAGCAATGCCGAAGATGAAATCCAACTCCGCCGCGTCCAAGCGAGTGCGCGTCACCGGCTCGGGCAAGGTCATGCAGGCGGGAAGCGCCATGCGCCACAACCTCGAACACAAGTCCGCACGCAAGCGTCGCGCGCTGAAGGCCGATCAGGTGCTCGCACCGACGCAAAGCAAGAACATGAAGAGGCTGCTTGGTCTGTGAGCCGAGCGCAATCGATATAACCGTCCAATAGAAAGAAGATACTCATATGGCACGTATCAAGCGCGCAGTCAACGCTCACAAGAAGCGTCGCGTCGTTCTCGATCGGGCATCCGGCTACCGTGGCCAGCGTTCCCGTCTTTACCGCAAGGCCAAGGAACAGCTGCTGCATTCCTTCACCTATAACTTCCGCGATCGCAAGGCCCGCAAGGGTGACTTCCGCAAGTTGTGGATTCAGCGCATCAACGCCGCGGTGCGTGCCGAGGGCATCACCTACAACCGCTTCATTCAGGGGCTGCATCTTGCCGGCATCGAACTCGACCGCCGTGCGCTCGCCGAGCTCGCCGTAGCCGATCCCGACACCTTCAAATCCATCGTCGAACAGGCCAAGGCCGCGCTTCCCGATGACGTCAACGCACCGGTGGCCGCCTGAACGCACCGGCGTTATACTAGCCGCCGATGCCGCAAGCGATTCGCATGAAGCATGATCGCATGCTCCGGCGGCGCGATGACGCACAGCGAAGCCAAACGATGTCGGCCAATCACAGCCAATCACGGCGCAGTCGTATTTCGCGACTGCGCCGTGATTTCGCTAAGATGGGGGCGTGCCGAATACCCGCGGATGGGTTGGACAGGCGACGCCCGAAGTCACAGAGGGTGATGACGTGATGACGCGTGACGAGGAAGACGGCCGCGGTCGCGGCATGCGAGATCCATATCCTGAACACGACGACGCCATGGACGATCTTCTCGAGCGTTTCACGGCCTATATCGACGTCGAACGCGGCCTGGCCAAGGCCACCGTGCGGGCCTATCACGCCGATCTTCGGTGGTATCTCGAGTGGCTTCGCTCCCGACATATCGATACGCTTGCCGATGTCAAAACCGCGGATGTCGAACGATATATCGTCGTGTTGGCGGCCGAGGGGCAGAGCGGACGGAGCCGTTCGCGCCGGCTGGCGAGCATCCACGCACTGCACCGTTTCGCGGTGGATCGTCATGTGGTGCCCGACGACGTCTCATCCTCGATCAAGGCGCCTAAAACGCCCAGCACGCTGCCCCAGGCCCTGACGATAGACGAGGTGGGCCGTCTGCTTGATGCGGCCGGTGGGCATGGCGGCGATCCCGTAGGTCTGCGGGATCGGGCGCTGCTTGAATTCATGTATGCCACCGGAGCCCGCGTGTCGGAAGCCGTCGGGGCTGACTTCGACGACGTCGATCTGGATGAACGTGTGGCGCGGCTGACCGGCAAAGGATCGAAACAACGGCTGGTGCCGATCGGCAGCTACGCCGTCGAAGCGTTGCGGCGGTACTACAATGTCGGTCGCCCCTCGTTGCAACGGGCCGTGAAGAACGGTCCCGCCGAACTGCGCGCGATATTTCTCAACACGCGGGGTCACCGGCTTTCGCGACAAAGCGTCTGGGCCATCATCAGGCTTGCCGGTGCGCGGGCCCATATCGACAAGCCGTTGCATCCGCATATTCTGCGCCATTCCTTCGCCACCCACCTGATTCAGGGAGGTGCCGATGTGCGCACGGTACAGGAGCTGCTCGGTCATGCCTCCGTGACGACCACACAGATATATACGCATGTCAGCCCCGAGAACCTTATCGAGGCGTATATCATGTCGCATCCCAGGGCGCGTTGATATGGCCGGGAACGTGCCGTCGCAGGCCGGGGCCACGGCGACGCACGCCGCCGGATCGGCGAACGGTCGCGAATACCGTCCAACCCCGTTCCTGCAGGGCGTGCTGCCCATGGAAGGCACCCTGCGCATACCCGCGGACGACGATGGGGTGAGCAGACCCCTTGATAAGGTGAGGACTATGCCTACCGATTTGCTTGGACGAGAATACGAGACGTTTCCCGCGCCCGAACCGTTGCGTCAACACGGTCCGGCGAGAATCATCGCCATGTGCAATCAAAAGGGAGGTGTCGGCAAGACCACGAGTTCCATCAACATCGCCGGTGCGCTGAGCCAGTATGGTCGACGCGTGTTGATCGTAGATTTCGATCCGCAGGGAGCCGCCACCGTCGGCCTCGGCATCAACGCCAATACCGTCGAGAACACGATTTACACGGCGTTGTTCAATCCCTCCATCGATGTGCACGACATCGTGCAGCATACGGAATTCGAGAATCTCGATATCATTCCCGCCAACATCGATCTGTCGGCAGCCGAGGTTCAACTGGTCAGCGAAGTCGGGCGCGAGCAGATCCTGGCGGGCGTGCTGCGACAGATCCGTAACGAATACGACGCCATCATCATCGACTGCCAACCCTCGCTTGGCCTGCTCACCGTGAACGCCCTGACCGCCGCGGATGGCGTGATCATCCCCGTGGCCGCCGAGTTCTTCGCCCTGCGTGGCGTCGCCCTGCTCATGCAATCCATCGAGAAGGTACGGTCGCGGATCAACCCCGGTCTTGAGGTCTATGGCGTGCTGGTCACCATGTACACGCGGACGTTGCATTCCGAAGAGGTCCTGCAGCGCATCTACGAGGCGTTTCACGACAAGGTGCTGCATTCGATTATTTCGCGATCCATCAAGTTGCCCGACGCTAACGTCGCCGCCGAACCCATCACCATGTACGCGCCGACGCATAAAACCGCCAAGGAATATCGCGAAGTGTGCCGCGAACTGGTGACCCGGGGCATCGTCGCCTAGCGAAGCCGACTGATAGATATGGTCTTCGCGAATTTCGACGCCGATGGACCGGGCTTTGAGAACTCCGCGGCCTCCGGGTTCTCGGTCGCTCTCTCGGTTTTCACCGGCCCGTTCGACGCCCTGCTGGCGATGATCGCCGAGCGACGCGTCGCGCTCACCGAAGTGGCGTTGGCGCAGATCACCGATGAATTTCTGGCGTATGTGCGACGGCTGGATATCGGCACCGAAGAGAACATGGATACGGCCAGCGCTTTTCTTGACGTGGCCGCCATCCTTGTCGAAGCCAAAAGCGCGGCGCTCTTGCCCAGCGACGAGCAGGGTGAGCGCGATGAACAGAGCATGGAGGCGCTGCGCGAGCGCGATCTGCTGTTCGCCAGACTGGTGCAGTACCGGGCGTTCAAACAGGCCGCAACGGCCATGAAATCGCGCTGTGAGGCGCTCGCCGGTGCCTACCCTCATCCGGGTTCCTTGCCTGCCACCCACCTCAAGGCATTGCCGGAGTTGGCCTGGACCCTTACGCCCGGGCAGCTGGCCGCTATAGCCGCGTCGGTTTTCGCCAATGCGCCCGCCAGCCAGGTGGCCGTGGAACAGCTGCACGTGCCCGTGGTCGATTTCCGAGCCCAGGCTCATGTCGTCGCACGCCGGCTTGCGGCGTTGGGCGCGGGGAAGTCGGCCACATTCGAACAGCTTGTCGAGGATGCCCATACCAGTGTCGAGGTCGCCGCCCGGTTCCTCGCGGTGCTCGTGTTGTTCAAACAGGGGGCTGTGCAATTCAAGCAGGAACGACCGTTCGCCCCGTTGTTGCTGCGGTGGGTGGGCGGTTCCGTCGGTGAGGACATCGTCGGTGAGGAGGAATTCGTATGAGGGATCGTATGAGCGATGTGGAACGGCCCGGGGCCGTCGCCGTCGAAAGTTATCCCGGGGGATTAAACTCCTGTCTGGAAGCGATGCTTATGGTCGCCGATCAGCCGGAACATGCCCGCGATCTGGCCCATGCGCTCGATGTGGATGAGCATGAGGTGCATGAAGCATTGACGATGCTGCAGCGTGACTACGACGGGGATGACGGGTCCGGTCGTCCGGCCCGCGGCTTCGCGCTGCGGCACAGCGCGCGAGGCTGGCAATTGGTCAGCAGAGCGCAATTCGAATCGGTGGTGAGTGCGTTCGTCACGGATGGACAGACCGCTCGATTATCACAGGCCGCATTCGAGGCGCTTTCCATCATCGCGTATCGCCAACCTGTTACGCGTGCGCAGATCAGCTCGATACGAGGGGTGAACTCGGACGGCGTCGTTCGCGCGTTGCTCGTGCGGGACCTGATACGCCCGGACGGCGTCGACCCGGACAGTCGTGCCGAACGGCTTTCCACGACGATGTTGTTCCTCGAGAAGATGGGGCTTGAATCACTTGACGATCTGCCGTCGCTCGCGCCATTCATGCCAACTGTGGGGTCGGCGATGCAAGAAGCGGGGGAGCCTCGTTGAATCACGGTCTGCGCCGCGCTGATCTCTCGTGGTGAGCGTCGTGCGGGGTCCTCCTTGGTCGGTGTTTCCCGGCCGATTCCCGCGATGGCCGAGGATTGTGGACGTTGCGTCTCTTATGTGGCGTGAGCCTTGCTACGGGCCGCCATTCAATCGTTGTCCTCCCTGCCGTGCAGACTTATAGTCATATTGACTATAAGTAAATCTTCGCCGTGCCGGATGGTTTCGATACCGATACCGGCGACGGGGCAACCAGCATGGAAGGTCCGCTATGAACCGTGGAAATGTGGCCGAACGCCGCGCAGG
>CALNAE010000167.1 GCA_937874315.1 uncultured Bifidobacterium sp. | reverse complement strand
ACGGCCGGGGCGAGGTTCTACTTCGGTTACGCCGCGATATGGATGGCCCTTGCGGTGATCGCCTCGGCAACGCTCCATTTGCGCATGACCCACGAACACATGAATCAACCCCTCGATACAGCCCTCTGACGCTCAGTCGAAATGCTTGGCCAACGTAATGCCCCTGCATGCGCCCCCATCAGGACTCTCGCAATACCTGCATCAAGGTACCGGCGCAGTTATACCGGACCACTACCGACGCTTGCACCGGCCCCGCAATACCGGCGTCAGCATCGATACCGGTGTTAGTGCCGATCACCCCCCAATTACCTGATTACCTGCGCCATACGTCATTACCCGCGCCGTGCCTCAACGACGATTTTGGACTCCCTGACCCGCCATGCCAACACGGCGGCGGCCAGCATCGCGACCAGCAGCATCAACATCGGCAACGCCATCGATCCCTTACCGAACACCGCACCCTGCAGGCCATACACCATGAGGATGAACACCAGACCGCTGATCTGTCCCGAGGCCATCATCAAACCGTACGTGGTGCCTTCGGGTACCGGGTAGCCCTCCTCGGTACCATATTCGAAGATCAATGGGCCGGCACCCATGAGCAGGAAGCCGGACACGGCGGCGCACACCAACAGCACGGGATATGACGTCAGGAAGAACAGACCCGCCAAAGCCGGCAGCGAGGCAAGCGCCGCGATGATGATGAACGGCCTTCTGCGGCCCAGCTTGTCCGAGAGCAACGGGTAGAGCACGCCGCCCACGATGCCGGCGGCAATGATGACGGCTCCGATCACACCGCTGCGTTCGGCATCCACGCCCCGCGCCAGCAGCACATCGGACAGACACGTCAGCACGGCGTTGAAGGCTCCCAACGAGATCATAACCACAAGGAGCAGCGTGACGAAGTTGCGGTTGCCATGCAGCTTCCATGCATCTTTCATTGAGAACTGCTCGTCGTCCTCGATTCCCGGACCGGCCGGATGCTCCGGTCGCTCGCGCAGCAGCAGCAACACGGGAAGCCCGACGATAACCGCGATCCAACCCATGGCACGCAGCATGCCCGCCATGCCCATCGCATCGACCATCAAGGGCGTGGCCACCATGGCGATGACCAGGCCGACATACCCCGCCACCGACGCCATGCCGGAGACCGTCGCGCGCTCGGCAACGGGGAACCACTGCGCGGCCAGCTTGGTGATGGGGTTGACAACGAACGGCTGCGCCACGGCGAGACCGAGCTGACTGAGAATCACCAGCGGGAAGCTCGCGGCGAAATAGCCGCGCATCACGCCGAATACTGCGGTGATCAACGCGCCCGTGAGGA
>CALNAE010000166.1 GCA_937874315.1 uncultured Bifidobacterium sp. | reverse complement strand
TCAAGGATCGTGAGATTTCGGCATTCCTTTCTTCCGGGAACTTGAATCTGCGCGCATCAACCGATTCCGAATGGGCATATGAGGGTGCTGGCTTCATAGTTATTGCCACGCCGACCAATTATGACGATCAGCGCAATTATTTCGATACTTCTTCGATCGAGTCTGTGCTTGATGAGCTTACGCGAGTGCGTAGCAGCGCTTGTGTCGTCATTAAGTCGACAGTGCCAGTTGGATACACTGAGCGCGTCGCTCATCAATATCCCGCTCTTCATATAGTTTTTTCACCGGAATTCTTAAGGGAGGGCAAGGCATTATTCGACAACCTGCATCCTTCTCGCATCGTCGTCGGCATCCCGCGCATCGATGATTCAGCCCTGAACGATTACGGAAGACGCTTCATACAGCTGCTGCAGGAGGGAGCCGAGGATACCGGTATTCCTTCGATGTTGATCGGGGCAACAGAGGCGGAGGCCATCAAGCTGTTTGCCAACACATATTTGGCATTACGTGTCTCGTACTTTAATGAGCTTGACACCTATGCGGAGTCCCGGGATCTCGACTCGGGGCAAATCATACGGGGAGTTTGTCTTGACCCACGAATTGGAGATTATTACAATAATCCTTCCTTCGGCTATGGCGGTTATTGCCTACCAAAAGATTCCAAACAGCTCTTGGCGAATTTTCAGGACGTACCGCAGACGCTGATACGAGCGGTCGTCGAATCTAATGCCACGCGCAAGGATTTCATTACTGCGGAAATCGTGCGGCGGCACCCCAAACTGGTAGGTGTCTACCGATTGGTGATGAAGAAGGGGTCGGATAATTTCCGTCAGAGCTCCATTCAGGGGATCATGCAGCGATTGGATGACAAGGGCGTTCCTTTCTTGGTGTACGAACCTTCTATCCATGACGGAACATATCACGGTTACGATGTAACAGATGACTTACGGAGGTTCAAGGAGTCGTGCGATTTGATTATCGCGAACCGTATGACGGATGAGTTATCAGATGTTATTGATAAAACGTACACGCGTGATCTTTGGCACAAGGAGTGATTTCGTTCTGTTCGTGTCTCACCTGTGAATGGAAGATGAAGAAGTGGGTTGCGGTGAGCAGCCGCTGTTAAGATGATGTTCTTGTGATACATGCATTGAAAAAGTTCCAGCAGCACTACCACTATGCGGCGGTTGTGTTCAGGGAATTGGTGAAAACGGATTTCAAGCTTCGCTATCAGGGATCCTTCTTGGGCGTGCTGTGGTCGGTACTCAAGCCGCTCATGCTCTTTGCGGTGATGTATGTCGTGTTCGTTCGATTTTTGAAGTTCTCTGACGGCACTCCAACCTATGCGGTCTCATTGCTATGCGGCACTTGCTTGTGGAGTTTCTTCGCTGAGGCAACAAGCATGGGGATGCGGGCCATCGTCGACAGGGGGGATCTTCTTCGGAAGATTCATTTCCCAAATTACATCATCGTCGCCTCGACGACGATGGGCTCTATGATCTCGTTGTTGATCAACTTGGTCGTTATCATCTTCTTCGGATTCTTTGGTCATGCTGAGTTCACTTGGCATGTGTTGTTGGTTCCCTTCAGCATCATTCAGCTTTATCTGCTTGGGCTCGGCGCAGCACTGTTGCTTGGAACCTTGTACGTGTATTTCAGGGACGTTTCTCACATTTGGGAAGTTGCCCTGCAAGCCTTGTTCTATGCGACGCCGGTAATTTACCCGATTTCTATGGTGTCCAGTAACAAACATTTCGCTTGGGCGGCAAAAGTATTGATGATCAATCCTTCCACTCAGGTCATTATGGATATCCGGCATAATTTGTTGGCACCAGATTATGTGGATACTGTCTGGAGCATGATTTCGAATCCTTGGATTCAACTCTTCCCGTATGTGGCCACATTGGTTATTCTGTGGCTGGGAATTCATGTCTTCCGTAAGTACAGCCCTAAGTTTGCGGAGGTCCTATAACCATGACGGAGGAAACGACCGAGATGGCCACAGCGAAACCACGCGACGAGCGTCCTGTAGTGCTTTCGATTGAGCACGTTGCCAAATCATTTAGGTTACCGACTGAGCAGGCGACCGGTCTGAAAATGGCATTTTTGAACTGGACTAAGGGAGTCAAGGGATTCACCGAACAGAAGGTGTTGAGAGACATTACCCTCAAAGTCCATCAAGGTGATTTTTTCGGTATTGTTGGACGCAATGGGTCCGGCAAATCGACGTTATTGAAAATCATTTCAGGTATTTATGTGCCTGAGCAGGGAACCGTGCAGACGAAAGGGAAACTGGTACCGTTTATTGAGCTTGGCGTCGGTTTTAATCCTGAGCTAACCGGGCGGGAAAACGTGTACTTGAATGGCGCGTTACTAGGATTCACACGTGAGGAAATCGATGATATGTACGATGATATCGTTGATTTTGCCGAGCTTGGTGAATTCATGGATCAGAAACTGAAGAACTACTCCTCGGGTATGCAGGTCAGGCTTGCATTCTCCGTCGCCATCAAGGCGCAAGGCGATATTTTGGTTCTCGATGAGGTGCTTGCTGTCGGCGACGAGGCCTTCCAACGTAAATGCGATAACTTCTTTACCGAGATCAAGAAGGACCCAACCAAAACGGTCATTCTTGTTACGCACAGCATGGACTCTGTCAAGAAATACTGCAATACAGCGATTCTTATTAAAGACGGACGAATTATCGTGAGTGGGAATAAAGATGATGTTGCGGATCGCTACACCATTGAAAATCTTAAGACGCAGCGTCCTCAAACTGTACAGTCGACGAAAGAAAAGAAGGAACCAGAATTTCCTACCGGACTCAGCGAACGAGTCCCCGTGCTGTCAGTGCGCCCGATGAACGAACCGTCTTGTTCCATTGACAAACCTTTTGAATTTGAAGTCGAATACGAATTCAACGAACAAGGCACACCGTTTTATATTGCCCTTGCCATGCATGATATGCAGCGTGGTGGCGTAAGTTTCGGGGATAGTTTTAATCTCTCTGAATACGGTCGCCATACGGTGCGATTCGCGGTACCAATGACTTTGTTCAATAACGGCAAGTTCCGCATCAGCGTATCTTTGCATATCCGGGATAGAGAAGACCCTCTGAAAGTCCAAATGGTTGGGTTCAGTAACGAAGAGAACTCGTGCGACTTTGTCGTTGCTGATGCTAGGGGCAAAGATAATTTCGCGTTAATCAATAAATGGTCTATGGATTACACGCGAATTGGTGGCGCGGCAGCGGAACTTGATCGTATTGGATACAAAAACGGTGTGAAACAACAGTGATTGGAGAGAGCCGGAATGCGGCGGCTGTTTAGGATATATCCTGATCCTCGACGATGTCTGGCAATGTTGACTCGGCGTCAGCGTGCGTTGGTGATGGCGGCCGCCAGTTATCATACTTTGGTCTGGCCTGGAAAGACATTGATTTTTCAGGTATATCTCGGTGAAAAGTGGCAGTATCCGCGGCTGACCGATATCTCGACGTTGAACGGTTCGCTGACGGCAAAGGCGGGATTGCACCCGGCAACGATCTTTTCGGTTGCCGACAGTCGGTTGAAAACCGAAGGCGATGTAGCTGTTCTTGACTCTGATTCAGGAACGGTTAATCTATCGCCGGATAAGGATAACGTTCGATACATTCTATTGACCCCTGATGACGCAAACGATGAGACCGTTCGCGATCACCAGTCGACGGAACGACTGCTCGTCCGGATGTATAAGTCACTTGAGCAAAAGGCTCCTATTGGGTTCGACTATGTGCGTGAGCTGGCGCGCCATGTGGCAGAACGACGGAATGATCGCGGGATTCCTCAGCTTGAAACGTCAACCGATTCTCGACAGATATTGGAGGAGGGAAGCGACAGTCGGACTCAAGATGAGGAATTCTCGTCCCTCGGACAGCTCCATCGCGAACGTGCTGTCATCATCGCCATGTATTGGCTCCAAGCCGGTGGTGCTGAACAATGGGGTTTGGAGACAATCCGGTTGACGAAGCAGGCTGGACTTCTACCGATAGTCATCACGGACCGAGACAGCCAACAACCATGGATTACTGATGCTGCCTGTGATGAGGCATTGGTGTTGCCCCTGACCCGACCTGTTGAAGGTCATCCCGGCGCTGTTCCTCTGCTGGAGGCTTTGTACAGGCGGTACGACATCAAAGGAATACTTGTACATCACTGTCAGTGGATGTATGACCAACTGCGGTGGGTTAAACAGCACCACCACGAAACTTATGTTGTGGACTCGTTACACATACTCGAGTATGTCATGCAGGGGGGGTATCCGCGAGAAGCGGTCACGCATGATCGGTGGATTGATTTGCATCATGTCATTTCTCCGCAATTGGAGCGGTGGATGGTTGATGGGCATCACATTGATCCCCACAAGGTCGTGGACGCGCCGTTGATCGGTTTATCCACTGGAATGGCACCATTGCGGTATAAGGTGCGGGACTCAGGGCAGCAACTGGTCGTGGCGTTCGTTGGACGCATGACGAGGCAGAAGAGACCTGAGGCATTTATTCTGTTGGCGAGAAAGCTGGAAAAAAGTCATCACGGCACGTTCCGTTTCATCATGCACGGCAGCGGTGATATGGAACCGTTCATTGATGGTCTGATCGTGCGATATGGTCTTGGCTCGATTATCGAGCGGCGCTCCGGCGATGTACCGGTTTCGCAGACCTATCGGGAAAGTGACGTGCTGCTTATATCTTCAATCAACGAGGGCATTACGTTGACCACTATCGAAGCGATATCTGCCGGTATTCCTGTGTTGTCAACGGATGTTGGGTCACAGAAAACATTGGTATCCACAGAGGGGCTGTTGCCGCGTTTGACGTCGAATTTTATACGCGCCGCCACCCAGGAGTTACTTCATATCGACGATAATGAATCTGAGCGTGAAGCCTTGTGGGAGAACGAGCGCCGGAAGCTTATGCGTTTTTCGCAGATGCGCTCTGCTGATGAACTGTTCAAAACCCTACTCGCGAAGTGGAGCAAATAAATATGGTTTCAACAATTCCGCGGCGTCTCAAAACGTCAGGATCGAGAGTCGCGGCGATTGTCGTGACGTTCAATCGTCTTGAGAAACTCAAGAAGGTGCTCGCTTCGTTGGAGGTGCAGACTCGTCTTCCAGAGCAGCTCATCATCGTCAACAATGCGTCCACCGACGATACCGCCGCGTTCCTTGAGGAGTATCGGGCCGGTTTCGCGCTGGCCGATCGTGTTGCTCTCAGCATCGTGACGCTCGAGAAGAACATGGGTGGCGCGGGCGGGTTCTCCGCGGGAATGCGCAAGGGGTACGAGCTTGGTGCTGATTACGTGTGGATATTCGATGACGACGGGTATCCGGAGCCTCAGGCGCTTGAACGGCTTGCGTCGGGGTATGAAACTGCCGTTGAGGAACTCGGGCCGGACGTGCCATACGCCTGCTCGATGGTCAAATTCATCGACGGTAGCATTTCGGAGATGAACAATCCGGTGCCAACTTGGGACTGGGGACGATTGCAAGCCAAAGGGCACACGAATCTGGTGTTGGTCACCTCATGCTCTTTTGTTTCGGTGCTGGTTCCACGGTGGGTGATGGAACTCTACGGGTTGCCGTACAAGGAGTACTTCATTTGGTTCGACGACGCCGAATACACGTTGCGTATCACCAAGGAATGCCCGGGCGTCGAAGTGCTCGATAGTGTGGTCTTGCATGATATGGGGGTCAACAAGGGGGTGAACTTCCGGATGATCGATGGCAATAACGCGTGGAAGTTCGCATATGGGATCCGCAATCAGGCGTCATATCGGTTGCATCATGAGGGCACAATCAAATATCTGATTTTCTGTGCCACGGTCTGGCGCGAAATGAAGCGTGGCGGTGTGGAGCCGTCCCTCCGCCGTAGGATGTTCAAGCAAATGGTGCAGGCGCTTCGATTCAATCCCCGGATCGACTACCCTCAGCGTTGACACGGCGATGATGTAGAATTGCGTCGTTAACCGGCGATACTGAACGAGGGCGGCATGCGATGACGGATATGATGCGGCGTCCTCCGTTCTCCCTACTCATGGCAGTCTATGAGGGCGATCGCGTGCCGTATCTGC
>CALNAE010000165.1 GCA_937874315.1 uncultured Bifidobacterium sp. | reverse complement strand
CGCCGTGGCCGAGCCCGGGGTCGCCAATCCCGCCGGGGAGGCGTTGGAGCAGCGCATCGCGCAGCTGGAGGGCGGCATCGGCGCGGTCGCCGTCGGCTCCGGCATGGCCGCGGTCTCCTTCGCGCTGCTGTGCGCGGCCGAAGGCGGCGGGCGCATCATTTCGCCTACCGATTTGTATGGCGCTTCGGTGGATGCGATGGACAGCTTCTTCCCGCAGTTCGGCGTACACACGGATTTCGTGGACGATATCAACGACCTGGCCGAGGTCGAATCGAAGATCGGTCCGGACACTAGGGCCATCTTCGCCGAAACCGTTGCCAACCCGTCTACTGAAATCACCGACTTGAAGCCGCTTGCCGACTTGGCGCACCGGTATGGCATCGCGCTAATCGTTGACAACACCGTGCCGACGCCCTACCTGCTGCGCCCCATCGAATTCGGCGCCGACATCGTCGTGCATTCCACCACGAAAGGCATCTCCGGGCATGGCAATGCGCTGGGCGGCGTCATTGTGGATGCAGGCAACTTCGATTGGACCAACGGTCGCTTCTCGCATCTCACCCGCAAGGAGCTGGTGATCAGCGACGAACGCAATGGCGTATGGCGCAGCTTCGCCGAGGCCTTCGGCAATGCGGCCTTCATCAGGCGCATCCGCACCAAATACGTGCGCACCTTCGGCGCAGTGCTTTCGCCGTTCAACGCCTATCTGCAGATGGTCGGCTTGGAAACCTTGCCGCAGCGCGTGCGCCAGGAGGTCGCCACGGCGAAGCTCATCGCCCAGCATCTGCGCGGCGTGGATCATATCGTTCGTGTCAATTATTCCGGTCTGGACGACGATCCGCAGCACGAGCTGGTCGCGCGATACCTGCCGCAGGGCGTGGGAACCGTGCTCTCCTTCGAGGTCGAAGGCGAGGAATCGCACGTGAACCGCATCGTCGACGGCGTCAAGCTGTTCTCCTACGTGCCTAACATCGGCGATTCGCGCTCGCTGATCGTCAACCCGGCCCGCATCACGCACCGCGAAGTCCCGGAGCGCTACCGCTTGTCGGCCGGCGTGAACGACAACCTGCTGCGCCTCTCCATCGGCCTTGAGAATCCCGCCGATCTCATTGCCGACCTTGACCAGGCGATTGCCGGCGCATACTGAGCGGGGATGGCTGCGCGACTCGGGCGCATTGCAGAACGCGATCGCCCGATGAATCAGACGTTGCCGAACGCATGAAGACGTATCTCGCTTATGTGATGCGTTAATTGCTGGCTGCGGAGGTCTATCTGCGTTATCTGTGGCGCTATTTCTTGGAGGGTCGAGTATCGGGGGGCCAGAAACCGTCATTTTCGGCCAGTGATACTTGGGGCGTCGTGGGATTAGCGCCTCACATAACGCAGATAGACCTCCGCGAGCTTCGAATAACGCTACAGATAACGCAGATAGATTTTAGCGAGGCATGAACAGCACCTCTCGTGAGTGAGATAACGACTGTTTTCCGTGATATTCGTGATTATCCATGCTGGGTCTGCGTGATGTGGCATCGAGTTGGACGTTTACCATCAATCGCGTCCTCCCGAATGCAATGCGTGCGCAGAAGTGGTAGGCTGTCGGGCAGAACGGTGATGGGCCCCGCCTGGACGCATGTCCGAACCGCACAGTGTTGACAAGCATGGCGTTGATGAATGCAATGCCGACAAACACAGTGCTGATGGTTCCTACTCAATCTGTCGTGTAACGGCGTGACGTTTTGCCATGCCGCTAGGCATATTGCTGAAAGGAGCTATGGTATGGCGAAAACTACTGACATTGCTGACGATTCGATTGCGCGTGAACCCTCTGGTGCCAGCGCCCCAACGGGAACAGCCGCAGGGGGAGAGAAGACCCGGGTCGCTTCGCGGCACGACGTCTCATCGCGTGGCGATCGTCGGCATCGCGCCCGACCAGCCTGACTTGGTCATGCAGACCGCATTGCGTTGGGCCAAGACCGGCCTGTTCGACAGGCTGATTGCCGTCTACGTCGATCCCACCTTGATACAGGTCGATGGCCACTGGGAGCCGCTTGATCCCGACAGCTTGGACGAGGAACAACGTGTGCAGGCCTTCGAGCTGGGGCAGCGCATCGATCGCATGGCGCGAAGCTCCGGATTCCCCGTGACCTTCAAACGTCTTGGCGGCGATCCCATGCATTGCTTGTCTGATGAGGCGAGGCGCGCTGATGCCAAGGCGATCATCGTGGGAACGCGCGAGCATGGTCCCGTCGCTGCGGTCGAAGAGTGGCTGCGCGGCTCCATTTCCGTGCGCCTTGAACACAGCCAAAGCATCCCAGTCGTGGTGATACCGCTGGGGAAGTATGACGGCGGAGCTGGTGCTGGCAGCGTTGGAGTTGATGCTGATGGCGCCGTTGCGGGAATCTTCGCGCAAACCGGCAACGACGGCAAGCAGCGAGTCGGGGAGGACGAGTGAACTCACGCACTAGAGTACTGCTGCAATCCGTCGCCGCCGTTTTCGCAGGCGGCAGCGTCGGCTCCCTCATCCGCATCTCCTTAAGCAAACTGCAGGCCCCGGATGCGTCGTGGCCGTGGATGACTTTGCTCATCAACCTGACCGGGTCGTTCATCCTCGGCTGTCTGCTGGAGTATCTGGCCACTACTGGCGAAGACATCGGCGCAAGACGAATCTGGCGACTCGGCCTGGGTACTGGCGTCATCGGCGGGTACACCACCTACAGCACGTTCATTCTGGAAACCGATACCCGCATAACCGGCCACGCCGTCGCCCTGGCCTTGGGCTATCTCGTCATCAGCGTGGTAGTGGGATTGTTCTGCGCCGGACTGGGAATCGGTGCGGGAGAATGGCTCGGGCGTCGTCGCACACCCGTTGCGGCGGGAGACTCAGATGATGCAGCTATTGCTACGTCAGCGAATTCCGCTGGTGCTGTTGATTCTGCTGACTTTGTGGCACAGCCAATCGCCGAAGTCGACGGAACTGCCGAGGCTGTCGGAGCTGATGCAACTGCCCGTGCAAACGCACAGAAAGGAGACCGGTCATGATGCTCATTTTTGCTGCATTGCTTGGCGGCCTTGGCGCTGCCAGCCGTTTCCTCGTCGATACGTGGGTGAACAAACGCAACCGCCTGACCATCCCCTTGGGCACCATCGTCGTCAACATCACCGCTTGCCTGCTCATGGGCATCCTCACCGGCTGGGTGACCTCGCACATCGGCTCCGACACCGTGCGCCTGCTGCTTGCCTCAGGGTTCCTGGGCGGTTATTCGACCTTCAGCACCGCAAGCGTCGAAGGCGTGCGCCTCATCAAGGCGCATGAGCCCGTGCGCGCCCTGCAGCACACCGGCGGCATGCTCGTGCTCAGCTTGGCCGCAACCCTGCTGGGCTTTGTGATCGGGTGGGCGGTGACAGGCGGGTTGCTCCTGCTGCAGTTTGTGCGAGCCGCAGCAGGAGCAACCCGCCTGAATTGATTGGTTATGCGAAGGTCTTTTGTGTTGTGCAAGAGGCCGATACGTGACAAAAAGTGGCTCTTCGGGTGTTTGTGTGGGTGGGGATCGCTGGTTTGTCCTGCTGGTTATTG
>CALNAE010000164.1 GCA_937874315.1 uncultured Bifidobacterium sp. | reverse complement strand
GGTGAGGTCATTTCGGTAATCGGACCGAATGGTTCCGGTAAGTCGACCCTCATCAATTTGATTTCCGGCTTCATCAAGCCCGATTCGGGGTTGATCGATTTGGGAAGCCAGTCCATAGCCGGTCTCAGCGTTCCAGACATCGCAGAGCGTGGGCTGTCCCGCACCTTTCAAAATGGTCGAGTATTCGGCGGATTGACCGTTGACGAGAACGTTGCTCTGGGCTTTCATAAGCGTCTGAACGCCCAGAGGCCCTTCAAGGAACTGCAGCGGTATCCTGTGGCTCGATGGTTGTCGTTATTGGCGGAAACCGCGGTCGCTCTCTTGCCCGGGCCGAAGACCAGACAGGAAAACAAAGACGTTGTTGAGCGAGTGACGCGTGAAATCGATCGGTTCAAGGAACGGCTGGAAACGAGACGTGGGGATTACGCGTACACGCTTTCATACGCGAACCGACGTCGGACGGAAATCGCCCGTGCCCATATCAGCGAGCCGTTGCTGCTGCTTCTCGATGAGCCGACGGCGGGGATGAACCAATCCGAAACCGCTGAGGTCCTGCAACAGTTGCAGCACCTCAAGGCGCAGGGACACACCATACTGTTGGTTGAGCATAAGATCGAACTGGTGACTGCTCTTTCTGATCATGTCATCGCCATGGATGGCGGCAAGATCATCGCTTTTGGCGATCCGCAAGATGTGCGTAATCGTCCGCAGGTCGTGGAAGCTTACCTTGGTAAAAGGCGAGAGCTTCGGACGGCACCGGTCGCAGGCCAGCAGGATGTTCTGGCCAAGCAAAATGCCCTCAGTGAAGATTCCAACGGTGAAGTATCGGTTTCTCCGACCGCCGTCCATGAACGCAATCCGCGTGGCGAGGTGGCGGCGCCCCGGCCATCGCTGCTTTCCTTGAACAACGTTAATGTGTTCTACGGTCAGGTTCATGCGCTCCAAAACGTCTCCATCGAAGTGCCATCTCATGCCATCGTATCGTTATTGGGTGGTAACGCTTCAGGCAAATCAACCACGATGAAAACCATCCTCGGATTGAAATCGCCGAAAAGCGGTGATATCTTCTACCGCGACCTGAACATCACCACCACATCGACGCGACGTCGGGTGCGTGCCGGCATTGCGGCAGTGCCTGAGGCGCGGCGGATTTTTCCTGCCATGACGGTCGAGGAGAATCTATTGATAGGAGCTTATACCCGTTCAGGTGGAGAACGGGTACGCGATGATGTTGACCGGATGTATGAGCGTTTTCCTCGGTTGAAAGAGCGTCGGACGCAACAGGCGGGCACCATGAGCGGTGGTGAACAACAGATGTTGGCGTTCGCCCGCGCGTTGATGAGCCGTCCGAAGATCATCTGCATGGATGAGCCGACCATGGGTTTGTCTCCCAAACTCGTCGAGGATGTGTTGGAGCAGATCGCCCGTCTGCGCGATGAGTTGGGGATTTCCGTATTGATAGTGGAACAGCAGGCGGAGCTTGCCTTGTCGATTGCCGACTACGGATACGTTCTCCAGAATGGTAGCATACGGCTCCACGGCAAGGCCCAAGAGCTACTCCACAATCCAGCCGTCCAGGAGGCTTACCTGGGCGGTGCTATGTAAAGGATCATGATACAAATGACTGAGCAGGAAACTCTCGTAAGTGATAAGACCTACGATTCGAAGTTGAATTTTTCCACCCAAGCTGTTCATGCGGGCTACGATTGGCACGCCAATTCAGACGCGGTAAATGTACCTATATATGCTTCCGCGGCCTTCGAGATGGAGAATGCCGATCGTGGTGACGCGCTGGCATCTGGGGAGATCGAGGGTTTCTCGTACTCCAGAGTGGCCAATCCGACGGTAGATGCCTTAGAGCGGAGGATCGCGGCGTTGGAAGGGGGAGTGGCGGCGGTTGCCGTCGCCTCAGGCATGGCCGCGGTTTCATTCGCACTCCTCTGCGCGGCCGAAGGCGGCGGGCGAATCATTTCTCCGACCAATCTGTATGGGGCATCCGTCGATGCTATGAGCAGCTTTTTCCCGAGGTTTGGAGTGCATACCGATTTTGTGCACGATATTAATGATCTTCAAGAAGTCGAAGCGGCAATTCGCGAGGACACTCGTGCCATCTTCACTGAATCTGTAGCAAACCCGTCGACGATGATCGCGGACATCGAACCATTAGCTCGTCTTGCCCACAGTCATGGTATTCCGTTGATCGTTGACAATACGGTTCCGACTCCGTTTTTGTTCCGGCCGATTGAATTTGGCGCTGATATTGTTGTGCACTCGACTACCAAGGGAATCACTGGTCATGGCAATGCCATTGGTGGTGTAGTGGTTGATGCAGGGCATTTCGATTGGGCTAATGGCCGTTTTCCACAGTTCACGCAACAGGAGCTGGTGATCAGCGATGAGCGGAAGGGACTCTGGAGAAGTTTCTCGCAGGCTTTTGGGCCAGAAGCCTTTATCCGTCGCATACGCATTACATATCTG
>CALNAE010000163.1 GCA_937874315.1 uncultured Bifidobacterium sp. | reverse complement strand
GGCGGACGGCAATGGCGGGACAGAAAATCCGCATCAGGCTTAAGTCCTATGACCACGAGGTCATCGACCAATCGGCGAAGAAAATCGTCGAGACGGTTACGAACGCGGGAGCCACGGTAGTGGGCCCGGTTCCTCTGCCGACCGAGAAGAACGTATTCTGCGTAATTCGTTCTCCTCATAAATACAAGGATTCTCGCGAGCACTTCGAGATGCGGACGCATAAGCGCCTCATCGACATTGTGGACCCAACGCCTAAGGCAGTGGACTCCCTGATGCATATCGATTTGCCTGCGGATGTCAATATCGAGATCAAGCTGTAGGGAGGGGGAAACCGTAATGTCACAACTTGCTAATCGCAAGGCTCTGCTGGGCAAGAAGCTCGGCATGTCACAGGTGTGGGATGAGAACGGATTCTTCATCCCCGTCACACTCGTCGACGTCTCCACGAATGTGGTGACGACGGTGAAAACCGAGGCGAGCGACGGTTATAACGCCGTTCAGCTCGGTTACGGCCAGATTGATCCCACCAAGGTGACCAAGCCGCTTGCCGGCCACTTCGCCAAGGCCGGGGTCACACCGCGTCGTCATTTGGCCGAGGTGCGCACCGAAGATGCCGCCGATTTCAAGCCGGGTCAGGAACTGACCGCCGAGCTGTTCGGCGAAGGCACCGAAGTCGACGTCACCGGGACCACCAAGGGCAAGGGCTTCGCCGGTACGATCAAGCGCTGGGGCTTCAAGTCCTATCGCCGTACCCATGGTTCCCACAAGAACGAACGTCGTCCTGGTTCAGTAGGCGCTTGCGCCACGCCGAGCCGTATCCTCAAGGGCAAGCGTATGGCGGGCCGCATGGGTCATGTCACCGCCACCATGCTGAATCTCACTGTGGTCTCCTCCGATGTCGAACACGGCATTTTGGCGGTCAAGGGTGCGGTTCCCGGGCCCAAGGGTGCCATCGTCCTTGTCCGTACAGCAGTGAAGGGAGCCTGAAATCATGGCAAACGTTACGTTGAACGTCACTGACGCCAAGGGCAAGTCCGCGGGTTCAGTCGAAGCTCCTGCTGAGATCTTCGGCATCTCCAGCGAAGACGTCGAATCCCATATTCCGCTGATTCATCAGGTTGTCGTGGCGCAGTTGGCCGCCGCCCGTCAGGGCACGCACTCCGTGAAGAGTCGCGGGATGGTGTCCGGTGGTGGCAAGAAGCCTTGGAAGCAGAAGGGCACCGGTCGTGCTCGTCAGGGCTCCATTCGCGCGCCTCAGTGGGTTCACGGCGGCATCGCCCATGGCCCGGTTCCACGCAAGTATGATCAGCGCACGCCGAAGAAGATGAAGGCCAGCGCACTGCGCTACGTCCTTTCCGATCGCGCGAACGCCGGACGCATCGCTGTGGTTGACCTGGGCATAACCGATACGCCCTCGACCAAGGCCGCCGTCGCCGCGTTGACTCCTGTCACCGAGAACAAGTTCACCACCGTGGTGCTCACCCGGGACAGCGTCAATGAGTGGCTGTCGGTACGCAATATTCCAACGGTGCACGTGATCTTCGCCGATCAGCTCAACACGTACGATGTGGTCACCGCACAGTACATCGTCTTCACCCGCAAGGCCTTCGACGCTTTTGTCGAGCAGAAGACCGAGCGGACCGCCAAGGAGGCCTGATCATGGTTGCCATTCATAAGCCAGCACATGACGTAATCCTCAAGCCTGTTGTTTCTGAGAAAAGCTACGCGGCTTCGGACCGCGGGCAGTACACCTTCGTCGTGTCCCCGGACGCGAACAAGGTGCAGATCAAGCAGGCCATTGAGAGCATCTTCAATGTCAAGGTGACGAACGTCAACACCCTCAACCACAGTGGCAAGCGCCAGCGCACGAAGTCCGGTTTCGGACAGCGTGCCAACCAGAAGCGCGCCATCGTCACGGTTGCCGCGGGCCAGACGATCGACATCTTCGGTAACTGAAGGCTAGCCGAGAAAGTCAAAGGAAGAACTACATTATGGCTATCCGAACATATAAGCCAACTAGCGCGGGTCGTCGCAACGCTTCGGTCTCGGATTTCTCCGAGCTCACGCGTTCCACTCCCGAGAAGTCGCTGGTTCGTAAACTCAGCAAAACTGGCGGTCGTAATTCTTATGGCCGTATGACCTCCCGCCATCGCGGCGGCGGTCATAAGCGTCAGTATCGTCTTATCGATTTCCGGCGCTGGGATAAGGACGGCGTACCCGCAAAGGTCGCTCAGGTCGAGTATGACCCGAACCGTTCGGCCCGTATCGCGTTGCTGCACTATGCCGATGGCGAGAAGCGGTACATCATCGCTCCCGAAGGCATCAACCAGGGTGACGTCATCGAGACCGGCGAGCAGGCCGATATCAAGCCGGGCAACAATCTCCCGCTGCGCAACATCCCGACCGGTACCGTCGTCCACGCGATTGAGCTGCGTCCGCTGGGCGGGGCCAAGATTGCGCGTTCCGCCGGTGCAGGCGTGCAGTTGGTCGCCAAGGACGGTGCATTCGCTCAGCTGCGTATGCCGTCAGGCGAGATTCGCAACGTCGATGCCCGATGCCGTGCCACGGTCGGTGAGGTCGGCAATGCCGATCATGCCAATGTGGAGCTGGGCAAGGCAGGTCGCGCTCGGTGGATTGGCAAGCGCCCAATCACCCGTGGTGAGTCCATGAACCCGGTCGATCACCCTCATGGTGGTCGTACACGCGGCGGCAAGGCGCCAATGTCGCCTTGGGGCAAGGGTGAGGTCCGTACTCGTCATCCAAAGAAGGCTTCGAACAAGATGATTGTTCGTCGTCGTCCTAATGGTAAGAACCGCAAGTAAGGGAGCGTCGAGCATATGACTCGTAGCATCAAGAAGGGCCCCTTCGTCGACGCCCACCTACAGAAGAAAGTCGACGAGCAGAACGAGAAGGGCACGCATAACGTCATCAAGACGTGGTCGCGCCGTTCGATGATCACGCCCGATTTCATCGGTCACACCTTCGCCGTCCATGATGGCCGCAAGCACGTTCCGGTGTTCGTCACCGAAGCGATGGTCGGCCACAAGCTTGGTGAATTCGCCCCGACCAAGACCTTCAGGGGTCATGTGAAGGACGACAAAAAGGCACGCCGCTAAAGGAGAGTAGAGACTTTATGGAAGCTCAAGCAATTGCACGTCACGTTCGTGTGACGCCGCGCAAGGCTCGCCGCATGGTCGACCTCATCCGAGGAAAACAAGCGAGCGAAGCCGTCACCATTCTCAAATTCGCACCTCAGGATGCCGCCGTACCGGTGCGCAAGGTCCTGGAGAGCGCCATAGCGAACGCACGCGTCAAGGCCGACAAAGCCGGCGAACCGTTCCACGAGAATGACCTTGTCGTCAGCAGGACCTTTGTGGACGAGGGCGTGACGCTGAAGCGTTTCCGCGCTCGTGCTCAGGGACGCGCTGCGCGCATTAACAAGCGCACTAGCCATATCACGGTTGTCGTCACGTCCAAGGAAGGAGCCCGCTAAAGATGGGTCAGAAGATCAATCCCTTTGGCTATCGCCTGGGTATTACTGAAAGCCACCGTTCGAAGTGGTTCTCCGATTCCAACAAGGCCGGCGAGCGTTACCGCGACTTCGTCCTCGAGGACGACGAGATCCGCAAGGAAATGAGCAAGGATCTGGAGCGCGCAGGCGTTTCACGCATCATCATCGAGCGGACCCGTGACCGCGTCCGCGTGGACATCCACACCGCGCGTCCGGGTATCGTCATCGGTCGTCGTGGAGCCGAGGCCGAGCGCGTTCGTATGAAGTTGGAGAAGATCACCGGAAAACAGGTGCAGCTCAACATCTTCGAGGTCAAGAACGCACAGATGGATGCTCAGTTGGTTGCGCAAGGAATTGCCGAGCAGCTGACCAACCGCGTGACATTCCGACGCGCGATGCGCAAGGCTCAGCAGGACGCCATGCGCGCCGGGGCCAAGGGCATCCGCATCAAGCTCTCCGGTCGCCTCGGAGGCGCCGAGATGAGCCGGTCCGAGTTCTATCGTGAAGGTCGCGTTCCGCTGCAGACCCTGCGCGCTTTGATTGACTATGGCTTCTTCGAAGCCAAGACAACCTATGGCCGCATCGGCGTCAAGGTGTGGATCTACAAGGGCGACATGACCGAGCACGAGTTCGAAGAGCAGCAGGCGCAGCAGACCAATAGTCGGCCCGGTCGTCGCGGCGGCGATCGTCGTCCGCGTCGTGGTGGCCCGCGTCAGGGAGCCCAGCCGCAGGGGCACGAAGCCGCAACGGCTCAGGCAGCACCTGCAACTGAAGCACCCGTTGCAACGGAAACGAAGGAGTGAGCGTCAATGCTTATCCCAAAGAGGACTAAATACCGTAAACAGCAGCGTCCGACCCGTCGTGGCATGTCAAAGGGTGGCAACACCATCGCCTTCGGCGACTACGGCATCCAGGCGCTGGCTCCTGCCTATGTGACCAATCGCCAGATCGAAGCGGCGCGTATCGCAATGACTCGTTTCATTAAGCGTGGCGGTCGTGTGTGGATCACCATCTTCCCGGATCGTCCGTTGACCAAGCACGCGCTTGGTTCGCGAATGGGTTCCGGAAAGGGCACGCCTGAGTTCTGGATCGCCAACGTACACCCCGGACGGGTTATGTTCGAGATCGGTGGCGTTACCGAGGACGTTGCTAAGGAAGCCTTGCGTCGCGCCATCGACAAGCTGCCGATGAAGTGCCGCATCATTGCTCGTGAAGGTGGTGACATCTGATGTCAGTCGAAACCGAAGACTACACCATGCAAAAGCTCAGTGAGAAATCCGACAGCGAGATCGAGGGCTTCTTGAAGAAATCCAAGGAGGAGCTCTTCAACCTGCGTTTTCAGTCTGCCACCGGGCAGCTTGAAAACTCCGCCCGCCTCAAGGTCGTCAAGCATGATATCGCCAGGATGTACACCGTGCTCAGGGAACGTGAGCTGGGCATAACCAGCGCACCGACGGCTAGTGAAACGAAAGCTGAGGAGAAGTAAGCATGACTGAGAATCAGGAACGCAACTTCCGCAAGGTTCGCCGTGGTTATGTGGTGTCCGATTCCATGGACAAAACAATCACGGTTGAGATCGAACAGCGTTCGACCCATCCGTTGTATGGCAAGGTCGTACGCAAGACTCGCACGGTCAAGGCCCACGATGAACACAATGAAGCCCATATGGGGGACCTTGTGAGTATCATGGAAACTCGGCCTTTGAGCAAGACCAAGCGTTGGCGTCTCGAAGCTGTTGTCGAGCGCGCCAAGTAATAACAGTTCGGCAAGGCTCCCCGACACACACCTCGGTGTGCTAGGGGAGAACCAGCGCGGCTAAGGAGAATCAATGATTCAGCAGGAAACGCGGCTTCATGTCGCCGACAACACGGGTGCCAAGGAGATTCTGGCAATCCGCGTGCTCGGTGGATCGAAGCGACGCTATGCCGGCATCGGCGACGTGATCGTCGCCTCCGTCAAGGATGCAATCCCCGGCGGGTCGGTCAAGAAGGGCGACGTGGTCAAGGCCGTCGTCGTCCGTACCGTTAAGGAACACCGTCGTGCGGATGGTTCCTATATCAAATTCGACGAGAACGCCGCCGTTATTCTCGGCACGGGCCATGAGCCTAAAGGCACTCGTATTTTCGGACCGGTAGGCCGTGAACTGCGCGACAAGCGATTCATGCGTATCGTGTCTCTCGCCCCGGAGGTGATCTGATGGCAGCCAAAATCAAGACTGGTGACCAGGTCAAGGTCATTCGTGGCAAGGATCGTGGCAAAGAGGGCAAGGTAACCCGTGTCCTTTCCAACGATCGCTTGATTGTTGATGGCGTCCAAATCGTCAAGAAGCACGTCAAGGCCACACAGCAGGGACAGGAAGCGGGAATCGTATCCACCGAGGCCCCGATTCACCGTTCCAATGTGATGGTTATCGATCCTGAGACCAAGGGGCCGACTCGCATCGGCATCGCGGTCAAGCAGGAGGCTCAGGACGGCAAGGTAAAGACCGTGCGTACTCGCGTGGCCAAGAAATCCGGAAAGGAGCTGGCATGAGCGCAACAAGTGTTGAAGCCCCAGCGACTCCTCGTCTGAAGACGATGTACAAGGACGAGGTTGTGCCGGAGCTCGAGAAGGAGTTCAAGCACTCCAACCCGATGCAGGTTGCCCGTTTGACGAAGATCGTCGTGTCCATGGGCGTCGGTGCCGCTGCGCGCGACTCGAAGCTGATTGAGGGCGCGATCAAGGATCTCACTCTCATAACCGGTCAGAAGCCAAAGGTCACCAAGGCCAAGAAGTCGGTCGCGCAGTTCCATCTGCGTGAAGGACAGGCCATCGGCGCATACGTCACCCTTCGTGGAGATCGCATGTGGGAGTTTCTCGATCGACTGTTGACGCTGGCGCTGCCGAGGATTCGTGATTTCCGCGGCATCAACGGCAAGCAGTTCGATGGTCAGGGCAATTATAACTTCGGTCTCACGGAGCAGTCCATGTTCCATGAGATTGATCCTGACTCCATTGATCATCAGCGTGGTATGGATATCACCGTGGTGACCACCACCAAGGATGACAAGGAAGCCGCAGCGATGCTCAAGCATCTTGGCTTCCCGTTCAAGGAGAACTGATATGGCGAAATCCGCTCTGAAAAATAAAGCGGCCGCGAAGCCGAAGTTCAAGGTGCGTGGCTATTCACGTTGCCAGGTTTGTGGCCGTCCTCACTCTGTGTATCGCAAGTTCGGTCTGTGCCGCATCTGCCTTCGTGAGAAGGCCCACCGTGGCGAGCTGCCCGGAGTTACGAAGTCCAGTTGGTAAACATCGACGCTGAAGGTCCGTATTGCCGTTCGTTTGAGCGGGGATACGGAAACCACGGCGAGAAAGGGCGTTAGCCCACAATGACAATGACAGATCCTATCGCAGACATGCTGACGCGTCTGCGTAATGCGAGTGCGGCGAAACACGAAACAGTCGAGATGCCGTACTCGAAATTCAAAGCGAATATCGCCGAGATCCTCAAGCGCGAAGGTTATATCAAGGACTTTGCTGCGAAAGAGGCCACAGTTGGACAGACTCTTGAGCTCACGCTTAAGTACAGTCCGACGGGCGAGCGTTCCATCCAGGGTATCAAGCGTATTTCCAAGCCTGGCTTGCGGCGCTACGCGAAATCCGATTCGTTGCCCATGCCTTTGGGAGGTCTCGGTATCGCCATTATCTCGACCAGTTCGGGATTGTTGACCCAAAAGGAATGCCTCGATCGGGGCATCGGCGGCGAAATCGTCGCCTACGTGTGGTGAGAAAGGAGAGCTAGACATGGCATCGCATATTGGTAAGCTCCCCGTCACCATTCCGGCTGGCGTGGAGGCCTCATTCACAGGTCAGAATTTCTCGGTCAAAGGGCCGAAGGGTTCCGATTCCTATACGCTCCCTGACGGAATCACCGGTAAGGTGGATGGCGCGTTTCTCACGCTGACCGCGGCCGATGATGAGCGTCAGACCCGGGCGAATCATGGTCTGAGCCGTTCCATCATCGCATCGATGATCAAGGGTGTGCACGAGGGCTTCACCAAGACCCTTGACATTGTAGGCACCGGTTATCGAGCACAGATGAAGGGCAAAGGCATCGAATTCTCGCTCGGTTATTCGCACACGATCACCGTGAATCCTCCTGATGGCATCGAATACGAGCTGCCCAATCAGAACCAGGTCATCGTGAAGGGCACCGACAAGCAGGTTGTCGGTCAGGCCGCCGCGAACATCCGTAAGCTTCGTGCACCGGAACCCTATAAGGGCAAGGGCATCAAGTACTCGGACGAACATATCGTGCGCAAGGCCGGAAAGGCTGGTAAGTGATATGACCGTTAAGATTTTCGGTAGGGGCAAAAAGGTAGCGCGTCTGCGCCGCCACGCACGCCTGCGCAAGAGCCTTTTCGGCACCGAAGAGCGTCCGCGTCTCGTGGTCACTCGATCCAATCGCCATATGGTTGCCCAGGTTGTCGATGACACCAAAGGTGTGACCGTGGTGAGTGTCTCCACGATGCAAAGCGATTTCGCAGGATTCGAAGGAACCAAGGTTGAAGCCGCCAAGAAGGTCGGGACCCTGATTGCACAGAAGGCGAAGGATGCCGGTATTTCCGCTGTCGTTTTCGATCGCGGAGGCAACAAGTACCACGGCCGCGTCGCCGCGGTGGCGGATGGCGCTCGTGAGGGAGGTCTGGCACTGTGAGTGACAATGAAAAGGAAACCCAAGTGGCCCAAGAATCTCAGAACACTCAGGCATCCGGCACCGACCACAACGATGGTCGCGGTACCCGCGGTGAACGCAACGACTCCCGTCAGGGTGGTCGTCGTGGACAGCGTGGAGAGGGCCGTGACGGCCGTCGTGGTGAGCGTCATGGTCGTCGCGATGACAATCGTGGCGATGAGATGCTCGATCGCGTAGTCACCATCAATCGTGTGTCGAAGACGCACAAGGGTGGACGTACCTTCAGCTTCGCGGCTCTCGTGGTCGTTGGAGACGGCAACGGAACCGTTGGAGTGGGTTACGGCAAGTCCCGTGAGGTCCCCGCGGCCATCGCCAAGGGGCAGCTCGACGCCAAGAAGCACATGTTCAACGTTCCGCGCGTCCGCGGCACCGTTACCCATCCGGTAATCGGGCATGATGCGGCGGGTACCGTGCTCTTGCGCCCGGCGGCGCCTGGAACTGGTGTTATCGCCGGTGGACCTGTGCGCGCCGTCATGGAGTGCGCCGGTATCACTGATATTCTGACCAAGTCCATGGGCTCTGCAACGGCCGTCAACGTGGTTCGCGCGACGGTTGATGCTCTCAAGAGCCTCGAGGAGCCCGAGGAAATCGCGGCTCGTCGTGGTATGACTCTTGACGAGGTCGCTCCTGATGCCATGCTTCGCGCCCGGGCCGCCGGTATTGCCGAAGCTCGGAAGGCTCGTGAAGAAGCTCAGGCCAAGAAGGCTGCTGAAGACTCGAAGGACGGTGAGTGATTGTGTCGAATCTCAAAATTACTCTCGTACATGGTCTGGTGAATTCCAAACCGAAGCAACGTGCCACGGTGAAGACCCTCGGCCTGCACCGTATTGGTGAGAGCGTCGTACGCGACGATTCCGCCGCCAACCGCGGTCTGGTCCAGGTGGTTCGTCATCTGGTGACCGTAGAGGAGGTCGACTGATTATGGCAAGTGAAGAACAGGACATCCTGCAGATGCATAATCTTCATCCTGCTCCTGGTGCGAAGAAGAATCGCATCCGTGTGGGCCGTGGTGAAGGTTCTCGTGGCAAGACGTCTGGACGCGGCGATAAGGGAACGAAGAAGCGGTATCAAGTGCGTCCCGGTTTCGAAGGCGGACAGCTGCCGCTGTACATGAGGCTGCCGAAGCTGCGCGGATTCAAGAGTCCTTTCAAGAAGGAATTCCAGGTGGTGAACATCGCATCCTTAGTCGAGCTGTATCCCAAGGGTGGCGAGGTCACCGTCGAGGATCTTATCGCGAAGGGCGCCGTCAGGAATGGCTTCCCGGTGAAGGTCCTTGGCGATGGGGAGACCACGGTCTCTTTCACCATCAAGGGTGTCAAGGCCTCCGCGTCGGCTAAAGCGAAGATAGAAGCCGCGGGCGGTTCCGTCACCGAAGCGTGATGTCGCGCCGCAAGCGGTAATGCGCGGGTTAGGGGCTCTCTACATTTGTCATGTGGAGAGCCCCTAATCATTTATGGGCCGGCCGGCGACACACCTCTCAAGGTAGAGACGGTAAGCTAAGCTCGGCAGTTAGTGTCTGTTGGTATCGGTGTGTGCTTTACACGCACGATAAGGGAAGGAAACCCCAGGTGAGGACGTTAATCCAGGCCTTTAAAACCAAGGAACTCAGGGGAAAGATCCTGTTCGTCCTTGGCATGATTATCATCTACCGCATCGGTTCGTTCATACCGACGCCGGGCGTGGACTATAAGGTTGTCCAAAGCTGTGTGGCGAAGACATCGACCAGTCAGGAGAACTTTATCGGCCTGGTCAACCTCTTTTCCGGCGGAGCCATGCTGCAGTTGTCGATTTTCGCGCTGGGTGTCATGCCGTACATCACCGCCTCGATCGTCATTCAACTGCTGCGCGTGGTGATTCCCCGCTTCGAGGCCTTGCACAAGGAAGGGCAGTCGGGTGAGACGAAACTCACCCAGTACACTCGATACCTCACCATTGGTCTTGCAGTGCTGCAGTCGACCACGATTCTGGTCACCGCGCGTACGGGAGCGCTATTCAACTACCAGTGTTCGCAGGTGATTCCCGACGGCTCGGTATGGTCATTGGTCGTTATGGTGTTGGTGATGACCGGCGGCACCGGTCTGATCATGTGGATGGCCGAACTCATAACCGATAAAGGCATTGGTCAGGGCATGTCCATCTTGATTTTCATGTCCATCTGCTCCGGCTTCCTGCCGAAGCTGTGGGAGATAGGAACAGGCACGAACGGCAAGGGCGGCGCCTGGGGGAAGTTCGCTCTGGTCACCGGTGTGCTGGTCGTCATCCTGATTCTCGTTGACTTCGTCGAATTGTGCCAGCGCCGTATTCCGGTGCAGTACACCAGGCGTATGATCGGCCGCAAGATGTACGGCGGTTCCTCGACGTACCTACCCCTGAAGATCAACATGAGCGGTGTCATTCCTCCGATTTTCGCCTCCTCGATTCTGGCTATTCCCACGCTGATCGCGCAGTTCGGCAATACCAACCAGTCCTGGGTTACATGGATCAACTCGAATCTCGCCAATACGACGAGCGTGTGGTACATCGGACTCTATGCGCTGATGATCGTGTTCTTCTGCTTCTTCTATACTTCGATCACGTTCGACCCCGACGAGACAGCGGACAATATGAAGCAGTACGGCGGTTTCATTCCCGGTATCCGTGCCGGAAGCGCGACCAGCCGGTATCTCAACTATGTGATGAACCGTTTGAATACGGTGGGCGCCGTGTATTTGCTGTTCGTCGCCTTGATTCCGACAGTGCTCATCATGGCGTTGCAATTGAATGAGCGTTTGCCATTCGGCGGCACCACCATTCTGATCATCGCCGGCGTGGGTCTGGACACGCTGCGTCAGGCTCGTGCGCAGACGGAGCAGTTCCAATACGCCGGATTCCTATTTGAAAACACCGATCACCGTGAGGGTAAGTAAGGGAGAATTCATATGCGACTGCTGATTATGGGACCGCAAGGTGTCGGCAAGGGGACGCAGGCGGCGTTGCTGAGCAAGCATTTCGGTATTCCGGCGATATCGACGGGTGACATATTCCGTTACAACATCCGCAATGAGACCGAGCTCGGTAAGCGTGTCAAGGCTTACACGGATAAGGGGGAGCTGGTCCCGGACGAGTTGACGAATTCGATAGTGAAGGATCGTCTTGGGCAGGAAGATGCGAAGAACGGTTGGATCCTTGACGGGTATCCCCGCAACGTTTCACAGGTGCGCGCCCTGGATGACATGCTCGCCGAGTTGGGCACCCCGTTGAGCTATGCTGTGGCGCTCGAAGCCGAACGAACGATCCTCATGTCGCGCATGAGCAAGCGTGCCGAGCAAGAGGGGCGGGCCGATGATACCCCAGAAGCCATCGCCAAGCGTCTTGCCACCTACGAGCAGGAGACCGCTCCGTTACTCGATCTCTACGAGAGCCGTGGTCAGTTGATCGTGGTGAACGGCGTGGGCGAGATCGACGCCATCAGTTCGAAGATAATCCAACAGCTGAACTGAACCTCGCGGCGACCAATCCGGCGTGCCAGCAGGAGCGTCGATGTGTGGGAGAGAGTGCGGCGCTACGAGGGTGGTGTATGATGCTGCCGATGCAACGGTGACGGTTCCGGCCGACGTCATACACGAATTCGCCGGAGACGTAGTCTCGGACTTTGGGCAAACCGAGAAAGCGGTTCATGTCAACTCGACACGCCGTCATGTTGATGTGTCCGCGCGAGGTGTATGCTAAGAATTTGGTGTGTCTTCGGATGCGCTGAGCAATATAAGCCAAGGAACGGAACGAGGCTCATGGCAAAAGACGGTGTGATTGAGGTCGAAGGTCAGGTGGTGGAAGCACTGCCAAACGCGATGTTTCGCGTCGTGCTGGAGAACAAGCATATCGTGCTCGCGACCATCTCGGGCAAGATGAGGAAAAACTATATCCGAATTCTTCCCCAGGATCGGGTCGTATTGGAGATGAGCCCTTACGATTTGAACCGCGGTCGAATTACGTACCGTTATAAGTAACGGCACAAACAAAGGAAAACCATGAAGGTCAGCCCTAGCGTGAAGAGGATCTGCGAGAATTGCCGTGTGATCCGCCGTCACGGTCGCGTCATGGTGATCTGCTCTAACCCACGCCACAAGCAGCGTCAAGGCTGAGTAGATTTCCAGCGACAAGAGATACAGGCGCTGAGTCGCAGCATTTGCTGAACCCCGGGTACGCAGGCCCGGGCCGGGAAACCGGAAGACTCGGTGCGATACCTGCGGAAAACAAGAAGGAATCGCAATGGCACGTCTTGCCGGAGTCGACATCCCCAATGAGAAGCGCATTGAAATCGCCCTCACCTATATTTTCGGTGTTGGTCGGACTCGTGCGAATGAGACCCTGAAGGCGACAGGAATCAATCCTGATACGCGTGTGAAGGATCTGACGGATGAGCAGCTGATTACGCTGCGCGACTATCTCGAATCCAATTACAAGATCGAGGGCGATTTGCGTCGTGAAGTCGACGCGGACATTCGCCGCAAGATTCAAATCAACTGCTACCAAGGTCTGCGTCACCGCAGGGGACTCCCTGTCCGTGGACAGCGCACAAAGACCAACGCGCGTACCCGTAAGGGGCCGAAGCGCACGGTTGCGGGCAAGAAAAAAGCCGTTAAGTAGTCGGTGACATTATCCGGGCCACGATATGTTTGACCGACGTCAAACAGTCATCGTCCGAATTGTAGAAGTTCATTACAAGAAAACGAGGATTAATGGCAGCTCCAAAGCAGGCCGCGCGCAAGCCGCGTCGCCGGGATCGCAAGTCGGTGCCGGTCGGGCAGGCGCATATCAAGTCCACATTCAATAACACTATCATCTCAATCACCGATCCTTCGGGGGCAGTCGTCTCCTGGGCTTCCGGTGGCGATGTCGGTTTCAAGGGCTCACGTAAGTCCACTCCCTACGCAGCCGGTATGGCGGCCGAGTCGGCTGCCCGCAAGGCTATGGAACACGGCGTCAAGAAGGTTGATGTCTTCGTCAAGGGGCCGGGTTCCGGGCGAGAGACCGCGATTCGCTCACTTCAGTCCGCCGGACTCGAGGTCGGTTCCATTTCCGATGTCACTCCGCAAGCACATAACGGCGTTCGCCCTCCCAAGCGCCGTCGCGTCTGAGCACTTACAGAATTAATCCGTCCAACCCGCCTATGGCCGGTGCGTGCACCACCGATCAGAAGCTGAAAGGATAACCACAGTGCTTATCGCACAGCGTCCGACACTTACTGAGGAATCAATTAATCCGCAGCGTTCGCGTTTCGTCATCGAGCCGCTCGAACCGGGCTTCGGTTATACGCTCGGTAACTCATTACGGCGCACGCTCTTGAGCTCCATCCCCGGAGCTGCTGTGACTTCGGTCCGTATTTCAGGTGCCTTGCATGAGTTCACCACTCTGCCCGGCGTCGTTGAAGACGTGACCGAGATCCTGCTCAACGTCAAGGGTATCGTGTTGACCAGCGAGTATGACGAGCCGGTCGTCATGTATCTGCGCAAGAACGGCAAGGGTGAAGCCAAGGCCGGAGATATCACGCCACCAGCGGGCGTTACCATCGCCAACCCCGACATGCATATTGCAACCCTCGCGGAAGACGGCGAACTCGAGATTGAGTTTACGGTCGAGCGTGGCCGTGGTTATGTCACGGCGCAGATGAACAAGTCGGATAACGATGAAATCGGTCGTATTCCGGTTGATTCCATCTATTCTCCGGTGTTGAAGGTCAGCTACAAGGTCGAGGCGACGCGTGTTGAGCAGCGCACGGATTTCGACAAGCTCATCCTTGACGTCGAAACGAAGCAAGCCATTTCTCCGCGTGATGCCGTGGCATCCGCCGGTTCCACACTGGTCGAGTTGTTCGGCCTGTGTCGAGAACTTAATGAACAGGCCGAAGGTGTCGAAATCGGGCCTGCGCCCGTTGCCGAAGAGGCGGACCCCGAGATGGCTGTTCCGATTGAGGAGCTGAATCTCACCCAGCGTAGTTACAACTGCCTGAAGCGTGAAGGCATCCACACGATTGGAGAACTGGTGTCCCATACCGAGCAAGATCTGCTCGATATCCGTAATTTCGGTATGAAGTCGATCGACGAGGTGAAGGAGAAGCTGCAGGGTCTTGGGCTTTCCCTCAAGTCCTCGCCGCTCGGATTCGATACCAACAACCTCGAAGGTGGAACGTTCTTCTCGCCGGAAGACGAGTGAGCTTCACCTGCTTTACATCATCCATCCAAAGCCGCGGATGTTCGGGCAAATGCCCACCTGTGGCTTCGGATGCAATAAGGAGTTATAATGCCTCAACCACAGAAGGGCCCTCGTCTGGCTTCCAGCCCGGCGCATGAGCGTCTTATGCTCGCCAATATGTCGACGAGTCTGTTTCAGAATGGCAGAATCACCACTACGCTGCCCAAGGCGAAGCGGCTTCGTCCGCTTGCCGAGCGTTTGATCACTTTCGCCAAGCGTGGGGACCTGCATTCGCGTCGCCGCGTCATGCGAGTCATTCGGAATAAGGCCATCGTTCACAAGCTCTTCACCGAGATTGCTGAACAGATGGAACAGCGTGAGGGCGGCTATACCCGTATCGTGAAGATCGCTCCACGTCACGGAGATGCCGCGCCTCAGGCCATCATCGAACTTGTCGCCGAACCGGTCAGCGCCAAGCAGGCGGCGGTCAAGGAAGCGGAGGCGGCTGCCAAGGTGGCCACCGATGCCGATGGCAAGCTCGTCGATGCCGCGGCTGATGCCGCTCGTGCCGAGGGCGCCGCTCAGGATGCTGTCGAGGAAGCCGTAGAGGCCAACGAGTCCAATATGGATGTCGCTTCGGCCGATGAGGCAGCTGTCGATCTGAACAAGGTCGCCGAGGAGTCCGATAAGGCGGAGAAGGAAGCCGAGTCCGAAGCCGATGTGGCCGACGATGCCGCCAAGGATGACGAGCAGAAGGCCGAGTAGCCCTCGCACGTCTTGCGTGTTCCATGCGAATGGGGCCGGGAATCAATCGATTCCCGGCCCCATTCGCATGCGTGGGATGTTGCGTGGTGTTCGTGATGCGTGTCGCGGTCGTCGCGGGCGATCAGGACCGCAATCCTGTGCAGAACCGGAATTGTGGCCGTGCCACGGCCACGATCAGGATCACGACCAGAGCTATGGGAAGAATTCAGGCTGTGGTCGTGACCGCGGGTAGGATCGTGACGGCGTCGAATTTCGCGTGGCCGGGCATTCAGACAGATTACCCAACCGGCCCATGGCCAAACGCCGCCGGTACCTCCCCAAAAAGCGGGCGGCGGACGATCTGTTGGAATCTTTCAACGGCGCAACCGTTCCGGCACGCCGCGGTTTGTCGTATATGTGACAATGGGAACGTGACACGACTACGTATTGATCTGGCCTACGATGGTACGAAATTTCATGGATGGGCCCGGCAGCCGTCCTTGCGCACGGTGCAGGGGGAGTTGGAATCCGCCATCGACACGGTGCTGCGAATCCATGATCCTGCCGATGGCGTTCATGTGACCGTGGCCGGGCGGACGGATACGGGAGTGCATGCCTCGCATCAGGTCTGTCACGCCGACATCGACCAAGCCAGACTTGATGCGTGTATCGGCCATATGGAGGTCGACCCCATCGTCGCTCTCACCAGAAGGCTGAGGCATAAGCTGCCCGACGATATCATGATTCATGCCGTGACGTCCGCGCCAGCCGGATTCGATGCGAGGTTCTCAGCGTTGGAGCGCGTGTACGTGTATCGGGTATGTGATGACCCCGACACCTTCGATCCCAAGCTGCGCAACCAAGTGCTGCTGGTCGATGATGCGCTGGACGTTCCGGCGATGAATCTTGCGATCGCGGCGGCCATCGGGCTTCATGACTTCGGCTCTTTCGCGACCGCGAACCCGGGAGGAACGACCATACGCGACGTGAAATACGCGCGTTGGTTTCGGCCGCAGCCGATCGCGCCTTCCGATATAGGTGAACGGGTCGTGGGAACGCGGGCCGCGCAGCCGCATTCCATACCAGCTGCGTTGAAGGACGATGCGTTGAAGGACGATGCGTTG
>CALNAE010000162.1 GCA_937874315.1 uncultured Bifidobacterium sp. | reverse complement strand
GCATTGGTCATGAATCGTGCATTCACCGGCCGTTCAGTGGTACGAGCTTCGGTGCTTGTACCTTGGGCGATACCCACCGCCGTCGTCGCTGTATTGTGGCGTTGGGTATTTGATGCGCGCGGCATCGTCAATGCATTGCTTGGCCATCAGGTATTGTGGCTTGGCTCCCAGTGGCCAGCGAAGGCAGCAATTGTCTTTGCTGATGTATGGAAAACGTCGCCATTTCTTGGGCTGCTTATTCTTGCCGGATTGCAAGGAATCGCACACGACTTGTATGAACAGGCCTCGGTTGATGGCGCTAATGCTTGGCAGAAATTTGTTCATATCACGTTGCCGCTGGTGAAGCCCGCGTTGGTAGTCGCCATTTTGTTTCGAATGATGGATGCGCTCAGAATGTACGACTTACCGCAGATTTTCACAGGCGGTGCTAACAACACGGAGACGCTCTCCATGCTGGTTGTGCGACAAGCGACTGGAAATCTTAATGCGGGCCTCGGGTCGGCGCTTTCGACATTGACCTTCATTCTGATTTTTGCCATTGCTATTGGATTCATCAAGCTCGCCGGCGCACAGCTACTCCCCGAAGATGAGGAATCTCGAGCAAATAAGGCAAGAAAGTCTCGAATTGAAACAAAAACAGACGAAAGAAGAAAAGGATGAGCTTCATGCCTTCAGCGGGGCAATCATCGAGGATTGCCGAATCCAAGTCCGCGGCAACAACTGGGCGACATCCCTTGCGGTCGAAGAGACATGTCATACAGCGTATCATTGATGTCATATGGTTCGTGGCTGGGGTTGGGTTGCTAATTGTTTTCTGTTTGGCACCGTTTTATTGGATGGTAGTTACCAGTCTTAAATCCCCGTCATCCATATTTAATAATGAAGTATGGCCGAAACAGATCTCGTTGGAGAACTATTTCGCCGTATTTTCGGCACAAAACCATTTCGGGCGCGCGTTGATTAATTCGGTGATTATTGCCGGTGGTACGACTGTCGTTGCGATGCTGGCTGGTGTGTTGTGTGCATATGCGGTGACCAGAATGCGGTTCCGTGGCAAGCGATATATCCTGATGGCCGTCTTGGCGGCGTCCATGTTTCCCGGCGTTGCGATTCTGACGCCTTTGTATAGCCTGTTTAGTCAAATTCATTGGATTGACACATACCAGGCGATGATTATTCCTGACATTAGTTTTGCATTACCACTGGCTGTTTGGACGCTGACAAGCTTCTTCCAGGAGATCCCTTGGGAATTGGAAGAAGCAGCGTTGGTGGATGGTGCGACAGCGGGTGTGGCGTTCCGCAAGATCATTGTACCGTTGGCAGCTCCCGGAGTGTTTACCACTACCATTCTTGTATTTATTCAATCTTGGAATGAATATTTGATTTCTTCGAATGTTTCCATCACCTCGGACACCAATCCCGTCACCGTGGCTATCGCCAAATTCACCGGCTCTTCCCAGTATGAACAACCGTTTGGTACACAGATGGCCGCGGGTGTCATTGCGACGGTTCCGTTGATCATTGTGGTGCTCATTTTCCAACGCAAAATTGTGGCCGGTCTTACCGCCGGTGCCGTGAAATCCTGAATCCTGAAGCAAAGGTCCTCACATGACTATTCGACAATCGCGGGTTATCAAGCGGCTGTATGATTATCGTGCTGTGCTATTTGATCTGGATGGTGTGTTGACGCCAACGGCGGTGCTTCATCGGAAGGCTTGGAACACACTGTTCACAGCAGTGTTGCCGCTGAGCGTTGATAGATACACCGAAGCAGATTATTTTATGTATGTGGATGGCAAGCCTCGGTATGACGGTGTCGCTGCTGTGCTGCGCAGCAGAGGAATCGAACTTCCATGGGGATCTCCAACTGATTCGCCGGATGTTCGCAGTGTCTGTGGATATGGAAACCGAAAGAACGAAGAATTTGAGCGGATGCTGCATGATGGCGGCATCGCGCCATACGACGACGTAAAAGATGTGCTGATACATCTTCGTGCGCAAGGGTTGCGAATGGGGGTCGTATCCAGTTCGCGCAATGCGCGCGAGGTGTTGGCGGCTGCGGGAATCGAGCGATATTTCGATGAGGTTGTCGATGCAGCGGCAGCTGTTGAACATCATCTTCAGGGAAAACCTGCGCCTGATACTTATGTGTTCGGTGCCCGACAATTGTCGGTTCACGCTGATCAGACCGTTGTAGTAGAGGACGCTCTGTCCGGAGTGGCATCCGGCGCAGCTGGTGGGTTCGGTTTGGTTATCGGCGTTGACCGTGGGGCTGGCGGCGAGGCATTGCGTGAGGCTGGGGCAGATGTCGTTGTTGATGCATTGCATGAATTGTTAACGCTTTCCCAAGTTTCCGCGGCTGGCTCTACGATGCGTGGCGGTATTCAAGGTGATCAATTGGATCCTGTCGACTATCCCATTGAGATGTGGTCTCTCGTGCACCGCGGTCGGGCTGATGAAAGTGGTGCAGCTGTTTTCTCGGTATCGAATGGAGCGATCGGCATCCGTGGAGCGGGCGACAAGGCAAGATGCCTCGGCTCTGGCACTTTTCTCAGTGGATTCCACGAGACCTACCCATTGCACTACCCTGAATCCGCATACGGTTACGCCCATGTCGGGCAGATCATCCAAGGCGTTCCAGACGCAACTGATTTTACGTTCTATATGTCTGGCGTCGCTTGTCAGACCCCAAGGGATTGCTGGCAGCGGCTTGATTTCCGGTCTGGCATCAGCACTGAACATCGTGAGTATCGATCGGCTGGTGGTTCGCCGTTCGTGGTGGATATTTCACGCTGCGTGAGTTTTACAGATCAGCATCTGGTGCTTGTCGGAGTTGACCTGTGGTGCGGTCACGATATGAGCGTATCCGTGGATGCAAAGGTAAATACAAACCCTTCGCACCACATTTCGAGTGATGATCCCAGAAAGACTGAGCATGTCGACAATGCAGGATTGGATCAATCGAATTGTAAATTTCCGAAGATGGAATGTCCGACAGGTGCTAGATACAGTGCATATCGGTGTCGAAATTCCCATATGACGATGGCCATGGGCGTTGTACAGCTGGTCGATGGAGATGAAATTTCGACTGATGCATGGACTGTTCAGTTGCATGCTGGCGTCACCTCACACATAACTCGTGTAATCGCATATCATGCGTATCCGCTTAGTGCTATTGGCGTCGAACAGGGTCTGAGTCTTCCTGAGACCGTGAATCAAGATCCAGAAGAGTTGATTGAGCGTTGCGGGCGAACTTTGCGGCAGGCACTGATGAAAGGCGCATCAGGCGTGTTGCATGATCAACGGGCGTGGCTCGATGAGTTCTGGAAGGATGCGGATGTCCAGATTGAGGCGAACGACGGTCAACGGATACAGCAGATCGTTCGTTGGGAATTATTCCAGTTGGCGCAATCAACAGTATTTATTCCCAATGGCATTCCTGCGAAAGGCCTGAGCGGATCGGGGTATTCCGGACATAGTTTCTGGGATACCGAGATCTTTGTACTGCCATTTCTGACATACACGCGGCCCGAACAAGCCCGCCGTGCATTGGAGTTTCGACATCGTATGTTACCTGCCGCTAGGAAGCGAGCAGCTGCTTTGCATATGGATGGCGCACTATTCCCTTGGCGTTCTATCAATGGGGAGGAAGGTTCGGCGTTCTTTCCCGCGGGTACCGCACAATATCATCTGGATGCCGATGTTGCGTTTGCTGTCGCGCAATATCTCAGTGCGAGTAAGGATTACGATTTTCTGCTTCGCAAAGGGATTGACATATTGGTGGAAACCGCACGGATGTGGACCAGTTTAGGCCACGTTGGTCGAGATCGGAAATTCCATATCAACTGCGTAACGGGCCCCGATGAGTACAGTGCCTTGGTCGATGACAACTATTTCACCAACGTAATGGCAAAGTTCAATTTGCAAATGGCTTTCTTCTGGGTTGATTGGATCATTCATGTAAAAACCGACGAGATGGCCGCCGTTTTCGCCAGACTTGCTATACAACCACAAGAATGGTTACTGTGGCGCAACACCGCTGAGATGATGGCTCTGCAAAGGGACGTGGACACTGGGGTTGATCTACAGGACAGTGCGTTTATGAGCCGTGAACGTTGGGATTTCGTTCATGATCAGGCACGTCCTTTACTGCTGCATTACCATCCCCTGACCATCTATCGTCATCAGGTGCTCAAACAGGCTGACGTGGTGCTTGCGTTAATTCTGTTGTCTTCGCAGTTCACACCTGAGCAGAAACGACGTGATTTTGATTACTATGATCCGCTCACCACGGGAGATTCGACCTTGTCTGCTTCGTGCCAGTCGATCGTCGCTGCTGAGGTTGGACATGAAGATGAAGCGATGAAGTATTTCCTGCGTGCCTTATTTACTGATGTTGCAGATCTTCATGCCAACACCACTGATGGGATTCATATGGCTTGCGCGGGTGGAGTGTGGTCGGCCGTGGTCTCTGGTTTCGGTGGGTTCAGGGACTCCGGCGGCATGCATGTCTCTGTCGATCCCAAACTTCCCAGTGGGTGGAAGGGACTTACTTATCAATTGGCACTGTCCGGTGGTCGATTACAGATTCATATCACCCATGACGGCGTGGAAGTGATTCGGCTGGAAGGTGATCCGATTCAGATTGAGATTCAAGGCCAACTTCGCGTGGTTTGATCCGCGGTTCGTCCGACCGAGATGAAATTGATCCCTCGGTGATATTGGAATAGACCTGTGAATAGAGAGGTTACAGTGTGCAGTATCATGGCACTGATATGAATGTCAGGATTGAAGAGGTGGCCGAGCAGGCTGGAGTTTCTACGGCAACGGTTTCTCGGGCGCTACGCGATTTGCCGGGTGTTGGGGAACAAACCCGTGCGCGTGTGTTGAGCATCGCTGCTCGCATGGGTTATATGCCTTCGCACAGTGCTGCGTCGCTTGCCCGCGGTTCAACTCATTCGATTGGATTGGTGCTTCCCGACGTTTCCCGATGGTTCTTCGCTACTGCTGTAGAAATTATCGAACAGTCGTTGCGGGCCGTGGACTACGACGCGTTGATTTACTCGCTTCCTGATTACAAAGGTGTGCAACGACAACAATTCAACCCGCGAGTTTTACGCGGGAAAGTCGATGCGGTTGCAGTGCTTTCGCTCTTCTTTGACGCTAAAGAGGTTGGGTTACTCCGTTCCATGCATGTCCCGGCGGCTTTCCTCTCGGTAGTACAACCTGGTTTTTCTCATGTTGGGATTGATGATGAGCGAGCTGCCGGTCAAGCTTGCGAACATCTTATCGGTCTTGGACATCGTGTAATAGGGCACCTCTCTGGCATGACGAATGATTTATCCCCCTATGCCCCGACTCAGCGCAGAAGGAATGGTTGGAGATCAACATTGCAGCGTCATCATTTGGAGAATGGTCATGATCTTGACGTTTCGGCATCGATTATGACCGCACAGAACGGATACGTTGCGACGAAGGTCTTATTGGATAGACGCTCCGATGTCACCGGTATCGTTGCTTCTTCTGACGAGATGGCTATGGGCGCGATGCGCGCTATACAGGAGCGTGGCCTTATCGTTGGGAACGACATATCTATTGTTGGTATCGATGGCAATGATTTAAGTGAAGCGTTTGGCCTGACAACGGTTGCTCAGTCTGTGGATGACGAGGGTAGATTGTTGGTGCGTGTACTGATCGATGCGTTGTATGGTGATACGGATGCTCATTCATATACACTGCCCACGCATCTGATTATTCGTTCCTCGTCGGGCCCGTGCGTTCGTTAGTGCTTGCGTTTGTCACTTTCCTTGAAGTTAGAGTGGTTCTTTCTCGGTCAACAGTGTCATCAAGTTAACGGGGCATAGGTAGAATGGGTCATATCGCACGGCCAACCATGTGAAGAAGAGGCCTTGGGATTTGATATATGGACCGTGGGACGGTTAAGATTTCCGCTTGGTCCGTGAACGATGGACGATGGTTGTCGGCGGGTGGCCCACAGGCGGCCGTCGGAATCGGATATCGGCTTGATACCGCGCAGTGGGCCTGCGCAATGGAGGATAACGTATGGTGCAGAACCGTAAGAGTCCGGCGGACGGCAGAGGAAGATTACGTCGGTCGGGTAATGATCGGTCAAACGCCGTCAATCAGATTCGCAGCGTGGGACATGACGATAACAACGCCAGCGATGTCGATGAGACGCTGCTACGGGCGGATACGTTCACCAACGCTCCGAAGGTCTCGCGTCGCACGCTGACCAAGGAGGAGCGCGAGGAGCTCGCCAAACGCGAGGAATCCCAACGCCAGGAGGAGCAGTGGCTCGCCAGGATGGCCAATAAGGGGCCCATTGGTCGTTGGTGGATCGGACTGCAACGTAGCCGGAACAAGGTATCGATTGGGATGGCCCTGGTCACCTTGGGTGTGGTGTATGGAGACATCGGGACCTCCCCGCTCTACACCGCACAGTCTTTTCTTTCCGGCCAGGGGGGCTTGGCGAATATCGATCGAGCTGCGGTTCTAGGCATGCTGTCTCTTGTCTTTTGGTCCCTTACCATGATCACGACGGTGCGATACGTCCTGATAGCGATGCGTGTCGACAACAATGGGGAGGGCGGGATTTTCGCTTTATATTCGCTGATTCGTCGTCACGGCGCATGGCTGGCCATTCCCGCCATGATAGGCGGGGCGACATTCTTGGCCGACTCCGTTCTCACGCCGGCGGTATCCATCTCTTCCGCCGTGGAGGGTCTTAAGACCATTCCCCTGTTCCGCCCCGTCTTCATGACGAATACGAATCTTTCGCTCATTATCACGATCATCATCGTGGTGATTCTATTCTCCGTCCAGTCGCGAGGCACCGAGCGTATCGGCAAGGTGTTCGGCTCGGTTGTGTTGTTGTGGTTCACGTTCCTGGCCGTCGGCGGCATTATCAGCATTGGTGGGGACTGGGGGATCTTCGCCGCACTCAACCCCGTTTACGGCGTGAGATTCCTCTTCAGTCCTCACAATGCCTCCGGCATAGCACTCATGGGCACCGTGTTCCTCTCCACTACGGGTGCTGAGGCGCTGTATTCCGATATGGGGCATGTTGGACGCGGCAACATCTATGCTACTTGGCCATTCATCAAAGTAGCATTGGTCCTCAATTATTTCGGGCAGGGCGCTTGGATGTTGCGGAACCAGCATAACGGTGCATATGCGAATATAGGAGATTTGAATCCATTCTTTGAAATGCTCGGTCCCAACGTGCGCTATCTGGCCGTCGTCCTGTCGGTTACGGCAGGAATCATCGCCTCGCAAGCTCTGATTACCGGCGCATTCACCATAGTGTCGGAGGCCACAGGCCTCAATTGGATGCCGCACCTGCAGGTTCGGTACCCGGCACGCACTCGAGGGCAACTTTACATCCCGGTCATCAACTGGGTGTTATGCGCAGCGACGCTAACAGTACTTGCGCTCTTTAGAAACTCGGAACGTATATCCGCGGCTTACGGTCTCGCATTGACGGTAACTATGATCATCACGACGCTGCTGCTGGGCGTTTATCAGTGGCATCATCGTGAGCGCTTCCAAGCGGTTATCTTTACCGTATTCTTCCTGGTCGTCCAACTATTGTTCTTCATCGCATCGATGGCGAAGTTCATGCATGGCGGCTGGTTTACGATGTTGCTCACCGTGCTGATTCTGTTGGTCATGGTGACTTGGGACGATGGCACC
>CALNAE010000161.1 GCA_937874315.1 uncultured Bifidobacterium sp. | reverse complement strand
GCGCATACACCCGCCGACGCGCCCGAATCGCCGCATGACGACGTCCCGTGCTCAGGCTTGCCGGAGCCCGGCGGACGCCATAGCAGCGGCGCAAGACAGTCGTGGGCCACGCCCAGAGCACGCACGCCGGTGTTCCAAGACCGGCCGTGCTCGCGAAAGGAATCCATCTACCGTAACCCGTACACGAACGGCGAGCAACTACGAAAAGACGTTAACCAGTACGTACGGCGGTAGAACAACTGCAGGCTGCACTCGACCCTCTGATACCTGAGTCCCGTCGAGTTCACCAACCAAGGAAAACCTCATCAAACAGTCCAATTAAGTGCTGACGATCCACACTTCGAGGCACACCAAAGATGCCGGCCCCCTCATTAAACCCATACCGAGTAACCCGCCGCTGATTTCACCGCCGTATGACGAACGGGACCGTCAACGAATGCGCGACCCGGCAGTGCCTTCGAACCACCAAGGCATCTCTGCGACAATGACGACAAAGGAACACAGCGATTGCCGGAACGAACATTGTCAATGTGAATTTTCTCACGTGATCATCTGGCATGGTGTAATCAAATCCGCTATATTCTGCCATTGTCAACCAGTGCTAAGCAGTACTTCTTCACCCAACCGGTTGCATATGGCACAAGTAGTTCTTGCTTAGCGCATCACCATCGATCACCAGCCCCCACATACGTGCCAAGCAACGGCATGCATGTGCGCATCATGCATGTTGAGAGGAACCCGCCCCATGCAGCTCAAGCCGCTCGCCGACAACCCCTGGACCCGCGCCATCATCCCGGCCCTACTCATCCACATCCCCATCGGAACCGTCTACTGCTGGAGCGTGTTCAAACAGCTCATCGCCAACCAGATGCACGTCAGCGCCTCGGCCGTGGAATGGGGATTCTCGCTGGCCATCTTCTTCCTCGGCATGTCGGCGGCCTTCGCGGGACCGATGGTGGAGAAGAACATCAAGAAATCCGCACTGATCTCCATGGCGTGCTTCGTGGTTGGTTTCGCGGGCACCGGAGCGAGCATCGCCGCGAACTACCTGCCGGGCGTCTTCATCTGCTACGGGGCGATCATGGGAGTCGGACTCGGGATCGGCTATCTCACCCCGGTCAAGAATCTCATGCTGTGGTTCAAGAACAACAAGGGGCTCGCCACCGGCATCGCAGTGGCGGGCTTCGGGCTGGCCAAGGCGATCGCCAGTCCCGCCATGGAATATCTCATCGAGACCGTCGGGCTGGTGAACATGTTCTATATACTCGCGGTCATCTACGCGGTCATGATGTTCTTTGGCTTCCTGCTCATCAAACGGCCGAAAGACTGGGTCTACGACGCCGAGGCATCCCATGTCAGCAGGCGCGCGACCATGCGCAAACACGTGTTCTGGGGCATCTGGATCGCCTTCTACATCAACATCAC
>CALNAE010000160.1 GCA_937874315.1 uncultured Bifidobacterium sp. | reverse complement strand
GCGGTGATTGAGGGTTTCCCTCGCGTGGTCATGCGCAAATCGCTCCTGCCGTGAGTGGGGGAGCGTCGGTCTTCGTCATGCTTAAGGATATGCAGGGCCAGCCGCGAGTGTTGATCGTCAGAGGATGCCGCGAATCCTGATGGATTGATGACTTAAAACAGGGGAGTCCAAGCGTACTCGGTGGACGGCCTATCCGGTAGCGGCTAGCGGGCGACTGGTGTTGGGATGTTACGCGAGTACAAGCTTGCCGGCGCCATGGCTCCCTAATAAGGCGATAAGGCAATAAGTCGTTGAATGGTTTTGAAGCGCTGTCGCGCTGCGCCATCTGACTTGGTGCACCGTCAAACGACATGTCTCGTGAATGGCGCAGTTTGAGCAGTTCGCGTTATTTGAGTAGTTCTTCGAGGGTTTGTCCGGCGGCAGGGATGTCCGAGTGTCCGGTGACGACTTGTTCGACGATGAGGCCGAAGGCGGAGTTTTGGATGAGGGCCCCTATCTGTTTCGCTGACAGTTTGGTCGAAATCATGCCGGCGTTCTGCCAGCGGCGGATGAGGTCGGTGAGGCTGGACCGGATCGAGGCATAGTTGCCGACGATCATGTCTCGTATCTGCGGGTCGCGGGGCAATTCCGTCCACGCGTTGACCGCTAGACGGGCATAGAGATCAATGGTTTCCCGTTCAGTTAGGTCGTCGGGTTGCGCGTCGTTGCGCAGTCCGAGTGTGTGCATGGCATCGACGAACACTATCTGTACCGATGGAAGGACGGGCTGCGAGGCCAGCGAGTCGATCTGGGTGAGCAATGGGTTGATGCGGGCCGCGGAGACTGCGCGGATGAGCGACTGCTTGCCTTCGGGATAGTAGTGGTAAACGGTGCTTGATGACATGCCTGCCTCGGCGATGATCTGGCCCATCGATGTGCCGTGGAAGCCGGTCCGCGCGAAGCATCGTTCGGCTGCGGCCCGGATGTGGGCGGCTTGGCGGTTCCGGCGGTCTTGGCTGATTTTCGGCATGTCTCCAGTCTAACCCAAAACGAAATGACCTGTTTGACATGGTGGCCGGTGTGCTTTAGTATCAACCATAACGAAACAAATAGTTCGTTTTGATATGGAGGTGCTTCATGAAAGTTCCAACCGAGATGAGGGCCGCGGGGTCATCCAGACTGAGGTGGGTGCTGGTCAGTGCGGTGGTCACCCAACTGATGATCGTGCTGGACATGACGGTGATAGCGATCGCGCTGCCGCATATGCAGCAGGATCTGGCCATGAGCGCCGAACAACGTCCATGGGTCGTCACCGGTTACTCGCTCGCGTTCGGCGGCCTTGTCTTGTTCGGTGGCAAGATCTGCGCTGTTATCGGCATCCGTCGTTCGTATTTGACAGGTCTTATCGGCTTCGCTGGGGCCAGTATGGTGGCGGGACTCGCTCCGTCGTTCCTGGTGCTCGTCACCGCCCGCGCCGTGCAGGGAGTTTTCGGGGCACTGCTCGCCCCAACGACGCTCGCGCTGGTCAATGTCACTTTTACCGAGCGCACCGCCCGTGGGCGAGCATTCGCGGTCCTGGGGGCCACCGGTGGCGTGGGAGCGGCAGTCGGGCTGCTGCTCGGGGGAGCGCTCACCGAGGGATTGAGCTGGCGTTGGTCGTTGTACGTGAACGTGGGCATCGCCGCGCTTGCCTTCATGGCGGGCCTGCGCAGCCTACATGCTGCCAACCAACGCGACCCCAGCGCTCGGCTCGGTGACGATATCCTCGGACTTATCCTAGGCTGCGGCTCAGTGTTCTGCCTCGTCTATGGTCTCGATCAGGCACAGCAATACGACTGGTCGTCGGCACGCGCCATTTCATGGCTTGCGGTTGGAGGAACCGCTCTGTTTCTGTTTGTGCTCAGGGAACATTTCGCGGCGAAGCCCGTATTGCCGCTGTGGGTTGTCGCTCATCCAGCGAGGAGCGCTTCCTACGCCACCCAGTTCATCGTCGGGGCCGGGCAGATGGGGGCCATCATCTATCTCACGTACTATTTCCAGGATCATTTCGGCTATTCGCCGCTCAAGACGGGCGTTGTCTTCCTGCCCATGATCGGTGCACTCATCCTCACGGCGGCTTTCGCGGGACGGTTCATTGTGCCCCGGCTCGGTGCCCGCTTCCTGTTTCCCGCCGGACTGACCGTGCAGGCGGCGGCGTTCGCCTTGTTTGCGCGCATCGAACTGGATTCCACATACCAGCAGGTCGCATTACCCGGTCTCATCGTCTACGGCATCGGCATCGGCTTGACAATGCCTGTCGTCTTCAACGCTGGAACCCGCGGCGTTCCCGAACGGCAGGCAAGCCTTGCCTCGGCCGTGCTCAACACAGCCCAGCAAATCGGCTCGTCCTTCGGCGTTGCATTCCTGGCTACCTACGCCACCCACAGTGTGCAGGATTACGTTGCGTCGCACACCGAGGGATTGAAAATAGAAATCGCGCAGGCACTCACGACAGCCAAAGTGACGCCAGCCAGTCCCAGTGGAGAGGTTATCGTCCGCCGACTCACCGCTGTAATATCGGCGCATGCCCAGATCGCTGCATACTCTTCCGGCTTCGCTCTCTTCGCATGGATATTCATCGTCGCAGCAGCCATCATGACAATAGCCGCGACCACGCTCACCATTACCATGGCCCGTTCCCGCGGCCGTCTTGCGGTAAGACAACCAGCGGTAAAACGACCAGCGTAAACGCAGAAGCGCAAACCGTACGGCGTCTCGGGGCAGTACACTCGGCACGGTGCCTCTTGGAACTCATTGCCGCATCCAGGGCGATTTTGGGTTGTCTCGTCCGGTCTGGGGGTTTCCTTTGGTCGTATCAGAGCAGATATTTGTGTCGGCAGCCTTGATCGACGACCGTTTTCAGGCTAATGGTGATTGCCTCGTCATGGGTATCTTCTGTCGCTCGAATGGGTGACACCCGCGATGACGAGCCGTGCATGGTCGGTGCTCGAAGCGCTAATCTGTAGCCATGGGCGAGGCGGACGAGACACGGCAGATCGGCCCCAGTATCGGGATCGTGGACGACGACGAGCTCACGCTGATGACGTTGTCGCATTACCTACAATCGGGACTGCACGCCTCGGTGTGGTGCGCGACGCTGGGGGCCAAGGCCATA
>CALNAE010000159.1 GCA_937874315.1 uncultured Bifidobacterium sp. | reverse complement strand
ACGTTCTCGTTGGCGTGCTCGCTCCCGCGATCGCGCAACGAATTATCAATATTCAAAGGAGGCAACGGCATGGTCGGCTGTTCACCGTTGTCATGCGTCGCGTTACCGTCACCCTGCTCTTGCGAGCCGTCGGTAGGCGTCTGATCCTCCCAATCACCACTATGTCCTTCTACCATGGTCACTCCTTAAACACGGACGTATTGCTGACGACGGCCACTATAAGCTGTGCCATCTCGCCACCTGATTGCTGCTACCTCAAAGTAAAGATAGCCGTTCTGGAAGTTTCCTGAATGTTGATTGAAAGAAATGCGCCAATCTTCGGCACATTGCCCGAGTATGGCCCACCGGTACCAGTATGGCACGGCATCATGTGGAGACTCAAGTCTAACCGCACAAGCCTAACGGCCTGAGTATAACGGGCCGAGTCCCGATGAGAACTCGGGGTCTCCGCTGCTTGCGTCGCCCAGTCTTCAAGCCGGGTGACGGCCGCACGCACCACACGCTGCACGACCCATCGAAGGCAGGGCTTCGCCTAGAGTGAACGATATGAGCAGTATTCTGGACCACCCACACGGAGCGAGCGCCGGCAAGCCCGGTGAGCGCACCGCGTTTTCCTTCGAGACCATCACGCGCCTGCCCTCAACGGCACAGGGCAAAGGCAAAGACGGCGCACGGTATGGCCGCACCGGCATCATTCATACCCCACACGGCGACATCCGCACCCCGGCCTTCGTGCCGGTCGCCACGCAGGCGGCGATGAAGGGCGTGCTGCCCGAGCAGATGCGGGCGCTTGGGGCGCAGTGCCTGCTGTCCAACGCCTTTCATCTGTTCGAGCGCCCGGGGGAGGAAGTGTTGGATGAGGCCGGCGGGCTGGGCCGGTTCATGAACTGGGATGGGCCGACATTCACCGATTCCGGCGGCTTCCAAGTGCTGTCTCTCGGTGCCGGGTTCAAGAAAACACTGTCGATGGACGTCGAGGGCCTGAAATCCGATGATGTGATCGCCAAGGGCAAGGAACGTCTGGCCTTCGTCGACGAAGACGGCGTGACGTTCAAATCCCCGCTCAATGGTTCTTTGCACCGATTCAGCGCGGAGATTTCAATGGGCATCCAGCATAAGATCGGCGCCGACATCATGTTCGCCTTTGACGAGCTGACGACGCTGATGAATACGCGCCCCTACCAGGAGCGGTCCGTGGAGCGCACGTTCCGCTGGGCGCAGCGTTGTGTGGCGGAGCATCAACGACTCACCGAACTGCGCGTAGGCAAGCCCTATCAGGCACTGTACGGCGTGGTGCAGGGCGCAAATTACGAGGATCTGCGCCGGCACGCGGCCGAGGAAATCGCTTCGCTCGACTTCGATGGCGTCGGCATCGGCGGCGCGATCGAAAAACGCGTGATCGGCGACACCTGCGCATGGATCGCCGACGCGATGCCGGAATCACGCCCGCGACATGTTTTGGGCATCGCATCGGTCGACGACATCTTCGCCTGCGTCGAAAATGGCGGCGACACCTTCGACTGCGTCGCCCCGGCCCGAGTCGCGCGAAATGGCGCAATCTATACCCATGCCGGACGCTACAACATCAAACGAGCCGCTTACAAGCACGACTTCGGACCGCTTGAAGAGAACTGCGATTGCTACACCTGCACGCACTACACCAGGGCATACGTCGATCATCTGCTACGCGCACGGGAGTTGAGCGGTTACACGCTTACTACGATTCATAACGAGCATTTTTTCGTCACGCTGCTCAACGACATCCGTTCCTCCATCGACGGCGGATATTTCGAGGAGTTCCGGGACCGGACCCTGGCGCATTTCTACGCCAATGGCAGTCGGGGATAGCGGCGCCATCATGGACACACGTGGGGCCACGGGCATGCTCGCCGCCATCCGCAAGCGACATTCGGTGCGCATGTATACCAACGAGCCGGTCGATGCCACCGCGTTGTCCGCTCTTCGTCGCGATATCGAGGCCGTCAACGAGGCCTCGGGACTGCATGTTCAGCTGGGCTGCGGGCTCAACGACGCCTTCATGGGCTGTCGCACGCACTACGGCAGATTCAACGGCGTGCATAACGCCGTTGCGCTGATTGGCCCCACTGCGCTGATTGGCCCCGCTGCGCACAACGATGATGCCCCGGACCACGATTCAACGCTCGAACTCAACGTCGGCTACTACGGTGAATGGTTGGCCCTGCGCATCATCGAACTCGGCCTGTCTACGGCATGGGCCGTGCTGGATAACGCCGACGCCGGCTGGTGGAGCACCGGGTCACGCGAGCATCTGATATGGGTGTTGGCCTTTGGACATGGTGTCAGGCCGGGAGCCAAACACCATACGAAACCCATGGATCGGCTATGCTCAGTCGCCGACGGCATGCAGGCGCCGGACTGGTTCATACGCGGCATGCAGGCGGCCATGTTGGCACCGACATCCTTAGGGCAGCAGCCCTTCCTGTTTCGACTCGAGCGCGACGGCACGGTGTCCGCCGAAGCCACCCACGGACTGTTCTCCTACGTCGGATTGGGTTGTGCCCGTCGCCATTTTGACATCGGCGCGGCCCCCGAGCGCGTCCCCTGGAACACGGCGATACCCCGGATCGCGGCATAGCGTATAGCACGGCACACGACCCACGCGGCACACGAACCGGTCCGACCCACCGGACCAACAGGCCGACAAACTAACGGCGGGGCGTTGCCTCTCACCGTAAATTTGGAAAACCGGCCGTCGCCACCGACCGAGCCAGCGGCCAAGCAGATCAACGGATCAACCATCCACCGGACCAACGAGACGCAGGCCAGCAAATCTCCGCGCCCTCACCGCCGGACAAGCCACCGCCAGCAATTCGCGGCTTCAGTCATGAACCTGTCACCGCACGACTTGACTCGCCAGGCATGCCCACTCATATGCGCGACGCCATGGATGCATTCGGCAGACCGCGTCCGCCTCGACACTCCACGTTCGCTC
>CALNAE010000158.1 GCA_937874315.1 uncultured Bifidobacterium sp. | reverse complement strand
GCCGGCACGCATGTCGTGACGGTCGGCCAAGTGCAGGCCATGCATGAATACACCGTGTCGTTCCTTGCCTATATCGTCTGGGACCCGGTCGAGATGTACAACCATCTGACCAACGACTGGGGCGATAAGGAACACGAGATTCCCTTCGACATCTACCACGAACAGACTCGACGGTTCGTGTTCGACACCTTCGAACGGTGGCTGGCCGACAATCCGCAGACCGACGTGGTCCGCTTCACCACGTTCTTCTATCAGTTCATGCTTATTTTCGACCAGCGGCATCGCGAGAAGATCGTCGACTGGTTCGGTTGCGGCTGCACCGTTTCGCCCCAGGCTCTGGACGATTTCGCCGAGCGGTACGGCTACCGGCAGCGTCCCGAAGACTTCGTGGATGAGGGGCCTACAACTCGACCTTCCGCGTGCCCACGCGGCATCAGCGCGACTGGATCGACTTTCTGAGCGGTTTCGTGCGCACGAACGTGGCCAGGCTCGCCGACATGTCCCATGCCGCGGGCAAAGAGGCGATGATGTTCCTGGGCGACCAGTGGATCGGCACCGAACCGTATAAGGACGGGTTCGACGAGCTCGGCCTCGACGCGGTGGTCGGCTCGGTGGGCGACGGCACGACGTTGCGCATGATCTCGGACATCACCGGCGTGAAGTACACGGAAGGACGTTTTCTGCCGTACTTCTTCCCCGACACCTTCTACGAGGGCAACGACCCAAGCATCGAAGCATGGGACAACTGGCGCAAGGCACGACGTGCGATTCTGCGCAGCCCCGTGGATCGCATGGGCTACGGCGGGTATCTGTCGCTTGCCGCGAAATTCCCGAAGTTCGTGGATGCCGTGGAGCATATCGCCGACGAGTTCCGCGATATTCACGAGCGCACCGACGGGCGGGGCGCCAAGGGCGAGCTCAACGTGGCGATCCTCAACAGCTGGGGCAAGATGCGCAGCTGGATGGCATTCACCGTGGCCCATGCCCTGCCGAACAAGCAGACCTATTCGTATTACGGCATTCTGGAGGCGCTGTCGGGCATGCGCGTCAATGTGCGGTTCATCAGTTTCGACGACGTGATCGATCGCGGCGTCGATACCGATATCGACGTCATCATCAATGCCGGTCACTTCAACACGTCGTTCACGGGTGGCGACGTGTGGAAGCGTCCGAAGCTGCCTGCCGCGCTGCGCGCCTGGGTTCGTGCCGGCGGGGCGTTCGTCGGCGTCGGAGAGCCGTCATCGATCGATTGGCAAGGCCGGTTCTTCCAGTTGGCCGACGTGCTGGGGATCGACGAGGAACGCTATCAGACGCTGTCGGTGGACAAGTACTTCCCTGCCGTCACTTCTCGGCATTTCATCACCGCCGACGTGCCCGAAGGGGCGACGGTCGATTTCGGAGAGCCGGTGCTCAACACCTATCCGATTGACGAAGACGTGACGGTGCTCAGAGCCGATGGGGGGCAGGTCCAGCTCGCGGTCAATGAATACGGCGAGGGCCGAGGTGTGTACGTATCCGGTCTGCCGTATTCGGCCTCGAACGCGAGACTGCTGGAACGCGTGTTGTTCTACGCGAGTCATCGTGAGCGCGGATATGCGACCTTCAGTTCGACCAATCCCGAATGCGAGGTGGCGCATTACCCAAGCGCCGGTTGGTATTGCGTGGTGAATAACACGGCGGCTCCGCAATCCACCGACGTGGTGTTGCCTGACGTCGGTGTGGAGCATTTCGATATCGAAGCGAACGGCATGGTGTGGCCGCGCGGCGATATGAATCGGTCCATTCGGTGGGCATCGGCATACCGGGGCAGGTCGATGCGGCTACCGGTCTGGTGCGCAATGTCGTCAATCTTGACATCGAGCAGGTCGAGCTTGCCAAGGCGGTAACCGGTCTGGTCGAGCTGCCGGTTCGCGTGGACAACGACGTGAACACCGCGGCTCTGGGGGCCTCACGCGTGATAGAACAGGCCGATACCGGTGTATGCGTCTTCCTGAATTTCGGCACCGGCCTCGCATCGGGGATCGTCGTCGACGGCGTTCTCTATCACGGCTACAGCGGCGCCGCGGGTGAGATCGGGCATATTCCGGTCGATCCCAACCGTTTTCCCTGCCCGTGCGGGCAATACGGTTGTCTGGAAACCGTATGCTCGGGGGCTTCGGTAGGAAGATTGTGGCCGCAGGCCGATCCTCCAATGCCCGATCTCATCTCGCGGGCAAACGCAGGAGAGCCCCACGCCGTCGAAGTCCTGCGCATCGTCCTTCACGCGATAGGAGACGCGCTGCAGATCGTGGCTCATTCATTTGATCCGAAGCTCATTGCGCTGGGCGGCGGCATGGCCAAGACAGGAAGGCCTTTACTCCTGGCAATCGCGGGCGAATTGCACGATCGAGAGGCCGCCAGCCCATTTCTTCAGGGTCTGGCTCTCACGGCGCGACTGCAGCTCGCCCCGTCGGATATTCCTCTGGGCGCGCTTGGCGCCGCCTTGTTGTGAAGATGCTATGAAGACTGTTCGGTCAGCCCTCGACGTAGTGTCGCACCACCTCTATCGTCGCGCCTCGCAATGTGAC
>CALNAE010000157.1 GCA_937874315.1 uncultured Bifidobacterium sp. | reverse complement strand
CGTCTGGTCCATCCACGTCTGGTCCATCCACATCGCCCGTCCCCGTCTGTCCCGTCCTCATCGCCCGTCCCCGTGCGACCGGGGATCGTCCGACCTCCCCATCCGACTATCCCCACCGCGCATCCTCGCCCGACCGGGCATCGTCAGCAACCGATTGTCATTCAATCTGGATAGGGTGAGTGCATGGAAACTGCTATGATTTCTGGGCTTGACCCGACATCCTTTTCATCGGTGATCACCCCCAATAATGATTTGTTCCGCTATGCCAACGGCCCGTGGATCGACACATATCGACTTCCTGACGACCGCTCCCGCTATGGCTCTTTCGACAAACTCGCGGAAGACGCCGAACGCCAGATTCGTGACATCCTCGAAGATGAGCATTGCACGGCCCTTCGCTCACGGGCGATTTATCAATCATTCTGTGACACGAAGGCCATAGAAGCGGCGGGGATGCATCCCATCGAACCCATGTTGCATCGTATCGACGGCGTGACGAGCAAGGCGGAGCTCATCGAAGCGCTGGGAGATCTCAACCCCACGGGCGGTCCCGATCTGTTCGGGGTTGAAATCTACGGGGATCCCGACAATCCTCGAACGAATATCGCCCACATCGAGCAGGGCGGAATCGGTTTGCCCGATGAGGCGTACTACCGCGAAGACCGGTATGCCCCCATTCGCGATCAATATGTCCAGCTGCTTATCAAGTTGCTGACCCTGGCTCACTACGGCGATACCGATGCGTGCGAGGCCATGGCCAAACGCGTGTTGGCGCTCGAGACGCGTATCGCCGCGCACCACTGGGACAACGTCGCCACCAGAGATTCCCAGAAGACGCACAATCCCACTGATTTCGCCACGCTGTCCGCGTCGTTGCACCACGTGGATATCGTTCGATGGATCCATTCCTGGCAGACAGCGTACGACGCGGCACCCGGCGCCAAAGCTCAACCGATAGACTTGATGCAGGTGTTGCAACATACCATCGTTCATGAGCCAGGTTTCCTCACCGGCCTCGATGAGGTCTGGAACCAAGCCGAACTCGACGACCTTCGACTGTGGGCCCGCGCGCACACCCTGATTCACTGGGCAGGTTTGTTGAGCCATGATTTCGATCAGACGAACTTCGACTTCTACGGCAAAGTCCTTTCCGGCGCGGCCAAGCAACGCGACCGTTGGAAGCGGGCGGTCTCCCTGGTCAACGGCATCTGCGGCGAGGATGTGGGCCGCGAGTATGTCGCTCGGCACTTCCCCACGAGTTCGAAGCAACGCGTCGAACTGCTGGTCGGCAATCTGATCGAGGCCTACCGTGTCTCCATCACGAGTAGCTCATGGTTGGGTGAGCAGACCAAGGCCAAGGCGCTGGAGAAGCTCTCCAAGTTCACGCCGAAAATCGGATACACCAATCACTGGCGCGATTACAGCGCACTGGATGTAAGCTCCGACGCTTCGCTCGTGGACAACATGAAGGCGGCCTCGATCTATGAAACCGGATATCAGCTGGCCAAGGCCGGAAAACCCGTCGACAAGGATGAATGGCTGATGAATCCGCAGACGGTGAACGCCTATTACGAACCGTCCATGAATGTCATCGTCTTCCCCGCGGCCATCCTGCAAGCCCCATTCTTCGATCCGACGGCGGAGGACGCAGCGAACTATGGAGGCATCGGCACGGTAATCGGCCATGAAATCGGCCACGGTTTCGACGACCAAGGCAGCCAGTACGACGGAGACGGGCGACTTGCCGATTGGTGGACCACCGAAGACAAGACGAATTTCACCAAACTCACCTCCGCGCTTATCGAACAATACAACACATTCATTCCAGAACAACTTGTCGAGAAATACGCCGATGACCCCGACAAGGCGCCACACGTCAATGGGGCATTGACCATCGGCGAAAACATCGGCGATCTGAGCGGAGTGAACATCGCGTTGAAAGCCTATGCGTTCGCGCTTGACAAGGCACAGGGCCGGGATATCGACGGCTCTGATTCGGCGGTCGCCGATACACTCGCTCAGGCTCCCATCATCGATGGTTTCACCGGATTGCAACGCTTCTTCCTGAGCTATGCGTCCGTATGGCGTTCCAAACAACGTGACGAGCTTACGGAGCAGTATCTGCAGATCGATCCTCACTCGCCAGCGGAATGCAGGACCAACGGCATCGTACGCAATGTCGATCTGTTCTACAGCGCCTTCGCCGTCAAGCCGGAAGACGACATGTGGCTCGATCCCGCACAACGTGTGCATATCTGGTGATCTGATCAATGGCTCCCGGCTCGCGGTTGAACCAATGAACTGACCCAGGCCGGGATATCCACAGCAGACACAGCGCCACCGCAGCGTTCTGAAGGCGGTCGAGCGTACGCAATGCGTTTCCGACAAGACGGAACACTCTCATTGGGATCGCAGACCCCGATCGGAGTGTTCCGGCAGGGGGCTGCGGTCAGCACAACCAGCCAGTTCAGTACGATCGACGAACGTGCCGATCGTACTGAACTCGTCCGCGACGAAGCCTCGGCACCGTTGCGTGGCGGAGTCGAGCCGATATCCGGCTTATCGCTGCGCGCCGATGCGTCGCCAGTCGGATCGATGACTGCTCTGTCGATGAAATCTAAAATCCTGCCGATGCGAACTCCTGTGACTCATCCGATCGGACGACTGGCGTCTGCGCCGTCACATCGGTCATGGCATCGGTGGCGACACCAATCGTTTGATCATCGATGATGTCATTTACGACGTGCTGCCCAGACCCGATCTCGGTCGCCACATCACGCCGCTCATCATCGAAGACAACGCCCGAGTCGGTATCGGGCATATCACGTTCATCCGAAACAGACGAGACATCGGCAGCTCGGGATTGACGCCGCGTATCGCGACTTTTCATGAATGCGCTGACACCGTGCACCAGATCATGGCCGACGCTGGTTGCCTCGATAACGACGCGGGAACGCGCATTGCCGTCCTGTTTCCAGGTCTCCGTGCCGAGCAGCCCGGTCACGATGACCGGGTCTCCGGTATGCAGTGAGCCGAGGATGTGCTCGGCCAATGAACGGAATGCTTTGATGGTCATCCAGGTGGTGGGATGTTCTCTCCACTCGCCCGATGCCGCGTGAAAATAGCTGCGCGTGGATCCGACGCGGAAAGAGCAGGCCGCAGACCCGCCCTCCCGACCGAATCGCGTCGGATCGCCGCCTACGAATCCGGTGATGGTTACGGTTCCCTGCTGTCCCATGGTGATCTCCTTCGTTGAATTTCGTGGACCGCGGAACATGGGAACGAATCGAAGGACGACCTGATGCATCCCCGTGCGACGACGATGCCGCCAGAGTACGACTCCCCCGCCCGCGGTGATATTCAGTGTGCCGCATTCTTCGGTCCGAACCGCACTTATTCGAAGACTGTGGTCGAAGGCTGTACCACTGCGTGTCGCACATGTCTCACGTGTCATAAGACCTAGGTGCAACTCGAAATGTGACTGAACGGCCTCTGACGGCGCAGTTCAAGAAGTCCCCCTCAAAGCCCTGAAGCAGCATCACAGGTCGCCTTGAGACAACGAACAACCAATTGACGCCAGAAACTGACGCCAGAAAACGCATCAGCACGGCAGCGCATCGATTCCCCGACGGCTCCCGTGCTGACGATATTGCGACCTACTTGTGATAGTCGTAGAACCCACGCCCGCTATCACGCCCAAGCCAACCGTTGTCGATATAGTCCTTCTTCAGCCGTTCGGCGAATGCGCGGCGCCCCGGATCCGGACTGTCCTTGCTCAGGTTATACGGCGTCATCATGCCGACGACGTCAAAGATCTGGAACGGCCCCAGCGGGGCACCGGTCGCGATGCGCCACGTGGCATCGATGTCCTCAATCGATGCGATATCACGCACCCACAGGCCCGCGGCGGCATTGAGCAAGGGCACCAGCAGCGAGTTGAGCACATACCCCGGCTGCTCCTTATACAGACGAATCGGGACCATGCCGATTTCCTCGGCGAAGGTCACAACCTGGTCGAAGACCCCCGGGTCCGTCTTCGGCTGCATCATCACTTCGGCGGTGTTGTTCTTCCAAATCGAATTTGCAAAATGCAGGGCGAGGAATCGTTCCGGCCGATCGGTGAACGGGGCTATGGCGCTGGGCAGCAGCGTCGATGAATTCGTGCAGAACACCGTCGTCGGGGGCGCGAATTTACTCACCTGCTCCCACGTGCTCTGCTTGATGTCGAGTCGCTCGGGAATCGCCTCAATGACGATATCGGCATCGTGTACCGCATCGGCCAGATCCGAGGTGGCGCGAATCCGGGCGATCGCCGCTTCGAGTTTGGCCTCCGTGACATCAGAAAGATCTTGCCGATAATACTGCTTCAGAAGCTCGAACCGTTGTGGGAGCGCGGCAAGTATCTGGTCGCTGATGTCATACGCGACGACATCCTTGCCCCGATATGCGGACTGAAAGATGATTTGGGCGCCCAATACTCCGGTGCCGAGAACGGTTACATGCTGCATCATTGCCTTCTTTCGGAACGTCGTTGAACCGAAACCATGATACCGCATCAGGGAAAACGCCTCTGAGCCCACAGCGCATAACGCTCCGGCCCGAATGGGCTCGGAGCGTTGACGTCAGTTACAGCCAGCGGCGCCCACGAAGTGGCAACTGGAACAAGAAAGCCGATGGCCGTCCGGACGCCGGACGACCCTCCGCCCGGCGCGCAGTCATACCCGGTCAGCCAAGCAGAGCGGACAGCCTGTCCTGAAGATTCTGAGCGGCCTGCTCGGCGGGCACACTCTCCTCCTGCTCGCCATTACGCAGGCGAATATCGATCGTGCCGTTCTCTACCGTGTCCCGTCCGACGACCGCGACGAGCGGTACGCCTATCAGTTCGGCATCTTTGAATTTGACGCCGGGCGACACTTTTCTGCGATCGTCGTAGAGCACTTCGATGCCACGGGACTCCAATTCCTTCACCAGCGTCTCGGCGGCATCGAAGGCCTCGGCCTTCTTGCCGGTGGCCAGGACATGCACCTGCGCAGGCGCGATATTGACCGGCCATGCCAGGCCCTTGTCGTCGTGATGGAACTCGGCGATGCAGCCAAGCACGCGGGAGACGCCGATTCCGTAGCATCCCATCCACACGGGCACGGCCTTGCCGTTGTGATCAAGGACATTGAGACCCAATGCCTTGGAGTATTTCAGCCCCAATTGGAAGACCTGCCCGATCTCCACGCCGCGTTGGAAACTCAACGGTCCGGAACCGTCGGGACTCATGTCACCCTGCCGAACCTGAACCGCCTCGACGGTGCCATCGGCCTCGAAATCGCGGCCGTACACGGCGTTGAAACGGTGATATCCCACCCTGTCGGCTCCGGTGATCCATGCGCTGCCACGGGCGACATGGGCATCGATCAGATAGCGCACAGCCGAACCGGCATCGACATCGACATCTTCTTCGTCATCGGAACCGGCCAGTTCCCCGGCTTCCGACGCGCCACGAGCCTGAGGGCCCAACGCCATCGGCCCGATATAACCGGCCACCAACTCCGGATGCGCCTTGAGATCGTCGGCGTCGGCCTCTTCGATCTCGGCCGGCGCGAACTGAGCCTCAAGTCGTTTCATATCGACCTGACGATCGCCGGGCACGCCGATGACGACCACCTCACGCCATGGTTCGTCATGCTGATCGTCCTCGGGATGCTTGACGGCGATAACGACGTTCTTGAGTATATCGTCGGCCTGCCAAGTCCGCCCGTCGGCACGCGGATGCAACGCGTTGGCCTGGGCGACCAAAGCCTCGATGGTCGTCGAGTCGGGAGTGTCCAACGTTTCCATTGCCGACGTCGACGAAAAATCGACGTCCTCGGTCTCCGGTGTGGTCAACGCCTCGACATTCCACGCCTTTCCTGATTCGGATTGGGCGAAGGTGTCCTCACCAATGGCCAGCGGCGCGAGGAATTCCTCCGACTGCGAGCCTCCCATCGGGCCCGAAACGGCGTGGACGATGACGTAGCGCACCCCGAGTCGCCGGAAAATGCGCTCATAGGCCGCTCGCTCCTCGCCATAGGCTTGGCGTAACCCATCCTCGTCGATGGTAAAGGAGTAGGCGTCCTTCATGATGAACTCACGCCCACGGATCAGACCGGCGCGAGGGCGGAACTCATCGCGGTATTTGGTCTGGATCTGGTAGAGCGTGACCGGCAGATCCTTATACGAGGAATACAGGTCTTTGACCAGCAGGGTGAACACCTCTTCATGCGTGGGCGCAAGCAGGTAGTCGGCCTGATGACGATCCTTGAGCCTGAAGATGTTGTCGCCGTATTCCTCCCAACGATGCGTCGCCTCATATGGTTCACGCGGAAGCAGCGCCGGGAAATGCACTTCCTGAGCCCCGATGCCGGCCATCTCGGCACGCACGACGGCCTCGATGTTGTTCAGGACCCGCAGCCCGAGTGGGAGCCATGTCCAGATGCCGGGGGCGGCTTTGCGGATATAGCCCGCACGCTGGAGCAGACGGGCCGAATCGACGTCGGCGTCGGCGGGATCCTCGCGCAATGTGCGCAGGAATAAAGTTGACATACGAAGTGCAGTGGAAGTCATGGGTCCAAAACTATTCGGGCAAGAGGACAACGCTCGGCGCCCCACTTCGAACATGACGGCACGCGATTAGAACAGGCCCTCTTGCGTGAACTCGTCTGTGTCGTCGTCTTGGATATGACGTGCGAATGCCCCGACACCGTCTCCGCGCAGTCGGGCGGATGCGATGGACGCATTGCTCCGAAGCTCGCCATCCAACCGCACGGCCTGGGGCGAAACATCGAAGGCACGCTCGTTGATGCCGCCCAGATACAACCCGTCCAATGCCTCGACTCGGGACAGCGCCACGTATCCCATGCCAGGGGCGAATGTCCGCCGCAAATCCATCACCGCCCTATCCAGAGTCATGCCCTGGGATTTGTGGATGGTGATGGCCCATGCGCAACGCAACGGCACCTGTTTGACGGATGCGAGCACGCTTTCCCCATCCATCATCTCCCATGACGCCTGCCTCAGCGTGACGGTGTTGCCGTTCTGGAACTCGACGACAGGCCATCCGCCCTTGTTCTCCGGCGCGAACCCGCGCACCGTGCCAATCGAACCGTTGACGTATTGATGATCCGGATCGTTGCGTAAGGCCATTACGGCGGCACCGGTTTTCAATTGCAGACGTTCCGGAGCCAACATGTTGCGTTGCAGCCGTGTCACGAGATCCGCGGGACCAGAAGCCTGCGCATAATACTCATGCGCCGGTTCGACGATGCGGGACAGCTGTTGATCATTCAACATATCGGCCTGTCGATTCACCGGGAACAGATGGACGGCGACCTCATCCGAGCCCGGCGACACACCCAGTCTACCGGCCAACACATCGTGATCCTCCTGCGTGACCGAGCCCTCACGAATGTCGGTGAGTACGGTGAGTAATTGACCGTCATCCTGACGATGCTGTTCGGTGAGATAGGCGACGACCGGATCGAGCCGATCCCAGACCAACGACTCGGTGATGAATCCCTCCGGATCCTTGCCTTTCTCGGCGTAACTTCGTCGGGCTTCCTGAAACTCCGAGCCCTCCGCAATCATGTCGCCACCCCGTGCGGCACGCGTAACCGGAGGCAACTGGAAGAAGTCACCGGACAGCACGACCTGCAAGCCCCCGAAAGGTTCGGGATTGTGCCGTACGGCACGACACACCTGATCGACCATGTCGAACAGCCAGGCATGCAGCATCGATACCTCATCGATGACGAGAATGTCGGCGGCTTGGATCCGTCCCCGTCTGCGAGATCGAATCTGACGCAACAACTGCTCGGTCAACACCGTAGCGACCCCGACGCCGCTCCACGAGTGGATGGTACGACCATTGATATGGGTCGAAGCGATTCCGGTCGAAGCCGTCACCGCGACGGACGCGCCATCGGCCCGAGCGGAACGGATGAACTCGTTGAGCACATAGGTTTTGCCCGCACCCGGAGCACCGGTGATGAACACATGCGCGCCGGCCTTTAACAACGCCAATGCCTCAGATTGCCGCACAGGACACTTCCGTTCTCATCGTTCTCATCGTACCGCCGTCAACTGTACCCATCCCCGGCTACCCGCTCCCGTCGGAACCCGATTATCCTCACTCAGTAATCGACCTTCTCGGCGTGTTCGGGGTCCTCGACCGGATCGCCATCCGCCTCATAGACGCGCAACAGGCTGGTGCGCTCGATGCGCGCGGCGCCACTGTTCGCCTGCCGATCATCCGGGCCGGGAGCCGACACGAAGCACATGTCGCGGTAGTAGCGCAATTCGTCGATGGATTCGATGATGTCGGCGAGCGCACGATGACCGCCATGCTTGCCCGGCTTATTCGCGTATACAGCAGGATACCAACGCCGCGACAGTTCCTTGAGGGTGCTCACGTCGATGACGCGATAATGCAGTCTGGCCATGAGGTCGGGCATGAAACGGTCCAGGAACTTCTTGTCGGAACCGACGGAGTTTCCGGCCAGATGCGCCTTGCCATGCTCCGGCAGGAACCTGCCGACGTAGGCGACGACCTGACGCTGTGCCTCGTCGAGGCTCAGTCCGTCCTTGTTCCACTCGTCGACCAGACCGGAAGACGTATGCATATGACGCACGAAATCGTTCATATGAGCGGCCGCGGCTTCGGATGGCCTGATGACCAGATCGATGCCCCGGTCGAGTACCTTGAGATTGAAATCAGTCGGCACGACCGAAACCTCACAGAGCTCATCGTGGAAGATATCCAGACCCGTCATCTCGCAGTCGATCCAAATCAGACGCGATTCCTCCGGGGTGAATATGAGATCGTCTTTACCTTCGGCCATATCGGTCACCTTTCCCTCGTCATACAGAACCGTTCAGGCTATCTCAGCGTCACGACCGGTCAGCGAATAGCGCGCCGCAGGGGGGGTCGCGGGCCGGGGCACGAGCCGTTTCGGCGACATCACTAACGGATGCGGGACGGTTATAGACGACGGTGGCCATGGCGCGAATGCAACATGGCCACCGAGACCGACCGACGACGATCGGTCGGGGGAGCAAACGGGAAACTGACGATCAGTTATGGAAGCCGGTGTAGTTCGGCGCCTCGGCCGTCATGACGATGTCATGCGGATGCGATTCGCGCAGCCCCGCATCGGTGATTCGGATGAACTTGCCACGTTGCTGCAGCTCGGGGATCGTGCGCGCGCCGACGTAGAACATCGACTGATGCAGACCACCGATCATCTGGTAGAGCACGGCGTTCAGCGGTCCACGGTAGGGAACCTCGCCCTCGACGCCCTCGGGGACCACCTTGTCGTTGCTGGTGACGTCGGCTTGGAAGTAGCGATCCTTGGAGTAGGACTTCTTTCCACGCGGCGCCATGGCGCCCAACGACCCCATGCCGCGGTAGAGCTTGTACTGCTTGCCGTGTAGGAGCACCTTCTCCCCCGGCGCCTCTTCGCAACCGGCCAACGCGCCGCCGAGCATGACGCTGTCGGCACCCGCGACCAAGGCCTTGGCGATATCGCCGGAGTAGTGAATGCCCCCGTCGGCGATGCAGGGCACTCCGGCGGCCTTGCAGGCCTGCGCGGCATCATACACGGCCGTCAGTTGCGGTACGCCGATGCCGGCGACCACTCGGGTGGTGCAGATGGAGCCGGGGCCCACGCCGATTTTCACCGCGTCGACGCCGGCATCGATCATCGCCTGTGCGCCCTGTCTCGTGGCGATGTTGCCGCCGATGATCTGCACATCTGCGAATGCCGAATCCGCCTTCAGCCTACGGATCATATCGAGCGCGAGGCGCGCCTCGCCGTTCGCCGTGTCCACGATCAAGGCGTCCACACCGGCCTCCATCAAAGCCGAGCAGCGTTGCCAGGCGTCACCGAGGAATCCGACGCCGGCCGCCACACGCAGACGACCCTGGGAATCCTTTGTGGCATCGGGATACTGTTCGGTTTTCACGAAGTCCTTCACCGTGATCAGCCCGGAGAGCCGGTCGTTCCCATCGATCAACGGAAGCTTCTCGACCTTATGCTGCGCCAACAGCCGGTGGGCGTCCTCCTTGGTGATGTCCGCGGGGCCGGTGATCAGATTGTCCTTGGTCATCACGTCGCTCACCTTGAGATGGTCATAATCCTCAGAGGCGATGAAACGCATATCACGGTTGGTGATGATGCCGACCAGCCGATTCTCTTTATCCACCACGGGCAGGCCGGAGATGTGGAAGCGCGCGCACAGTTTGTCGAGATCGGCCAACGTCGCATCCGGATTGACGGTCAGCGGATCGGTAATCATGCCGGATTCGCTGCGCTTGACGACATCGACCTGCGCGGCCTGATCGTCGATCGACAGATTACGGTGCAACACACCGATGCCGCCGTTGCGGGCCATGGCGATCGCCATCTCGGACTCCGTCACCGTGTCCATGGCGGCGGAAATGGCGGGGACTTTCAACGTGATCTCACGGGTGAAATGGGTGGAAGTATCGACTTCGGAAGGAATTACGTCAGTTTCATTGGGCAGGAGGAGCACGTCATCATACGCCAAGCCAAGTTTGGCAAAAATCGGCGGGACCGGGGCGTATGAGGACTCTTCATTCATTTCATGATTTGAAGCCATGCCAACACTATATGGGTTCGTGTTGACGAATCTTCAGCCCATCCGAGAGCGAAGAATTCGACACACTCGAGCGCGTGCGTTCCATGCGAATATCAGAGCGTCGCACGGCCCGGAACCCCTCTCATCGGGAATGTTCGGACTCGTGCCTGGGACCATGATCGATCCGTATGCGAAGGCCGCGCTCCCGCGGCGACGCAGGAGCCAGCGTAGAAGGTTGCGTGGCCTGCGACGGTCCATGGTGTTCGTCGCGCGTGGAATCCCCGACAACCAGCGTCGGCATGTCCGGCCCGGAGCGTTGCGACGAAGATGCGGGTTCCGTCGGACTCGCCGACCGCGATAAGCCGTTCGACGGCACGACCGAAGCGGACGGTGCAGACGGTGCAGACGGTGCAGACGGTGC
>CALNAE010000156.1 GCA_937874315.1 uncultured Bifidobacterium sp. | reverse complement strand
CTGCTGCCAGCCGGCCAACAGTATGTGCCAGTAGTGGGCGGTCGCCACCCAACCCCCCAACGCCACCGCAGCGGCACCGCTCAGTAGCGAATACGACAACGACACGACCAGCTGCGTACGATGCTCCCGCGCCATTTGGCGCGCGAATCCAAAAACGATCAGGACCACGACGAGAATGACGCTCAGGGCGAGCCAGCGATGCATCGCCACATTGGCGGCATCCACGGCACGGGTAACGGCCGGCAACCGCAGCGACGGCGGCTCGATCGCGGGCACCCGTTCGGCGAACAGGCCGGCCAGGACGGACACCGCCCCCAACAGCGTCGTCACGCTGCGTTCCACAACCGTTCCAGAAGGACCGGACGGCATGAAAGGCCAGCAACTGACATAAATCGCAAGTATTACGGCCGCCACCAGCCCGACCAGGATATCCGGCACGTCAAGGAACACGCACGCCAGCATCGCGGCAATCACCACCAGATATGCGCATGCCTGCGTCAACACCATCCGTCCCGATGATCGCTGACGACTCGATGCCCGATCGTCTCCGGCCACTGCTGACATCTGCCCATCCCTCTCGTTCTGTCGCGCGTCTCGCATCCGTATCGCGTCGACGTTGACGACACACCATACAAATCTATCGTCATGTCCCCACAACGAAAAGTGTCCAGAACCCGAGCATACAATACAACCAATCTCATCAATGCGGCCTACCATGACACGGTACGGCTGTACACTGGTACCCAATAAGCCGGCAGAGAGAGGAGTCTAGTGACTGATCTTACGCTGATGACGTCAGCGAGTGACCCCGCTTCCGTACTCCCTTCGCTTGCCCTGCTTTCCCACCGGGTTCGTGTGTTGCCGATGGATGCTTCCAGTCTGGTCAAGATGCCGGAGAACACGATTCTGTTCCTCGATGCCCGCGACGATCTGGCCATGGCGAAAACGCTCTGCCGACTCGTGCAGGCGACTGGCCTGAGCACGCCGATCGTATTGGTGTTGACCGAGGGTGGATTCACCGTGGTCAACCCGCAATGGGGAGTGGCCGATGTCGTGGTCTCCAGCGCTTCACCGGCGGAGGTCGAGGGAAGATTGCGGCTCGTCTCCGACCATGGTTCGCAGCGGGTGTTCCGCTCCTTCTCCGGAGAGGAACAGCCCCGTCAGGACGTCGATGGACTCATTCGCAGCGGCGAGCTGGTCGTCGACACGAATGGATACACCGCCAGTCTGCACGGACAACCCATCGATTTGGCCTATAAGGAATTCGAACTGCTCAAATACCTCGTGCTTCACCCCAATCGCGTGTTCACGCGTGCCCAGCTCCTCCAGGAGGTCTGGGGATATGACTACTACGGCGGCACTCGCACCGTGGATGTCCATATCAGGCGGCTGCGCGCCAAGCTCGGCGGCGAATACGAACACCTGATCGGCACGGTGCGCAATGTCGGGTACCGATTCGACCCCCCCGAAGACACCGCCGATCAGTCGGGCGCCACGGTGTCGGTCCCTGCGCTTGCCATATCGAACGAAACGTCGGCGAAGACCGTGTCCGATCAAGATTCCGATACCGCCGCCGCGTCGGGCGCGCGTCCGGTTTCGGCCTCGTCCTCGACGCTCACGGCTCAGTGACGAGCGGTGCATAGGTATGCCACGCGAATCTCAGCGCCATCGGCTGGCGCGCATGCACGCCGAATACGAATTGCTGCGTCAGCAGATTCCCGAGCCCGCCTGCGCCCTTGATTTTCAGAACCCCTTCCAGTTGCTCGTCGCCACGGTGCTCAGCGCCCAGACCACGGACAAACGGGTGAATTCGGTGACGCCGCAGCTGTTTCGGCGTTATCCGACGCCCGGTCTGCTCGGTACCGCCGATCCCGAAGCCATCGAGGACATCATTCACCCTCTGGGCTTCTTCCGATCGAAAAGCGCGCATATCATCGAGCTGTCCTACGATCTGCATACCCGCTTCTCCGACGTGGTTCCCGCGACGATGGCCCAGCTGGTGACGCTGCCCGGCGTGGGCAGGAAAACGGCGAATGTGGTGCTGGGCAACGCCTTCCACATTCCCGGTTTCCCCGTTGACACCCACGTCACGCGTGTGACCGGACGATTGCGATGGCGCACCGACTGGCGCTCCACGCATCCCGATCCGGTGGCGATAGAGCGTGAGATCACCTCCTGCTTCCCACCCGAGGAGTGGACCAACCTGTCCCACCGCCTGATTCTGCATGGGCGTGCGACCTGCCACGCGCGCAGACCGGATTGTGCGAATTGCGTGCTCAACGAGACCTGTCCCAGCGCGGAAATGCCATGATCGCGCATGTCTCGTGCGGAACAGGTTCCACGCAGACACGCCGCTTATGCGCAAGACCCCGTACGGGCACGACGCGGTTACGGGATTGCGCAAGTCCGCCGACGTCGCATACGTATAGTGTTGGTGAGGGACTCAGTTGCTGATCAGGAACGGTCGGCGTCCGCAACACTTGCCATGCCGAACCGTTCGACACGATTGTACGGAAGATGGGGATTCAAGTGACGATGACACAACATAGGCGTCATGGCGCACGGCAATGGATCGTGTTCCTCGCCGTTCTGCTCTCGCTGCTCGCCTCGGCATGGGTCGTCTGGTCGCTGTCAAGCCATCGCGACGTCATTCCCGGAACCAACGCCATCCAATCGGACGCCACGGTCACCGTGGGTTTACGCACGCCGCCGCAGTCGCTCGACATCCGCACGCATGACGACGCGCCGGCCAAACAGGCGCTCCTGGGCAACGTCTACGAAACCATTACCTCGCTCAGTTCCCACAACCAGGTGCGGCCTGGTTTGGCGAGCTCATGGAAGGTCTCGGATGACGGTCTTGTCTACACCTTCACGATTCGTTCCAACGACGTGTTCTCCAACGGTCACCCACTGGACGCCTCCGATGCGGTATGGTCGCTTCAGCAGGCGGTCAATGCGAAGCATCCGGGTTATGATCAGCTCGGCAACCTGAAAAGCGTGGCCAACCCGAATACGAACACATTGGTCATAACACTCGGCGCGCCGAACCCCCGATTATTGCGCACGCTGTCGTCACCCGTCGGCATCGTCTTCGACCCGCGGGCGAACGTCGATTATGCCACCGACGCAGTCGGATCCGGCCCCTTCGTCATATCCGACTACGTGCCCGGCTCGTCGATCACGTTGAAACGAAATACTCGGTATCCCGGCACCGCCGCCGCGTCCTCGCAGGTGACCCTGCGCTATTTCCAATCGGATGCCGCGCTATTCAAGGCATTGCATACCGATGACATCCAGATGGCGCTGCCGCGAACCGCGGATATTCAATCGGCGCTCAACGGCGATCCGACCTTGAAGATCGCGCAGGGCCCCAGTACCACGAAGGTGTTCATCGGCTATAACACGGACAGCTCGTCGATCTATTCCGATCAGCGAGTACGGCAGGCGACGCGATATCTTATCGACGCGAAGGCGGCCGTGGCGTCGCAACATGATGTCGCCACCCTGCTCGGAGGGCCTATCGGCACGTTGGAACCGGGGTACGAAGATCTGACCGGCCTGTTTCCTCACGACGCGGCCAAGGCGCGCTCCATGCTGTCCTACTTCTCCACTCGATACCTGGGAACCGTGGTCTTTCTCGTACCCGAGGAGTACCAAGACCTCGGCAACGCCATAGCCGACCAGCTGCAGAGTGATGGGCCCTTCACCGTGCAGGTGCAGGTGGTGGACCATGCGACGCTGCAACAGCGCCTGCACGAAGGCAAATACACCATCGCCCTCATGACCACCGGCGGCAGTGCCGGCACCAACGACGCGTCGACATTCGCCGACGCCGATTCCGTATTCCGTTACACCAATGCAGATGCCCAGCGCCAGTATGCCGAGGCATTGGCCGCGACGAATAACGCCGACTATGAAAACCGGCTGAAGGCCTATGCCAAAACCGTGAGCCGGGACGCCGCAGCGGATTGGCTCTACGAAAAAGAAGATAGGATCCTTGTCAAGGCCAAACTGCACGGATACGAAAGCGCCATGAGCGACGAACGCCTTGCGTTGCAGCAGCTGCGCATGCAATAAACCGCGGCGCAGGCGCTCGACGTGGCCAGCAGCATCCTCACAGCCGGTCCCTCAACACCGTGGCGGCATGCGGGGTCGACGCCCTAGTCGAGTACATACTGTGCAGACTCTCTCAGTATGTCACGATTGCTTTCTAAACTTGGCCGCATGACTGATCAGGAAACAACTGGCACCACCAGCGCCATCACGGCGAATCTCAGCCCGCTGCCCGACAAGGTCGGCGTGGACGGGCTTGAGGACATCTGGCGTAAGACGTGGGACGACGGCAACGTCTATGCCTATGGCGACTCGCGCGATCGCAAGGCGGTGTACTCCATCGACACGCCCCCACCTACGGTTTCGGGCTCGCTGCATGTGGGCCACGTCTTCTCCTATACCCATACCGACGTCATCGCTCGATTCAAGCGCATGCAAGGCTACGACGTCTTCTATCCGATGGGCTGGGACGACAACGGGCTGCCGACCGAACGCCGCGTACAGAACTACTACGGTGTACGCGTCGACACATCGCTGAAGTACGATCCCGATTTCAAGCCCCCCTTCCACGGAACCGACGGTAAGAAGATCGAAGCGCGCGATCAGGTGCCGATCAGCCGTAAGAACTTCGTGGAGCTGTGCGAGGAGCTGACCAAGCGCGATGAGCGACAATTCGAAGAGCTCTGGCGCTCCCTGGGGCTCTCCGTGGACTGGTCCCAGACCTACCACACCATCGGCGAGCACCCGCAGCGCGTGGCGCAGAAGGCGTTCCTGCGCAATCTCGCCCGCGGAGAGGTCTATCAGCAGGACGCGCCCGGCCTGTGGGACGTCACCTTCCAGACCGCCGTGGCCCAGGCCGAGCTGGAAAGCCGTGAATATCCCGGCTTCTACCACAAGATCGCCTTCCGATTCGAGGACGGTACGCCGATCTACATCGAGACCACGCGCCCCGAGCTGTTGGCCGCCTGCACCTCGCTGATCGCCAATCCCGACGACCCGCGATACCAACCCTATTTCGGAAAATTCGTGTATTCGCCGCTGTTCAAGGTCAAGGTGCCGATTCTCGCGCATCCCGCGGCGGAGATGGATAAGGGTGCGGGCATCGCCATGTGCTGCACCTTCGGCGACGTCACCGACGTGCAGTGGTGGCGAGAGCTCAAGCTGCCGACCCGCCCGATCATTCAACGCAACGGACGCATCGTGATGGATGTCCCCGATTGGATCACCGACGACGAGGGCCGTGCCCTCTTCGAGGAGACCGAGGGCAAAACCACATTCTCGGCGCGTAAGATCATCGTCGAGCGGCTACGGTCCAACGGCGACATGGACGGCGAGCCAAGACCCACCAAGCGCATGACGAACTTCTACGAAAAGGGCGACAAGCCCCTAGAGATCGTCACATCCCGTCAATGGTACCTGCGCAACGGCGGCACCGATTCCCAGCTTAACGCCGCGCTCATCGACCGTGGGAGGAAACTGAGCTTCCATCCCGATTTCATGCGTGTGCGCTATGAGAACTGGGTGCATGGTCTCAACGGCGACTGGCTGATCTCCCGCCAACGCTTCTTCGGCGTCCCCTTCCCGCTGTGGTACCGTCTCGACGCCCAAGGAGAGCCTGATTACGATCACCCGCTCACTCCGGACGAGTCGCGGCTGCCCATCGACCCCACGACCGATGTGCCGCAGGGCTTCACGGAGTCGCAGCGCGATCAGCCCGATGGTTTCACTGCCGAGCATGACATCATGGACACCTGGGCCACATCGTCGCTTACCCCGCAGATCGTAACCCATTGGGCCGAATCCGACGAGGCCAGCCAACGGCTGTTCCACGCGACCTTCCCCATGGATCTTCGCCCGCAGGGGCAGGACATCATCCGCACCTGGCTGTTCAGCTCCATCGACCGCGCGCACTTGGAAAACCATTGCCTTCCGTGGTCCAACGCCACGCTGTCCGGCTGGATCCTCGATCCCGACCACAAGAAGATGTCGAAGTCCAAGGGCAACGTCGTGGTACCGAACGAGCCGATCAAGAAATTCGGCGCCGATGCCGTGCGTTACTGGGCCGCCTCCGCGCGTCTTGGGCTGGATGCGACCTTCGACGAGGGTCAGATGAAAATCGGTCGTCGTCTGGCCATCAAGCTGCTCAACGCGACGAAATTCGCGTTGGCCATCGGGCGTGAAGACGATCAGCACCATGTGTCCGACGCCACAAGCGAGCGGTGGAATCCGGCGGATGTCACCGAGCCGCTCGACCGCGCGGTGATGGCTTCGCTGGCCGCCGTGGTCCGCGGGGCAACCGACAATCTGAATGACTATGAGCATTCCAAGGCGCTGGAGACCATCGAAAGCTTCTTCTGGAAGTTCTGCGACGACTACATCGAGCTGGTGAAGAACCGCGCCTATGGCACCGCCGACGCGACAGGGCATGTGCCGAGCGCCGCGGCGGTGCGCTCTGCCCGTACGACACTGGGATTGGGGCTCGACGCCTTCGCCCGTCTCTTCGCCCCGTATCTGCCGTATGCCGCGGAGGAGGTCTGGTCCTGGATGCATGCCGGCGAAGGCTCCGTGCATCGCGCTGCATGGCCCACTCCCGAGCGCTATGCCGACGCGGCGGGCGAAACTGACGCGACCTTGCTGCTCTGGGCCGGCAACGCACTGGCCGAACTGCGCGGCCTCAAGTCACAGGCCAAGGTATCCATGAAAACACCGATCCTCCATGCCACGCTGGCCGCGAGCGGACAGGGAACCGAAGCCCTTCGGCAGGCTTTGGACGATATCGCCGAAGCCGGCCGGGTTACCGGTGAGCTGACGTTGACGCTCGCCGATGCCGCCGGTGACGCCAATGCTGCCGATGAGCAGACGGTAACCGTCGTGGATAGCCTGCTGGGCGAGCCGCCGGTCAAGAAGCCCAAACAGCGCAATTAGCCAAGACCAAGTATGTGTCTGCCGAGGGGCTCTGCACGCGCAAACAGCGTGCAGAGCCCCTGCTGTATCTGTATCGACGAATCCGACT
>CALNAE010000155.1 GCA_937874315.1 uncultured Bifidobacterium sp. | reverse complement strand
GGCAATGGATATGGTGCACAGGGAACCACCCTCACGGCGAGAGCGTACAATGCTCAGTCGCGTGCCAGACACTACTATTACTGTCATGTAGCTCAGGATAGTAGCATCAGCAATCAGCAGACGCTTGACAACGCGGCGACAAAACTACTGAAATATGCGAGCACTCCCAGTGCGACACCCACCGTCACGATCAATTCCACCCGTCTCGGGCTGCGAGTCCGCGAGCACGCACAAAACGGGGATATCTGGGTTGGTGACACCATACGCATCATCACGAGCGGCATCTACTCCCACTATCCACTGTATGACAATGGACTGTATAGGATCGACAAAATGGATATCACGGTCAGCGGACTGGGAGTCACTGTGGTGAAGATGCAGATGATAAGCCCGACGGGGGATGATGTCAGTGTCGCTGGTTGATGAGATCAAATGGATGCAAAACGAGCTGCGTGCCATCAAATCATATGCGCCACCCATGGTCAATCTCCTGCACCAGCAGATGGTCGATATCCCCGCCACGTCATCCACTCAGGGTGACATGGAGATGCGCAGCATATACATCATGTTTCTGGATGGCGAGTCTCATATGGTGTGGTGCACCCCGGTGAGCACGACGACGTGGATGGGTGGCGTTGACTATCAGGATGATGGCTATGTGCAGTGGGGATTGGAGAGGGACAAGAGCGTGGATACGAGGATACTGGTATCATCCTTTTCGGAGTTCGAGGCGAACGCATGAGCATACTGGATGACATACAGAGGATGCACAGGGAGATCATGGCCCTGAAATCGGCTGACGGAGCCACTCCGAGTCTGATGACCTCGGTCAGATCGGGAGTGTTCATCGTGCCGCAGACGTATGCCAATCAGGACATCATGTGCGATGCTCTGAGCGATTATCTGGATTTCCCGATGCTGAGCGTGACGTTTACCGATTCGTCGGGCAATCCCGTGCAGCCGCTCGTCGGATATAGGGAGTCGAGGCCCGGCTTATCCGATTTCAACACGTGGCATTTCCCGGTCGGAGCCTCAAACTCCGGCTATCACATCAACTGGACGGTCATGGGGCAGAGCGTCAACAGCGTCAACTGGTATGTAATGGGGAGAGTATGATAACCGATATCCTGCGCGACATCGAAAACGAGATTCACGCAATGAAGTCCGACAAGCGCGTCAGTTTCTCGCAGCTCTCGTATGCCGATGAATCGTATCAGGTGACGATCCCCGCACATGGGACGGTTGATGTGAGCATCATCTACCATCCGTATGTCAGCGGAATCGCCCCCATATGCGATTTCGGTGTTGATCCCACTGGTTTGGCTCTACCGGATGGGAATATTACATTATGGAGCGTTTTGTGGAGCGTCAACTCCGACATGTCTTTGAACTGCGTCGCACGTTTCATGAATCTGAGTGCGGGTGATATCATGGTGAGTGTTTCAGGCGTGGGATTCAACGTCGGATCGATTGATTTCGGTTACAATGTCATATGAGGAGATACGATGCACGCACTGCTGATATGGATGATGCAGCTCATAGGAGTGATACTCCTATCGACTGTCGGCCTCATTCTTGTCATGACTTTCGTCGCGATTGCCGTCGCAGGTGGAAAGCTACTCATAGAGAAGATAAGGGAGACGCATCTGCATGGGTGACAAATCGGTGAACGAGCTTCGCGAGCGGGATGGGACACGCTATGTTCGCAGCGTCTGCCCGAACTGCGGTCGCTTCCTCGCCGAGACACCGTTGAGTGATGACGTGAGGACGCGCACGAACCACTACTGCCCAAGCTGCAAGAATCTCATCCCCATATCGATCACCTATACGCATAGATGCTACTAACGTCCAAATAACCGGACGATCCCCCGCGCTGAACCCATTCTCCTTGCGCGGGGGATTTTTTATGCTATCATATGGGTAGAGACGCATAGGCGTGAAAACGAAGGGAACCTATGCGTATATCCAACCAAATTCAGATGCTCACGCCGGATCAGCAGGCGCGATGCTACTTCGCCGTCATCTCCACCGACAATGTCATGGCGGACGGATGCCGCCAGAACAACGCTCAGGCGATGGTGCGACTACGCGACGGGAGCATGCAGTATGTCCGCGATCTCCCGCAGATCAGTGCCGATAACCCGCAGCCTAATGGCGACTACCAGATCACGATAGACAACAATCATTCTCCGGACGTCGCCGACCAGTCCGGCGCGGGATGGCTGTATCTCGATTCCGATGGCGATATGCATCTCATGTACTGTCTGTCGACCAATCCCGCCGCCAACTCCATCAGACCGCTTGCCGAGGATCACATGCTCCAGTTCTCTACTGAGGGTGATCTGTATGATATGTCGGACGATGGCGTTTACGGCGACTTCTGGATTTACGCCGTCGCTCCCGTCGGTGTCGGCAACGATCCCGGTACACAATCTGTGAATAACCACTCGAAAAATGTGCACAAGCAAACCCCTATCGAAAAGGAAACAAAAATGGCCGATGAAAATACCAAGGTGGAATCTCCCTCCCTCGATCAGATCAAGACGATGATCAAGAACGAGCTCGCCAAGGTCGTCAAGAACGATGCCGACGCGTCGGACGTCATGAGCGCGATGACTGATCTTTTCGCGAAGCTCGGAATCACCGACCCGCAGTGGATCGCTGACATGGTCAGCGATGCGCTCAACGCGTCGGCGGGAATGCCCTACTCCGATGACGATGACGATGACGACGATGGGACTGTCCCCGATGATCCCAACGCAACCATGCCACAGCCGCAGAATTCCAAGGGAAAGAAGAACATGAAGAGCAGAGTGTCGGGAGCCTTCAGGCCCGTTGTGCAGCAGCCAATCGCGACGACGGTATCCAACGATTTCGACAAGAAGAAGAAATCCCCCGAGTATCTCGAGGCGTGGGGGCGTGCCCTGCTCGAGGGTGCCGGACGACCCACGTCGATCGGCGTGCCCTCGTTCGCGGATTCCACGCCGATCAAAAACTGGATGACCAAAAACGACATCTCGTTCAACCCCACGGATGTGAGCCTCACCCCCGAGTATGTGATCGGCAAGGTCACGGAGCTTTTGCAGTCGGACAACTCCATCTACTCGCACATCACCCAGTACAACGGCACCAACCAATACACCGTCCCGGGCTTCGTGACTTCCACCACATATGCCAAGGGGCGTGCCAAGGGGTCGGTCGCCGATAAGACGGTGCAGACCGCCACCATCGCTCCTCGGCTCATCGTCGCGCAGTCGCTGTTCAAGTTCGTGTCACTGCCTGCGGATTTCGTGGATAATGCCGGTGGCCTCTCCGGCGCATCCGTCGTCGATTGGGTGACGCGTGAACTTCCGGCCAAGGTCGTCCGAGCTGCTGAGGAGGCGTTGATTGTCGGCGGTGTCACCAATGATGACGCAACGTCCACTCCGTATACGGCGATCTCCTCGATAGTCAATGACGTAACCGCGTCGGGCAGCGTGTATGGCACCGTGTACACGCCTGCCACTGGGGAGAGTCTTCTGAAGTCCCTTTCGACGCAGGTCGCCAACGTCGAGCTTTTGGATAACGCGCTGCTCAACACGGGCGTGTATGTCATCCTCTCCCGTACCGTATATCGTCAGCTCATCAACGAGGCGTTGATTGGCACTGGCGGTTTCCCCGCGAATCTTGCGGGGTCGCCGCAGCAGATTGCCGACTTCCTCGGAGTGGATGGGATCATTCAGGTTCCGTGGCTGCGTCCGTCAACTCGTGAGACTGGTCATAATGCGGCTATTGACACGTTCACATCGACCTATCAGGCCCTGATCGTTAATCTCAGCGCGGTGTATGGTGTTGGCGAGATGACGCCACAGGCTCTGAGCCAGTACTACATTCGGGCCAATAGCTATGATTTCGAGTCGAAGATGCGTATTGGAGCGGCGCTTGGTGCGCCGTGGAGCGCGGTACTCGTCAAGACTCCTGCAACAGCCTGATATCATGATCGAATTCACGCCGACAGTCATATCACGCCCGACAATGGATTTGTTGTCGGGCGGTATCGGCGTGCCGGTATCGGTGAGTGATGCTGATCTCGCCACGTTTACGGCGGGATGCGAGACGAGGCTGCTGGCGATGCTGTGCATGACCGATCCCCCCGCATCCACTGATGCCGACTATCAGTCGTGGCTCATGCTCCTGTCGTGCTGGGTCAAGGCGGTATATGCGGCTAATCGCAGTGGGATCATACCGACAGCCTCCAAGTCGATCAGAAACTACTCGACCTCATACGGAAACAACGGGGAGATCGTGCTCAGCGCATTCTACTCGAATATGAGCGATCTGATCCAGATGTTTAATGCATGCGATGAGTCCGTGCAGTTTCAATCGGATTGGAATCCGATCATCTACTCGCCGGATGCCACGTATCCTCGCAGTCTCACTCCTGATGCTCCGCCGATGTTCGGTGGCGTGATATGAGTGTGTTCGACGATTTTTCGTCTGCCGTCACCACGGCAACATACTATCCCACCAACATGAGTAACCCATTGGGACCGCTTCGTGGTGCGGGGGTGACCGTCAGTGTGATAATTGACGAGGGTAGCCAGATCACTTTGCAGTCACCCATACCGGTGCAGACCGATGACGTGCTTTTCTATTGCCGTGATGCTCCGCTTGACTCGCATGCGTGCGTGGGGGGGATCATATCCTATGATGACGGCACTCAGACGCGCGAGTTTCGGGTACTGCACTGGGATGTGGCACGCGATCAGGACACCGGCATGATCGATCACTATGAGATATACGGGCAGGAGGTGTCATCATGATAACTCTGGCTCTGCTCTACTGGCTGGCGTCGAAAATCGGCGGCAGCGTGGGGGAGGATTGGTTCTACGAAAATTTTCCGATAGACCCTGCAACGGGAGCCATCACATCCTATGGCGTGTATGCGCAGACGGTGCAGGCATCACGCTCACAGGGTGATGACTATCACACGTATGTTGATCTCTATGCGATAGCCGGTGACAACAGCCGCGATGATAGCGGCAATCTCATACCGACGAAGATGGCGACCGATCTACTGTGCGATCATATCGAGGATTGCGTTGTCGGAGCGTTGGATGACCCGTCGTCATATGTGATGAGCGTTCCGGGAGCAGTCCCGGAGCAGAATTTTTATGATGTTCGCGTCACTCCCTATACGGGGAAGAACACGATGCCGGAACTTCCAAGCGGTGCGATAGTCAAGAGTCTCCGTGTGGAAGTTTGGTATAAGAAAGGATAAGAAATGGCAGCAACTACCGTAACGAGCACCTATACCCCCAATCAGTTCAACGGGCTTAGAAAGGCGACTCTCAGCTGGAAGGCATCCGGTGGAACTACTCGTACCAGTGTCGTTATCATCGGTAACAAGGTAGGGTTGGATGGCATCGAGATGTCGATTGACCCCATCGAGCAGTCGGAGGAGAGCTATACCGCGACCGTCACCCATCCCGTTGGGGTCGAGATCAAGGCCGCGACCCTCAACATCATCCCGTTCTCCGTCAGTGATATCGCCGGTGTTCTCGGCGATGGATACGATCCCACGACGGGTTCATGGAATCTCTTCGCGGATGGGTGCAACGTCAGTGACGTGACTCTGGCCTTTGAGCGGGTATGCCCGAACCCCGATGGGACTCATGGCGCGAATCTGATCTTCCGCCATGTGACCGTCTCGAATGCCATCAACCTCAATCTCAAACGCGCGACCACATCCACGCTCGCGTTGAAATTCTACCCGCAACTTGCTCTGGCATCGGACTATGGTCTGACGGGTGCCGATAGTGGACGCATGCAGGCGATGCAGCTCTATAACGGCATCTATGATCCGACGACCGATGAGATAACGTACGACACCGTATCCGGGTCATGATGCCTGTCACCGATGATGATAGACGGATGTTCCCCGGTCTGACGGATGATCAGATCGGGGATATCGTCTCCCATGAGGGTGAGCTGCGGGATGCCGAATGGCATAGGCAGGATAACCGGATGACGGATTCCTGTGCGAGGGTTCTGAGGTATTTCGGGTATGAGGGTCTGCGAGACTATCTACAAGCGATGACAGGCTCCCGTGACGCTCTCACCGGATCGGATTTTCTGCATATCACGGAGAGATGCGAGATGGCGGAGTATGCGCGCATGGCGCAGATAATATCCGCTATCATCAGCGCTCCCGAGAGCAGTTCGCAGGTGTCGGCGGACAGGAGATCGGACATCATACATAGGATTTTGGAGCCTCTAAAATCTGAGGAGTGATCATGGCAAATCCCGATGAGCAGGTGCTGGTACAGATAGACGGGGATTCCACTGGGCTGGAGAAGGCCGCTACAAAGAGCCGTGACAGCGTCAAATCTGTCGGAGACGAATCCGAGCGCACCAATCAGAAGGGCGCGCGATTCGGATCAGGATTCAAAATTGGTGCGGCTGCGGTCGCCGCCAGCGCCATGGTGGGCGTTCATGCGCTCGTAAGTTTTTCCAAAAGCGCGTTCTCGTCCTATCAGTCGGCTCAGGATGGGATAACAAAATTTCAGACAGTCGCCGGGAATGCTGGCTGGTCGAAGAGCATGCAGGATAATGCCACCAGCGCATTTGGGGTGATCGGTGCGGGTGCAGCGAGAAGCGCAGCCAGCACGGCGGCGAGCATGGGTGTGAGCGGACAGGCTTTTAATACTCTCAAGGGATCTCTGGGCGATCTCGCCGTCCGCATGGGCGGTGTCAATGGTGCATCGCAGTCAATGGGCACTGCGACCATGGCCGTGAGCCGTGCCATGGCGACAGGTAACGCCACAATGCTGTCACGATATGGTGTCGTACTGGATGCCAACGCAAAAAAGCAGTTTCAGGCAGCCGATCAGGCGCAGCGGGCGACTATCATCAACAACGCGCTCCAGAAAAGCGTCGGCGGACTCAATGACAAGGTTGCAAAGACTCCATCCGGGCAGATGACGCAGCTTAGCAATAGCGTAGCGGGCCTCAAATACAATTTCGGTGCTCTACTATCCGGCAATGGCAGCCCGGACAAGTTCGCTGCATCGTTGAGCGCCGTCGCCACTCAGGGGATAGGCATCATCACCACCATGGCCCCCAAGCTCGCGGAGGGTATCGGTGCCGCAGCCGGAGCATTGGCAAAGGCGGCGCCAAAACTCATCACCTCCCTCATCAATGGTCTCATGCCGATGATACCCGCACTGCTGCATGCCGTCACCGTGATAATACCGCAGATCATCACCGCCCTCGCATCGGCCATACCCGAGGTGGTCAGAGCGATCACCAGTGCACTCCCCACTGTGATACAGGCTCTGATAACGCTCGCCATCGCTCTCGTGCAGGCGATCCCGCAGATACTGACGGCCATAGTGGCGGCGATCCCGCAGATCATCACGATGCTGATAAATGCGATTCTGGGTAATCTCCCGCAGATCATCACGGGTCTCATACGGCTTATGATTGCCATCGTGGCCGCATTGCCTCAGATCATGATGGCCCTGATAAAGGCGATCCCCCAGATCATCACATCCATCATATCCACGGTGATCGCGCTAGCCCCCATGCTCATATCCGCATTTGTCAGTATAGGACGTAGCATAGGGAGTGCGATCACCGGGACCGTCGGCTTCCTCGGCTCATGGTTCGGGGGACTGTGGAATGGAATCAGGGGGATTTTCTCGGGTGCGGGATCATGGTTCGGAAATATCGGCCGTGGCATCTGGGGAGCGATCACCGGAATACTCGGCGGTCTGGGCGGATGGTTCGGCAGACTGTGGAATGGAATAATCTCTGGTGTTGCCAGTGTCCCCGGTCGGATCGTGAGCTTCTTCAGCGGTCTGGGCGGCAGGATATGGGGTGTGATACAAGGCGGTCTGCGCTCCGTGCTGTCCGCCGTGCCCGTGGTTGGAGGGGCGATAATCAACGCCCTGCATCTGGCGAAGGGCGGCATCGTCACTGGCATAGGGAGCGACACGAGCGACAATCAGCTTGCCGCGCTCAGCCCCGGCGAGATGGTCATCAACGCCCGGTCCGCGAGAAGCGTCGGATATGATGCACTACGTCTCATCAACGCGACAGGGAGGATGCCGGTGCAGCAGACCCGTGGGGACAGTACCATCAA
>CALNAE010000154.1 GCA_937874315.1 uncultured Bifidobacterium sp. | reverse complement strand
TCCGCAGCCTTGGGCGGAAGACTCAACCCGGCGGAATTGCACCGTCGAATTCATGCCGCTGGATACGATCGTCCCCTGATCGTGCAGTATGGCGATTATCTTGTGAAACTGCTGCATGGCGATTTAGGTACCACGTTGACCGATAATCAGCCGGTCAGCCAGATACTGTTGCGGTATGGCGCCGCCACGCTTGAATTGTCGTTGCTGTCTTTGATCGTCGCGTTGTTGGTCGGGATCGTGCTCGGGCGTCTTGCCGCGAAATACCGTGATCATCTCGCGGATGCGGGCATCCGAGTGTTTGCCATCCTGTGCTATGCGACGCCGGTGTTCTTCCTGGGGCTGGTGCTTAAACTCGTTTTTTCCGTGTGGCTTGGCGTTCTTCCGGCGTCCGGTCGATCCTCGTTGGAATCCGAGATGCAATTTGGCCGGTTGGTATCACCCACCGGACTCTATATCGTCGATGCGCTGCAGCTCGGCGATATGTCGGTGCTGGCGGATGTGCTCAAACACGCGATTCTGCCATCCCTTGCGTTGGGACTGCTCACCGCCGGCGTGTTCATCCGCCTGGTGCGCACCAACGTCATCTCGACCTACACATCCGGTTATGTCGAGGCCGCGCGGTCGCGTGGCGTCTCGGAACGCCGGCTGCTGTCCAAACACGCGTGGAGACCGGCGTTGATCCCGATCATCACCGTGATGGGCATGCAAATCGCCATGATGTTGGCTGGCGCGGTACTTACCGAGACGACCTTCGAATGGAAGGGACTGGGGTTCATTTTGGCCGATTATCTGAAGAAACGTGATTTTGTGGCGGTCCAAGGGATCGTTATCCTGATTGCGGTCATCGTCTCGTTGGTCAACTTCATCGTCGACGTGGTGAGCGCGTTGCTCGACCCGAGAGTGAGGTATTGATCGATGAAAAACGCTACGGACACCGTCACCGTTCCCGGAGACCAGCGGCTTGATGCGTTGCATGTCCAGGCCAAGCCATCCAGACTCTCCAAATTGCCGGTTATCCGCGATCTCAAGGTGGCGGTCGGATGGCAGAAAGGCATGCTGATCGCCGGATTGAGCATTACCGCGCTGTTCATCCTGGTGGCCATCGCCGCGCCGCTTATCGCCCCATATGGGTTTTCCCAGACCAAGGACGTCCAAGGGCATGATTTTCCGGTTCAATCAGCACCTGGAGCCGGTCATATCTGGGGGACCACCGTTGGTGGATTCGACGTGTTCAGCAGGGTGATCTGGGGCGCGCGAACCGCCATCATCGCCATCGTCGTTGCGGTCGTGCTCTCCATCTTCGCCGGCGTGCTGTTGGGGCTGGTCTCAGGCTATTTCGGCGGTTGGTTCGATCGGATATGTGTCATGATCGCCGATGCGATCTATTCCTTCCCATCGCTTCTGCTGGCCATCCTGATGGCCATTGTGATTTCAGGCGGTCAATCAAGCCTGGAGGGTGGCATACTCGCCTCCGGCATCTCCATAACGGTGGTGTACATACCTCAGTATTTCCGGACGATCCGCTCAGAGGTCATCCGCATCAAAGAGGCCGCATACGTTGAGTCGGCGAAGGTCGTCGGGGCCTCCACCTGGCGAATCATGACCAAGCATCTGCTCAAGAACTCCACGCGCACCTTGCCGGTCATCCTCACGCTGAACTCCTCCGAGGCGATTCTTACGCTTGCCGGCTTGGGCTTCCTCGGTTTCGGCATCGAGCCGACCGCGGCGGCCGAATGGGGGTATGACCTTAACCGTTCGGTTGCGGATGTGACCGCGGGCATGTGGTGGACGGCGGTTTTCCCGGGGCTCGCCATCGTATTCATCGTATTGGGAATCACACTGGTTGGTGAATCGCTGAACGATCTGGCCGATCCACGGCTTCGTACGCGAAAATCAGCAGGAGAGGTGATCGGATCCATCGAGGACACGTCGGTCGATCCCAACGAACAGCCAGGTCCAGCCAACGAGGTCATTGCGGAAATCAAGGCCAGGGACAATGCC
>CALNAE010000153.1 GCA_937874315.1 uncultured Bifidobacterium sp. | reverse complement strand
GCGTCGATTCTCGTGTCCGGCAATGGGCGCGACTTCGTCACGTTCCCCATGGTGCGCAATGATCATCGGCACAACATTCTCCATATCACCCGGGCGCCGGCTCACGTCGATCCGTCGGTCTCCCAAGAGGCCACGGAACTCGCGCTTCGCCTCGCCAAGGGATTCGAGCTCGCGGGAACATTGGCCATCGAACTGTTCATCACCAAGGATGACCGCGTGATCGTCAACGAACTCGCGCCGCGCCCGCATAACTCGGGCCATTACACCATCGAGGCATGTTCCATTTCCCAATTCGACGCCCATATCCGCGGCATCGTCGGCTGGCCGTTGCCCAAGCCCAGACTGCTCAGTCCCGCGGTCATGGTCAACGTGCTCGGCCAGCATGTCGCCCCGACACGTGCGCTGATCGGCAGACATCCGGAATGGAACGTCCACGACTACGGCAAGGACGAGATACGCCACGATCGCAAGATGGGGCATATCACCGTCCTGACCGATGATATCGAGGCGACCGTGGGCGATCTTGAGGCCACGGGCTGCTGGGACGATCTGCGCGACTCCTGACGGATATCGTCTAAAGCCTACAGCCGGTGTGGCTTACGATCGGCGGGCCGGGGCAACGGTTTGGCATGTCTGCGGTCGGCGTGTTTTCGGTCGAAGGATCGGGCCAACAACCGCAGGGGCCTACCGTTCAGAGGCATGCTGAGTATGATGGGTGTCGTTACGACGTCGGGAGGAACCAGTATGGGCAAGACCGTGGCCAGGCATACCAGGCAAAAGGACGCGATGCTGCAGGGCCTGCGGCAAATCGAGGGTTTCGTCTCCGCGCAGGAGCTGCATCGTCGTCTCGCCGAGCAGGGCCTCGATATCGGCTTGGCGACGGTATATCGGCAGTTGCGTTCGTTGGAGACCACCGGCGCGGTGGATACCATTCGACTCAATGGCCAGCAGATGTTTCGCATCTGCGAGGACAACGGGCATCACCACCACCTGATCTGTGAGCACTGCGGCAGAACCGTGGAGATCGAGCCACCGGATGAGCAGTGGTTGCGTAGCGTGGCTCAGGCACACCATTTCACAATGACCTCGCACACCCTTGAGGTGTTCGGATTATGCCCGCAATGCCAGCAGCTGTTGGCCGCCGCAGCGGGGAAGTGACGGCCATCCTCAGATCCTCAATCGGCCCGCGACTTGACCATCGCGGGCCGATCTCGATCGCATCAGCCTAGACGCGCCAGAGCAGGATTTCTGAACTCGGTCAGTCGGCCGTCTTCGATCCGGGCCGTATCGATTTGAGCATTTCCACGACCTGCGATGGCTTGAGCTCCGGCACGTAGGCGCTGAGCACCGACAGCCCGATCTGCGGCAATTTGGCGGAGTCCGGGTAGCACAGGTAGACCGGCGCGGTTCGAGGCTGGAACTTGCGCTTGAAGAAGTACAGCGATTTGAAGCCATAGGCGGGCTCGATATAATCGGCGACGATCTGCAGGGCATGTTCGATGACCTCGGTGTCCGCCGTGCCGTGGCCGTCCTTTCCCATCCCTGCCAACGGAGCCGCCGATAGGCTCATGAATTCGACGGCATGCTGGGGATCCGCCTCGCCCTCGTCGCGTAGCCGTTCGGCCATGCGCGCGATGAGGAATTCCATGATGCCGTTGGGGGAATCGGTGCGGTGCCGCATGAAGTCGAGCGTCCAGCCGATCACACGGCCATCGCGGTAGGCAGGCAGCCAGCTGGTGACGCCCTGGACCAGGCCGTCCTGATCGATCGCATACAGCACGGCCACGCGGTGATCGCGCAGCTCCTCCAGTCCGCCTAGGGTGAACTTCATTTCCGGCAGGGCCTTGAGCGCCGCCCACTGCTCTGATATGTCGATGATCTGCTGCTGAACCTGCCAGCCGGCCTTGTCGAAGGTCGTGAACACGTCGGTGATGCCGACGCGCTTGGCCTTGTTGATGGCGGTGCGGATATCCTGCCATTTCTTGCCGCGGGTCTGCCATTCGCTTGGAATGACTATCATCTCGGTGCCTACGTTGATTGAAGAACACCCCAGCCGTTCCAGCTCTGCACGCGTACGATCGTGAACCGCATAGAAGGCGGGCGACCAGGAGTGGGAGTAGCAGAATCGCATGAATTCCGGCAACGCATGGTCATATTCTTCTGGATCGCCGAACGGACCCGTCACCGTCAACGCGATGCCATGGGAGACACGATAGGCGACGGCGCAATGGCCATCGGGGGAGAACCAGTAGCGGTTGCCCTCCCATGTGGTCATGAAGCTCATCGACTCGCCGTCGGTCTGGACCAATGCATTGGCCCGTTCGCGACCCCGTTCTCCCTCTTCGAGCTTGTCATGGAACCACAGCACGAACACGACGAATACACAGACCCAGAAGATGGAGACGAGTAGCCAGCAGATGGCCGAGGCAAACTCCGTGGTGGGGCGCAGCGATCCGTGGAGTCTGCCGGCAAAGCCCATGGGAAGCAGTCGATGCAGATAGTCGAGCAACGCATTGGTCGCCTGTGCTTTGGGCGAAAACGCGTGAGGATTCGATAGGCAGAACACCATATACAAACCGGCGGTCAACGCCGTCATGCCTGCCATGGCCGCCAGTCCCTTTCTGACCGGCCGACGCGCGGTATGCACCGGGAAGTGCGCGAGGTTGATCCACAAGGAGATGACGAGCAGAAGCGGAGGCAAGGCGGTGAGCAGAAAGGCAGCGGTCAGCGCGTAATGATGGTTGGTGGCCGAATCGGACAGATCCGAGGTGATGGGGAAAATGAGGTAATCCACGATGGCGAAGGCCACGGTGAGCGTATTGAACATGATGCTCACCCACGCAGCCAGGCGTCTGCCGTGGTAAAGACCCCAAGCCACGGCGAGCATAGCCGCAATCGGCAGCAGGATTCTGGTCCATAGGCCGAGCATCGCCACGTGGTGAACCCCTGACAACACGATGCAACTGGTGAAGACGCTGCTGTTCTCGCAGGAGCCAAGCAATGAATCGCTGCCGATATTCGTGCTCATGAACAGACCCATTCCGGTGAGCAGACCGGCATGGGAGCGCGAGGTCAATGCGATTACCGGGCCGACGGCAAACACCAGTTGTATCGCCGCGAACAGCCGGCGAATTTCATAGTCCGTACCTGGCCACCAGCGTGCATGGGGTTCCAGATCCTGAGGTTCGACAGGTGCTGCCGGTTCGCGGGGAGGCTCTTCGGGAGCTTGGGCGGTCGTGGTCGTGTCTTGTCCCGACGACGCGGGGGGCGTGAGGGCGTCCTTTGTGGGGAGAAGGTCCACGCGGGATGCCGCCGCGCG
>CALNAE010000152.1 GCA_937874315.1 uncultured Bifidobacterium sp. | reverse complement strand
TGAAGAGAATCAGTACAGTGTCTGGGGAAGTGGACGGCAGGAAAATAATCGCCCGTATCCGGTTATGTTGGGATACGGGCGATTATTCGCTATTCGATGGTTTCCAGACCTTCGTCGGTGGCCAGTTGGAGCAGTCTGTTGTGAATTTCCTCGTAGGCCGGGATGATGTTGCCCAAATCCCTACGGAACAGATCCTTGTCGAGATGTTCCACGGTGCCGCTGTGATCCCTGGTATCCCACAACCTGCAAGTGTCCGGCGTGATCTCATCGGCGAGCAGAATGCGGCCGTCGCCGGTGGTGCCCTCCTCGATCTTGAAATCTACGAGCTGCACGTCGATCTTCGAGAAGATGTCCTGCAGCGCGGCGTTGACGGCGCGTGCCTGGCGAGAGATCTCGGCGAGCTGTTCCTTATCGGCGAGTCTCAGGGCGAGCATGGCGTCGTCGTTGATGAAGGGATCGTTGAGCGCATCGGATTTGAGGCAGAACTCCAGAATCGGGTTGGCCAGTTCCGTGCCCTCCTTCACGCCGTACCGGGCGGCGAAGGAGCCTGCTGCGGTGTTGCGCATGATGATCTCCAACGGGAACATCGTCATCTTGCGTACCAGCTGTTCGGTGGCGGAGATGCGCTTGATGAAGTGGCTGTCCACGCCGCGGGCCTTGAGCAGCTCGAAGACCAGCGAGGTGATGCGGTTGTTCAACTCGCCCTTGCCTTCGATCTGAGCCTTCTTGGCGCCGTTGCCGGCCGTCGCCTGATTCATGTACTCGACCCAGAGCACGTCCGGATCGTCGGTAGCATACATTTTCTTGGCTTTGCCCTTATAGAGCTGTTCCAGTTTCTCCATCGATCGCCTTCCTACGAGATTACGAGATGGATAAGTGAACTTACGGGGCTTCATCCTAACAAGGACGTATTACAACTCAGCCGACGGTGATGGTCAGCGCGTCGGCCACCGCGCCGGCCCTCGCCCGGGCGTCCCGCACGTCCTTGCCGATGGCCAGTGAGACCGCCATCCTGCGATGGCCGTGGACGGCCGGTTTATCGAATATGCGCAGGTCGGTGTCCGGTTGCGCCAAGGCGCGGGCCACATCGGTGAAGACCGCAGGGCCTTCGCCCGACACGACGATGGCATGGCTGGCGGCGACCTCGCCGGGCCGCAGGATCAGCGCGGTGTGGCCTGAAGTGATGGGCAATCCCAGCACGGCGCGCGCATGCAGCTCGAATTCGTTGAGTCGCTGCGAGGCCATGGTCACCATGCCGGTGTCGTGCGGCCTGGGGGAGACCTCGTTGAACAGCACCGCGCCATCGTGGAGCACGAAGAGCTCGACGCCGAACACGCCCCAGCCCCGTTCGCCGGATCGGTTGGCTTCCTGTACCAGACCGAGCACCGCCGTGGAGGCGATGCGTCGGGCCGTGTCGCGCACGGCGGCGTCGACGACGGCCGGCTGCCACGATTCGCGGTAGTCGCCGTGGTCCTGCACCTGCCCGATGGGTTCGCAGGTGACCACGCCCGCGCTTGAGCTTACGGTCAGCACCGTCAGCTCATACGCCAACGGCGCCAGCGCCTCGACGATAACCCGTGAGATTTCGTCGCCGTGTGCCGCTCTGCGGCCGGTCTGCGCCTCGGTCCATGCCGCGTCGAGTTCCTGCGCGGTGCGGACCACGGATTGGCCGTGTCCGGAGGAACTCATGATCGGTTTGACCACGCAGGGGTATCCGATGGTCTCGGCACCGGAACGCAGCTCCTCCAGCGAGCCTGCGAAACGATACGGCGTGGTCGGCAGTCCAAGCCGTTCGTGGGCCAGCACGCGCAGCCGTTCGCGATCCATGCAAATCGCGGCGATGCCGGAACTCGGCACGACCTGGATGCCTGTGGCCGCGGCCCGGGCCAGTTCGCCGGTCGCGATGGCCTCGACCTCGGGAATGATGATGTCCGGTGCGACCTCCTGGATGAGATTATTCAGCAGCCAGGGCTGCGACATGTCAAGCACGCGGTGTTCGTGGGCCAGTTGGGCGGCCGGCGCGCCCTCGTAGCTGTCCGCGGCGCATACCCAGGCGCCCAGACGCATCAGCGCGACGGTGATCTCTCGGCCCAGCTCGCCCGCTCCCAGCAGCAGCACGCGGGTCCGGCGCTCGCCCAGCGGGCTGCCCAACGGCCTGTCCGCCGGTGCGTTCGATGCATCGAACGCACCGTTCGGCGACGCGATGGGTGCGTCATCCTCGGGCTCGCTGGCCGCAGACGGCGTATTGGATCGTGTGATGTGTGGCCCAGAGGCCGATTGATCGGCACCATGCAAAGTCATACGTTCATTGTGCCATTGAGTCGCTACGTGGACGGAAGTCGGGGGCGGTGTTGCCGCGTCGGGTTATTCGCCGATGGTTCGTGAGATGATCCTGATCGAATCCTGATAGCGGGTGATGCACGCCTGGACTCCGGTGGCGACGGCTCCTACACCGGCGACGACGAGAACGATGACCGCCCAATAGTCCCACTGGATGCTCAAGTGCGCGGATCCCAGGTACCGGTCGAGCATGAAGGCCGTGCCCGATGTGCTAATCAGCGTGATGATGAAGGCGAGCAGCGTCGCGGTGACCATGGTGATCACGCCGTCGAGCATCCCCAGCGCGCGCAACTGTCCTATCTGTGCGCCGGAGACATAGGTCAGCGCCGCGTCGAGGCTTCTGCCTTTGGCGGTGATCAGCAATCCGGAGACCGCGCCGGCGAAGACGATGATCAGCGCCGGGCCGAGCATGGCCATGAGATTCGTGAGCATGTGCGGGTTCAAGGACGTGCCGCTGCCGGCGCCGGACAGGTTCTTCAGACTGTCGGCCAGCGTGTGCAGCAACCCGGAGAAGGTCATCAGCAACGACAGGCCAGCGGTCACCGGGATGATGGTCGCGCTCTGCCGCCGGATCCTGCCGGCGGCCTGCTGTCGGGCTATGTTCCACGCACTCGAGGGCACGGGGACGAGACGCGTCCAGCCCTTGGTGAACCAGCGCACGATGTACGGCGCCAGAACGGCCAGGGCGAAGATCAAGAGGAACATGCCGCCCATGGAGAACGCGATGAATCCGGTCGTCTTGCTTTCGATCGGGTTCTTCCCGGTGCTGTGGGCGAGCTCCTGCAGGTTCATTTTCCCGGTCGCCAGGCCGGGCAGAACCAGCATGCACCATGAGCCGGCGATAAGGAGCAGGCCTGCGATAAGGCGCAGCGCATTCACCTGTTCGGGAGGGTTCTGCGACTGTCTCAACGCCTCTATCGGCCGGATTTTGGACAATGAGCGCACCGTGAGTACCGAGCTGACCAGCACCGTGACGCCCGCGATGATCAGTCCCGTGCGAATCGATGCGAGCACGTGGGCGTTTTTATAGGTGAGTGAAAGATCGAAGGCCTTGATCAGCAGCGCGAACAGGTATGGCGTCACCACGGGAGTCAGCAGGCACGACACCACGGCGGCCGCGATGAATAGCACGACGAGCATGGCCAGATTCCTTATGAGCAACTGCACCGGCGTGGCTCCCTGAAGCACCAGCA
>CALNAE010000151.1 GCA_937874315.1 uncultured Bifidobacterium sp. | reverse complement strand
CATAATGATGTATATAATTAGTTATGTAACTATTCTATTTGCTGATCGGAGCAAGGTATGAAACGCATTGCTTTTGTAAACACCAAGGGTGGCGTAGGAAAGACGACCGCAACCATTCTCACCGGCCTCTCCCTAGCTAAAAGAGGTTTCAATGTCCTGGTGAAGGACGCTGACCCTAGCGGCGGCAGTTGGGAATGGCAGAAGAAGGCACGCGGCAAGGGCACCCCTCTGCCTTTCCGGGTGGAGACAGCTGCCATAGGAGAGATCGAGGAACTCGGAGAGGAAGAAGTCACAGCGGGATATGACTATATTCTTATTGACACTCCCCCGGTGATGCAGAACACGATGGGGGATGCCGTCGAAAACGTCTCCGACGTGATCGTTATAGTAACCCGACCTGGACACCTGGACAGTAAAAGAACGAGGGAAACGTTCAAGAGCTTCGCCAAGGCGCGCGCCGTACTTATCAACTGCGCGAATATCAGACAGAAAACCACCAAGGAAACCATCAATGAAATCGACGCGATGGGTTTCCCTCGTTTCGACACCATCATTCCCGAGCGTGAATCTACGCACCGCGCTGGAGCTGGAAACAATCAGGTGCCCACGGACAGCGGTTTCATCGAGTTCGCAGGAGAACTGATCCAGGCTGTGGAAACAGCATAACCACTTAACAACATAGGTACATAGGTGCATATCCATGCACATCAATAATCATATTTATATTCAGTTCAGGAGAACGCAATGGTCAAGCTGGCTACAGGCGGAAAACAGCAAAGCATCGGAGACACCAATTACCAGGGCAAGAAGGAGAAGAAGGAGCCAACCATTACCACGACCCTCCTGATCCCGAAAAGCATACACAAGGCGCTGAAATTGCAATCCATAGAAACAGGCGAAAGCATGAGCAAAATAGTCTCACGCCTGGTCGGGGAAAGCCTGGAAAACCACACTAAATAGTTATGTAGTTACATAACTATGTGATAAAATAACTATGTAGGTAAATAGTCATGTAATTACTTTGGAAACAGTGTATTGCATGGCCCTCAAATAAGCAGAAAAGGGCATAGTTATGGCGTTTATGTCCGGTGATTTTGAGTATGTGGCAGGTAATCTCGCCGCGGATCCTCGGTTGCAGCGATTTGCTGCGGAAGATGGCATGTACGACGAAGTGCTCTGGTTGACGGTGGCGGTGAATCATAGTGATGCTGCCACAGAGTATGTGGAGTTGGAGGCCAGGGGCAAGAACAAAGAGTATATCAAGAACCTGCTTGCTGCCCCGGTGAATGCGTTGGGCAGGGGCACGTTCGTCATGGCCGGGGGCAAGCCTGTGGCGTCCAAGAGTGGGAAGCGTAAGTTGAAGCTTGTGGTATTTAGCAGCGAGACGAGCCTCAACTATGATGTGCTCAACTGGGATCGGCTGCGTAAGGATGGGCAGGCGGGTGAGTAGACGCTACCGTGCACGCCGGCGTAAGAGTTCTGCACCTTGGGTGCTGGTATTGGTCGTGTTGATCCTCATTGGTGTCTGGCAGGGGTATGGCCGGCATCAGTCTACGGCCGCCGGCACCGTGCAGGCCACTAGTACAGCCACGGCATCCGTATCATCATCGGCTGGATCAGATTCGTTCTCGGCCGCGTTCAAGGCTCCCGTTTCCTATGCGACGGCGTTGCAGTACGCACAGCAGGAGAGTGTGGCGACGCCGCATCTGGCTGGATATAGTCGTGACAGCCAGTTCGGTGACTGGCAGCACAATAGTTCTCTGTGCGGGTATGGCACGACCAGGGATTACGTGTTGAAGCGTGATATGACGAATGTGGCGATGAGCCGGTATTGCAAGGTGCAGTCGGGCGATTTCGCTGATCCCTATACCGGCCGGTCGATGCATTTCGTCAAGGGGGAGAAGACGAGCGCTCTGGTGCAG
>CALNAE010000150.1 GCA_937874315.1 uncultured Bifidobacterium sp. | reverse complement strand
TTCTGCGGCCGCTGGAAGGTGGGCCGCGCGCGAGGAGGAGCGGGGCAGGGTGGGGGCTGGAAGAGCGAGTCTGGAGGCGGGGGGGAGGAGGACGGGAGACGGAAGGGCGGCGCCAGGTGGGGGGTCGTGGACGACGAGGGGGACACGCTGATGACGTTGGCGTATTACCTCCAATCGGGACTGCACGCCTCGGTGTGGTGCGCGACGCTGGGGGCCAAGGCCATATCCCTATGTTCCGAGACAACTACAGCGCCGGACGTGCTGCTGGTGGATATGTCTTTGAACGACATGACTGGCGAGCAGGTGATCGAGAGGGTCCGCGCCAGCGGATGCATTGCTCCGATTCTGGCGGTGACTTCGTTCCCTTTGCATCGGTATGCCGGACGTGTGGCAGCGGCTGGGGCACAGGGAATCGTCGCCAAACGCAGTCTGCAGACCATCCGTTCCGCCATTATTGCCCTGCTGTCGGTCGGAACATGGGCTTCAGACACCGATGCCGTGTTCCATGCCGTCGGATCGGCGCCGGCAACGCAGGCGAACGAACTGAAAAGACATGAATCCACAGGTGTTGCAGCGTTATCTCCTCGCGAGCGCGCGGTCCTCACCCTGTTCTCGCAAGGCTTTACGAACGATCAGACGGCGGCACGTCTCAACGTGTCGTCGAACACCGTCAAGACCTATGCGACTCGAGCGTTCGCCAAACTGGGTGCGCACAACCGCAGCCAGGCGGTCGCCCTGTGGCTTGCGCCGCGTGGGTCGCGATGATGGAGATCGGCCCGCGCTGTCATACGATCTCGTGACAACGCGGTTGCGTGCAACTCGCCGCTGCTGTTGGATAACTACATGAACGGGAGCCGGCGGACCGGCCGTACGCGACCATGATAGGGAAGGGCGAGTGTATATGAGCGAGAGTCATGACCACAGCGCTGCAGTCGAAACGCGATCCACGATCGATGGCGATAAGAACGCATACAAGCGATTCCATCGGCTACGGGTCTTCCTCGTTGGGGCGGTGCCACTGGGAATGCTGTATGCGATCACGGCGCTGGCCTACAGGCACGATCAGTCCCCGTGTGGATGTGGTCGAACCTAGCCACGTTGGGACTGCTGATCGTCTATCTGCTGGTGGCCATGTTCCGTCGTCCGAGGCACCGACCCGGCCAAGCGCATGTCACACCGAAATGGGTCCGCGTGCTCGAGCGGTTTGTTGACGACGACCGCTGGTTCTCCATCTTCGCGCTGCTACTGCCGGTCATCGTGCTCATCCTCGCCTTCCTGTCCGACTGGCTGCACTGGGGTGGGGCGGCGATATGGACGCTCACCTCCGTCGGCGCCGCCCTGTACTTGTGCTATCTGCTGATGCTCACGTTTGCCTCCGGGTACCTGGCGACTCTGCCCGTCCTCAGCGCGCGGGACCGGCAACTCCACCAAGCCCGGCGAGAGGCCGCCCTCCTCCAGACGGGAGAAACGCCGCATACTGGCCACAAGTTCGCGCAGCCTGGACAACCCGACCAAGGAAGAGGACAACCGCTCGGACCCTTTGGTCAGGGCTGCTTCGGCCACGGCCATCTCGCCCTGCTGCACGGCCTGCAAAGCCTGCGCCATGCTGCGCTTGACCGTGTTCTCATGCGCCAGAACAAAGGCCAGAGGGTTATTGAACTCATGCGCAATCCCTGCCGCCAGCTCCCCCAGCGACGCCATTTTGGCGGACTGCACAAGCTTGACCTGCGCATCGATCAACTTACGGTTAGCAGCGGCCAGATCCGCGTTAACACGGCGCAGGGCATCTGCCAGCGCCATACGGGCGCGCGCGCTTTCTATATGCGCTTCCTCGCGCCGGGCCTCATCTTGCAAGGTTTTCCGGCGCACAAGGCTGCTTATGCGCGCGACCAGCAGGTCGGGGGCTATTTCCGAATCCGTCAGGTCATCCACACCGGCATTAAACGCCAGACGCATTTTTTCGGCCGTAAGCTGGCCCCGTTCCACAACCCCCAGCACACGGGTACACTGGCGGCTCCTGCGCCGGAAGGCGGCGACTGTCT
>CALNAE010000149.1 GCA_937874315.1 uncultured Bifidobacterium sp. | reverse complement strand
GACGGCCGCGTGGCGATGGACATAAGGCGTTGGGCGCGTAGACTCGTGACGATAAGGAGGCTGGTGGAATGAGGAGTAAATCGACGCATGAGGAGTCGTTCAGCGATCGGGTATACGCCGTGGTGCGCCGTATTCCCCAGGGCAGGGTCGCCACGTATGGACAGGTCGCGGCGCTCGCCGGTAATCCACGCAACTCCCGCATTGTCGGGTACGCGTTGCATGCCAATCCCGAGCCCGGTGTTATTCCCTGTCACCGCGTGGTATTCCGTGACGGTTCCCTCGCCCCGGGATTCGCATTCGGTGGCCCGGAGCGGCAGCGTGCCTTGTTGGAGGATGAGGGGGTGGGCTTCGTCCCTCCGGCGACGAGCCACGGGAATGCCGGCGAGGAGGGGTGGCTGGTCGATCTCTCGCGGTTTCAATGGGATGCTTGACGCTATAGACGTCCCCCGTCATTCGACTTGCGACGAGTGCCGGCCGTGGATCTTGATGGGATGCCTGATGCAGTCGACTTGATTCGATTGCATTGTTGGGATGCTTATATACCGGTGCCAACTTGTGTCGTATGATGTCGTTCCTTCTCGTATGACGTCTTGTCTCGTGATGTCATGCCGTGTCGATGATTCCCTGATCGAAGCGGATCGAGCCATGCAATTCCATCATCCCCAATGACTGTGTCAGCAGTTGCGGCGTCATCGGTTGAGATGAAGTCGGCGGTTGCGTTTGCCGCAAGGCGTCTAGTATGACATCCACGGTTGCTTTCTGATGATGTGCCTTGCATCGGCGTATGGCTCGCAATATCATCGTTTCGTTCGAACCGCTCGATTCGTCCCCCATGCAGGGATCGGTCGCACGGGCATGAGCCTCGTGGCAGATGGTGTCGATGTCGTGGACCGAGCACAGGATGACGGCTTTGTTGTCGCGGATCAGCGCGTTGCACCCGGCGTTGCGCGGTGTGGTGATTGCCCCGGGCGCCGCATACACCTCACGTCCCAAATCCGCGGCCCAATTCGCCGTGTTCAATGCGCCTGAGCGGCGACGCGCCTGAGCGACGACAACGCTGGAGGCGATGGCCGCGATGATGCGGTTACGCAGCAGAAAGCGGCGTGGTTCCGGTATCGCGTCGGGACTTAACTCGCTGAGCAGCACCCCGTCATGCTCGAGTATGCGGGCGAAAAGATTGTCGTTGGCATGGGGACCGATATGATCCAGTCCGCCGGCGAAGACCGCGGCGGTCCGACCGTGGCCAGCGTCATCGAAATCGTCGCGTTTGGCGTCGAGGGCTCCCCAATGTGCCGCGGCGTCCGTTCCCATGGCACCTCCCGAAACGACGAGGTGGCCGGAGCGAGCCGCTGACTGCGCCAATGAGCGCGCTATGCCCTTTCCGTAGTCATCGGCGCCGCGTGAACCCACGATGGCTATCGGGTGGGAACAGCTGGTTAACGCGTCTATCGATCCTCGGCCCCACAGACACAGCGGGGGAGCCCAGTCCTTTCTGATCGACAGATCGTCGAGCTGATGCGGCCACCATCGGCTGTGCGGTGCGATGATCCACAGCGAACCGCCATGGGTGAACCGATCGAGCAATCCCGTGGGCGAACTCGTGGGCAGCCCGTCAAGCCGCGTGAGCCATCGCACCAATGCCCTGCGAAAGGCCTGCAGGCTCTGCGCGTTGACATGGCGTCCCCAGCGTGTCAGGCCTTGTGCGAAGTAGGTCTCCATCGTATCTCGTCCCGCTCCACCGGAGTGGATGGAGAGCAGCAGTTCGACGATCCTCCCGGCATCCTCGCAGCCCTTCATCGTCGCGAACATCAGCGCATCGGCGCTATCGATGCACTGGGTGAGCAGGGCCCGCGCCAATGTATTCTCATCAGGCGTCGGCACGCCGGCGGTGGTGTCCATGGTCTCCTCCTCAGACCGCTCTCGTTCGCAACGCGATGCTCTGCATCATCTCTTCGACTCCTGGCGAGTCCTTCCCTGCCAGATCGCACAGGGTCCATGCCAGACGCATGGCGCGATCGGCCCCACGCAGACTGAGATGATGATGTTCCAAAGCCCGGTTGATCAGTGCCAGCGCCTTCGCCGATGTGTTTGCCCTGAGCCATTTTCCGCTCGCCCTCGCATTGCAGGTCCAATGCTGGCTGGCGAATCGTCGCCTTGCGGCCGCTCTGGCCTGGCGCACGTCCTCGCGCATCTGCAGGCTGTTTTGTGAAGTCCGTTCGCCCCCAGACCCGATCTGTCGAACCGGGGGAACTTCCACCTGGATATCAATACGATCGAGAATCGGTCCGGACAATCGTGAGAAATATCGGATTCGATCCTTCTCTCGACAGGTGCACCGTTCTCCGTCACCGTAGCCGTACCCGCACGGACAGGGGTTGGCGGACATGATGAGCTGGAACATGGCAGGGTAATATGTGGTCCCCTTGGCCCGCGACAATGCCACGAATCCCGATTCGAGGGGCTCGCGCAGCGTCTGCAGGGCGCGCGGCGAAAATTCGGGGGCCTCGTCCATGAACAACACACCGCGATGGGCGCGTGTGATCGCACCAGGCTGCGCCACCCCACTCCCTCCGCCGACCAGCGCCGCGGTCGAAGCGGTGTGATGCGGCGCCTCAAACGGCGGGGTGTCGCGAATGCCATATGCGGGCAATGTTCCGCACAGGGACCTGATGGACGCGACCTCCAGCTGTTCGTCGTCGTCCAAGGGGCTCATGATGCCGGGGAACCGTGCGGCGAGCATGGTTTTCCCAGCCCCTGGAGGGCCGGTCATCAGCATATGATGACCACCGGCGGCCGCGACTTTGAGGGCCCACTTGATGTAATCCTGCCCGATGACGTCGCTCATGTCGGCTATCGCGTGCGCCTGCACCGGCGATGCCGATCCGGCCGCCGACTGTTCGATGTCCTCGTGTAACCGATATCGCGCGGAACCTCCCATCAGCTCGATAAGCTCACCCACATGGCGCAGGCATATGGTCTGAACACCTTCGACCAGCGCGGCCTCCGCAGCGTTGGCATGGGGGACGATCACCCTTCCGATTCCGCGTTCCTTGGCATATAACAGGATGGGCAGCAGACCATTGATCGGCAGGATGGAACCGTCTAGATTCACCTCCCCGAGCGCGATGGTGTCCTTGAGACAGTCATGGGGGATCATTCCCGAAGCGCTGAGCACGCTCGCCGCGATGGCAAGGTCGTGGGACGATCCACGTTTAGGCAATGAGGCCGGCGATAAATTGACGGTCACTCGGGTGGATGGCCAGGAGAAGCCACTCGCCGAGCATGCCGACTTCACTCGTTCTCTCGCCTCGCTTAATGAGGCGTCGGGCAATCCGATGATGGAGAAGTATGGTAGGCCGGGGGAGATAAACGCCTGGACATGGATGAGAAAGGCCTTCAGCCCGATCAGGCCCACCGAAAGCGCGCTGCCGATGGCCATCAGAACGCCTCCGGGATATGGGTCAGTCGCGGGCGGCCCTGACCGATCTGGATGGCGATGACATCGAAACGCACGCCGCGGTGATCGATGCGATGAGTCGGCTCAAGCAGCCATTGAATGCCGGCTCGTCGCAATGTCAGTCGCTTGTGCGCGCTCACCGCCTCTTGGGGTAACCCGTAGCGCGACGATCTACGGGTTTTCACCTCGACGAACACCACGGTTCGCGACGGTTCGAGCATCACCAGATCCAGCTCGCCATATCTGGTCCGCCAGTTTGACGAGAGCCATGACCATCCACGTTGTTCCAGCCAGGCGCGAGCGTACTGTTCGCCCCAGATGCCGAGCTCATGAGCGGTCAGGACATTGCCTTCGAGTTCTTCGAGCAATGCGGGTGTTGTCGTGTTCATATGACCAGTTCATCAGAATATGACCGATGAGAATCATGTCGGACGATGATGTGGTCGAAGGCTTTGTCATCGCGTGTCGCCTTGCGATTTCACGACTTTTCCGGCGGAATTGGTGCCGGATACGCGAAGAGCCCCGGCATGGATCCCGTCGGATATATCGGGAACCATGTCGAGGTTCTTGAGATGACCAAATGCTGTCCGCGGTTACCGAACGAGTTGTGTCAGCTCACCCAGATTCAGTTCGAAGCTGACTCCGCGCTCCTCGAAACGAGGTTGGTTACGGGTGCTTTCCATGGCATGACGGACGAATTCGCCGGCGATATGCGCCGATTCGTCCAAGGGCCGGCCGGCCATCAGCGCGCCGCACAACGCCGAGGCGAAGGCGTCGCCGGTGCCGTGGATCATATACGGCAATTTGTCATGGGCGAGTTCGTGTTTCGCCGCCACTCCCGTCTGCCTGCTGACGACGAAGTTACGCAGCTTCCCGTCATTGCGGTCGATGCCTTTGAGCACGACATGCTTCGCACCCAACTCAAGCAAGGCGTTCAACAATGATTCCACCTGCGCATCGTCAAGATTCTGACCGGCATACGGACGACCGGTAAGCAGACCGGCCTCGGTGAGATTGGGCATCAGCACGTCGGCGCCGTCGCTGAGCTCACCGACGGCCCGGCACAGTTCCTCGGTGTAGGTGGGATACATCACGCCACCGTCTCCCATGACCGGATCTACCAATCGTAGGGCCTTCGGATACTCACGATAGAGCCTCTTGATGATGGCCACCTGCTCGGCGGAACCGAGGAACCCACTGTAGACGCCGTCGAGCATGACGTCCTCCTTGCGCCATGCGTCCAGATATCCCTCAAGAATCGGCGTGGTGTCATGGAACGTGAACACCTTGTATTTCGTATGGGCGGAGAACAAGGCCGTGGGCACCGGGCACACGTCGCACCCCGCCGCCGAGAGGATCGGAATGGCCGCAGTCAGCGAGCACTTGCCATAACCGCACATGTCATGCACCGCGGCGATACGGGGGATGTATTGGGGATCGCGCTGGTATAACGACTGATCTTCGCTCATTGGTGGAGCACCTTTCTTGTGGCTTGGATCCGCAGATACGTTTCGCACTGCGACATCTTCGATTCTAGACGTCTCGTGGACTTCCCGATATCCGCATTCGTATGGTGATCTTACGCCCTCGGCGTGTCGTCTGGCTTCAACGTGGCATCCGGATGAAATGCCTTGCGAACGAGTCGCTTCGAGACGTACTCCCGCAAGGCATTGCAATACGCTATAGCAAACGTCGATAGCGTCGGACTTGCGTCTTCCCACCGTTCTGGCCTACGCTCGCCAACAACGCGGTGCATCGACGGC
>CALNAE010000148.1 GCA_937874315.1 uncultured Bifidobacterium sp. | reverse complement strand
AACTATTGGTCCGTCGATCTGCTCGTGCATTTCACCAGCCTGATCTCACTGTTCAAAATCGGCATTCCTGCGATAACCATCGTCGCCCTGCTGGTCAGCGGTTTCCACGCTTCGAATTTCGGCACTTCCGTGCAGCAGTTCATGCCCTACGGCTCCTCGGCGGTGCTGAAGGCCACCACCACGGCCGGCATCATATTCTCACTGAACGCCTTCCAGACGATCATCAACATCGGCAATGACCTACAGAAGTCGTACGTGAACATGAAACGCGCCATCAACATTTCGCTGGGCATCAGCGTGGTCATCTACATCTTGTTGCAGCTCGCGTTCATCGGCGCCATCGATCCGAATATGCTGGCGAAGGTCGGCTGGTCCGGCATCGATTTCAGTTCGCCTTTCGCCGACTTGGCGACGCTCCTTGGCCTGTATTGGTTGTCCGTGCTGCTGTATCTCGACGCTTTCGTTTCACCGTTCGGCACCGGCGTCTCCACGGTCGCCTCTTCGGGCCGTGCGCTGGCCGCCATGGTCAGCAACGACCATCTGCCGAAATTCATCGGCGCCATCAACGAGCGATACCATGTGCCGCGTACGGCCATGCTGTTCAATGTCGCCGTAAGCCTCGTGATGGTCACGTTCTTCCGTTCGTGGGGCACGCTGGCGACGGTGATTTCCAGCCTGATGCTGATCGCGTATCTGACCGGGCCGATCAGCGTGGTGGCCTTTCGCAAAATGGGACCGGAATTCGCCCGGCCCATCAAGATTCGTCTCGTCAAAGCCACGTCGATCGTGGCATTCGCGTTGGTCTCGCTGGCGATCTACTGGGCCATGTGGCCGACGACGCTTGAAGTGGTCGCGATCATCCTGGTCGGTCTGCCGATTTACTTCGTGTATGAATGGAAAACCGGTTGGGCGAACACCCGAAACCAGGTGCGCGGCAGTCTGTGGATGATCTGCTACCTGGTGGTGTTGATCGCGTTGTCATGGGTCGGCAGTCGGGACTTCAACGGCTTGGGGCTTATCCCCTACCCGCTTGACCAGCTCGTGGTCGTTCTCGTTTCGCTGGTGTTCTACCATTGGGGTACCAACAGCCATCTGTTTACCAAGTATTTCCAACGCGCGAAGCGGTTGAACGATCGCAAGGTGCGCATCCCCCACCGTCATCGTGTGGAGGCCGCCGAGCGACGGCATCGCGAGGAGACGTCCGAAGCGGCGAATTGAGCCGGACGGTTCAGGCCGTCGATATGAAGCCGACACCGACACGCCCATGTCGGAAAGATATCAGAGTGATATCATTTTGATGTCAAGTCAGCTACGATAGGGACCACAAGATAGGAACCACACCGAAGACTTCGGTCATGGTGACTCACCCGTCCTTATCGCCATGGAGAAAGAGAGCATATATGAACAACACGATTCCGGAAGCACCCGCCTCCGTCACACAGGAGCGAGCCGGCAAAGCCGCCAACGGCTGGACCGTGCTGATTCCCGTCTTGATCGGCTGGCTGGCCGCTTTCGCTCTGATAGCCATCGGCATCACCACGATGGCCAACTCGACATCGGGTTCGACCACGGCTCATGCCGGACTCACCATCCTCATTGCCGGAGTGCTGCTACTCGTCGCCATGATGATGTTATCTTCGGGATTCTTCACCCTGCAGCCCAACGAGGCGAGGGTACTCGTACTGTTCGGCGAATATCACGGCACCGTGCGCGGCAGCGGATTTCGTTGGGCGAATCCGTTCTATGGAAGAACGCTGTCAGGAGACGGCTTCGAAGATATCAAAAAGGCGGCACAGAAGGACGACGACGATCAGTCAGCCGCACCCACAGCCGTGAAGGCGAAGATCTCCCTGCGAGCCAGAACGCTCAACGGCTCGAAACTCAAGGTGAACGACAAGAACGGCAATCCCATCGAGATCGCCAACGTCGTCGTCTGGCACGTCGTAGACACGGCCAAAGCGGTGTTCGACGTCGACCATTACGAGCGGTACGTCGCCACTCAATCCGAAACCGCGCTGCGGCACGTGGCCAGCCTCTACGCCTACGACCACAACGGCGAGACGGACGAGGCGAGCGACAACCAGATCACCCTGCGTTCGAACATCGCCGAGGTCTCGCAGTCGCTGAAACACGAACTGGCGGAGCGTCTAGCGCCCGCGGGCATCGCCGTCGACGACGCCCGCCTGACCCATCTGGCCTATGCTCCGGAGATCGCGCAGGTCATGCTTCGACGCCAACAGGCCGAGGCCATCATCTCCGCAAGAACGAAAATCGTGCAGGGCGCGGTCTCCATGGTGGATATGGCGCTCAAAGAGCTGGAGAACGACGGCGTGGTGGAGTTGGACAACGAGCGCAAGGCATCGATGGTCTCCAACCTCATGGTCGTGTTGTGCGGCGACAACGACGCGCAGCCGGTACTCAACACCGGCTCGTTGTACAACTGATCCGCGATTACGCCGCACGACTCGCATACACCGCGCAACTCACCAGATGCGAATTCGCATTCGCGACATACGATACGACACTGTCGTTGTCAGGAGCAACGGCAACGACAGTAGTATCAACATCGGCAGTATCAACGCCGGCGCCAGCAACGCCACCACACGAAAGGGGCCGCGCATCACATGACGGCGAAAAAGCAGTATCCGCTTCGTGTTGACCCCGCCCTGTGGTCGGCCGTGCAACGATGGGCGGATGACGAACTGCGCAGCGTGAACGGCCAGATGGAATTCATCATCAGAGATGCCCTGCGCCGTGCGGGGCGACTCCCCCAACACACCGATCCCGGTCACACGAACGCTCGCACGCCTATCCGCAAGTCTGTCAGTGAGCCTGCTGTAGGTTCCGTTGCCAGCGGCGATGTCGCCAATGACACAGCGCGCAACTCAGCCAACGACGCCGGCAATGCCGCCACTGATTCGCATACGGCTGGCAGGAATGAATCCGGCAGTTCCCATTAGAGTCGGTGCGAGCACGTCGACCCGTTACCCATCAGACAACACATATCCGGTTGCGGGCATATCAGACACCGGTGCGAGCAGAGATGCTGTGCGCGAGCAACCGGCCACTCCGACGAGAACGCGTCAGCGCAAGAACGCCGGGCGTCTGTCAGTAATCCATATCATCCGGGTGGTCGGCCATCATCCGTGCGACGGCCGACGTGCGGTCGTTCACTTCGAGTTTGGCGAAAATACGATTGAAATACGTCTTCACCGTTGTCTCTCCGATGAACAGACTTCTGGCGATCTGCCGATTGGTCATGCCGTCGGCGGCCAACCGCAACACCTTCAGTTCTTGAGCCGAAAGCTCCTGACGCTCACGCGATGATTGACGCAGCTGACCGGCCACCGCCTGAGCCGCATGTGAATCGAGCACGGTCCGTCCTGCTGCCGTGTCACGAATCGCTTCGATCAAGGTCTCGGGACGGACATCCTTGAGCAGATAGCCGTTGGCTCCAGCCTCTATCGCCGGCAGGATGTCGGTATCGGCATCATAGGTGGTCAGAATCAGTATCTTCGTTTCAGGTGCGAAGTCGAGCACCGCGCCTGTGACCTGCGGACCATTCATATCCGGCATACGCAGATCGAGCAACAGCAGATCGGGGCTGGTCATTCTCGCCATTTTGATGGCTTCGCGCCCGTCCGAAGCCTCGCCGACGACCTCGAGATCCGCATGGTTGAGCAGCATGCTTTTCACCCCTTCACGAACCATGGGATGATCATCGGCGAAGAACAGGGCCATGGATTTTGCCCACCTCTCCTGTGGCGTGTACGTGAACAGTATGCCGATCGCCGATGGGAACATCAGCGCCAGCCCGACGCCCTGCACCACACGCGACACGATCAGCCAGGCCAATGCCAAGGCGCCTTGGGGAGCCAAGGCGCACAGGAGACTGCCAAGGGCGAATGCCACGGTCCCCGCCAGCATCATGCGTTTGTATCCCAACACGTCCGCGAGCTTGCCTGCCAAAGGGAACAGAGCAGCCGCGGCAAGTAGATAGGCGTTGACGACCCATTCGATACCACCGGAATCGAGTGACAGCCCCGTTTGAATCGCCTGAGACGATAGGGACACGATGGTCTGATCGATCGAACTCATCGACACGGCGACGATAAGACCCGCCAGAATCAGACCAATCGGTCGACCTTGCGCATATTGGCCCTGCGTTTGTCGATCCTGCGTCTGTCGGGCGCTCGCTCGCTCCGTTTGCGCTGTGACTTCCAACGCGTCGCCTTGCGATACGTCCAGTACTTTCATGCCGTTTCCTCCCAGCATTATCCGATGATGTTTCC
>CALNAE010000147.1 GCA_937874315.1 uncultured Bifidobacterium sp. | reverse complement strand
CTGTCGGGGGAGCAGCTGCGCGACATCCGTGGCAGTGAGGCCGCCATGGTATTTCAAGAACCCAATTCGGTTCTCAATCCCGTCTATACCATTGGCTGGCAGATCGAGGAGGGGCTGCGCGCCCATGGCATGACCGACAAAAAGGAGCTGAGGGCCAAAGCCATTGCAATCCTGACGACGGTCGGTATCCCGGATGCGCAGACCCGGGTGGATTACTATCCGCACCAGTTTTCGGGAGGACAGAAACAACGGATCGTCATCGCCATGGCGTTGGTGCTGAACCCAGGTCTGATCCTCGCCGACGAACCCACCACAGCACTGGATGTCACCGTGCAGGCCGAGATCCTGGATCTGCTGCGGCTGGCTCGCGATCAGTTCGGTGCCAGCGTGCTGATTATCACCCACAACATGGGTGTCATCGCCGATATAGCCGATCAGGTCGTGGTGATGTATCGAGGGCATGTGGTCGAACAGGGTGCGGTCGATCAGATATTCCATAATCCGCAGCACGCCTACACGAAGCGACTGCTGGCCGCGGTGCCGCGCATAGGCCAGCGGCTGGTCATACGTGATGCCGCAGGCGCGCTCGTCGAGCGTCAGCATGACTGGCGCGCGCAGCCGGTGGTGGTAGAGGCCAAGCATTTGTCCATCACCTATCCGGGTCATCTCATGCAGCCTGATTTCGTCGCCGTCGACGGTGTGGATTTCGAGATTCACCGTAGCGAGGTGCTCGGCCTGGTGGGCGAGTCCGGGTCGGGCAAATCGACGACCGGACGTGCCATTGCGGGGTTGCAGAGGGTCTCCGCGGGATCGCTGAAGGTGCTCGGCGTCGAGATGAACGGGGTGAAGGAGCGGACGTTCAAGCCTAAGCGCGCGGACATCGGATTCGTGTTTCAGGATCCGGGCAGCTCGTTTAATCCGCTGATGACCATCGCACAGAATGTCGCCGAGCCGTTGCTGGTGCATGGAACCTACGGTTCCGTCGCCGACGCCAAAGACTATGTGGGCGATCTGCTTGAGATGGTGCAGCTGCCCCGGGTGTATATGAACCGGTTCCCTCACGAGCTTTCAGGCGGTCAACGCCAGCGCGCCTCCCTCGCGCGTGCCCTGGCGCTGAAGCCGTCGTTGCTTATCGCCGATGAACCGACGTCCGCATTGGATGTCTCCGTACAGGCCAAGGTCCTCGAACTGTTCAAGACGCTGCAGGCGGAAATCGGCTTCGCCTGCCTGTTCATCACTCATGATCTCGCGGTCGTCGACATGCTTGCGGACCGCATCATGGTCATGCACCAGGGGCGCATCGTTGAACATGGCGACGCCGATCAGATTCTGCAGCGTCCGCACAATCCATATACGCGAAAGCTGCTCGCCTCGTTGCCGGTACCCGATCCCCGCGTACAGCGCGAGCATCGAGAACAGTTGCATGCCATGCGGCAAGCGCAGCAGTCGTCATGAGCGGCAGTCGTCATGAACGTGATACGGCCATATCGGCGAGGCGGTAAGCGTCGAGTTCTATCACACGAGCGTGCCGTCGCTCACGAAGAACGCATGGGCGTCGCCGCGCGTCTTGGCCGCGATGAATCGATGGAACAACTTCATGCGCTCCACGGTGCTGTCCGCTAGTGGGGCGGGCAGTCGGTCCGGCTTGAACCACCCCACGTCAAGACTTTCCTCGTCGCCGACGAATGGCGTGGCATTGCCCGATCCGGTCAGCGTACACAGAAACGAGTGGTCCATGTACTGCGTCTGATCGCCGTTGGCGTAGGTGATGACCTTCGACGAGGACACGACGGCGACCAGATCGGTGACGATCGCGTCGACGCCGGTTTCCTCTTTGATCTCGCGCACCAGCGTATCGGCCGGTTGCTCGCCGGGTTCGTTGATGCCGTAAATCAGCGCCCACTGCCCGGTGTCTGACCGCCGTCCGAGCAGCACCCGACCCTCGGCGTCCTGAACGTAGCCGGTCACGCCGGTGAGCCAGAGCAGGTCATGACCGATCCGGCGTCGCAGGCGTAATACGAAATCAGGCGTTGGCACGGCGTTGCCTCATCCAGGCCTCGACATCGTCGATCTGCTTCGGGATGCCTGCGGAAATCCATTCGGGACCATGTTCCGTCATCAGCACGTCGTCCTCGATGCGAATGCCGATGCCGCGCATCTCAGGAGGCAGCAGCAGGTCGTTCTGGGCGAAGTACAGACCGGGCTCGATGGTGAAGACCATGCCCGGCGTGATCGTCGCGCCCTGATACGACTCGTAGCGGGCCTGAGCACAATCGTGGACGTCAAGTCCGAGGTGATGTGCCACGCCGCAGGCGATCCAGCGCCGATGCTGTTGTCCTTCGGGGGACAGCGCCTCCTCGACGTCCACCGGAAGAACGCCCCAATCGTGGAGACGTTCGGCGATGACGCGCATGCAGGCGTGATGGATATCGGAATAGGTCGCTCCGGGTTCGGCGGCTTCGAAACCGGCCTGCTGCGAGTCGAGCACGGTCTGATAGAGCCTGCGCTGCAGAGGGGTGAAGACGCCGTTGGTCGGGAAGGTTCTGGTGATATCCGCCGTATACAGGCTCTCGACCTCCACACCGGCATCGATGAGCAGCATCTCGCCGTCGCCGACGACTCCCGTGTTGCGCATCCAATGGAGAATCGGCGCGTGCTTGCCGGAGGCGATAATCGTGTCGTACCCCACGGTGTTGCCTTCCTCCCGCGCCACCGCGTTGAATTCGCCCTCGAGCATGCGCTCGGAACGGGGCTCTTCGAGCACATCAGGCAACCGAGACAGAATCCGGTCGAAGCCGTCCTTGGTGGCGGACACCGCCTTGCGGATTTCACGGATCTCGTAGGGGTCCTTGACCATGCGGGTTTCGGAGGCGAACTCTTTGAACGCATCGTCGGCGATCTGATTGTCATCGGCATCGGGGAACCCGTTGGCATGCCGGATCGTCTCGACCATGGTGGTGACCTCCGGGTCCGCCTCGCGAATCGTGCGGACTCGGACAGCCCCTGCCTCGCCGCCCACGTCCTTGGACAGCGCATCCGGCAGCTGCGCAAGATCGTGCGTCTGAATGCCGGTCATGGCCTTGAGCTCCTTCAGTCCGGCGCGCGGGCCCACCCAGTACTCGCCATAATGCGGATCTCGATAGTAGTCTTCGGTGCTGTTGTCGGCTCGCGGGGCGACGAACAGTTCGGGGATATGAGTAATGCCCGCCTGGGCTTCGGGACTCTCTGCATCGACGGGATTCAGCACGAGCACCGCGCCGGATTCGTAGTCCTGTCCGAGCCCCGTGTAATACGAGAACACGGAATCAGGACGGAAAGCATAGTCGTCGTCGTTGTTGCGCACCTTCGGCTGGCCTGCCGGGATGACCAGCCGTTCGCCGGGGAAACGGCTGCCGAGGGTCTTGAGACGTTCGGGGATGTATGTGCTAGATTCCAACGGCTCGATGACCGGCTCCTGACGGTCCCAGCCCGTGGTCATGAATGTCTTGAAGGCTTCGCCGCCGGGGCGAAGCGAGCGGTTGTTGACCCGGTCCGCCATGGGCTGCGCCGGCCCGGGCGCGGCCGCCTCCTCACGTGCTTCGTATTCCTTGTCCTTATCGGTTACGACTGCGCTCATGACTTCTCTCCTTGCTGCATGGTCACGGCGGGCGACGCACCATCGCCGTTACCTGCCCCATGGTAGTGATGCCGGGGTAAAACCCGGCGCGAAACGGGCGGCCGCCTCGCCGGATCGCGCGTGTTCGCCGACAGATGCGACAGGTTCACCCGCTCGCCTAGAATAGTGAGGGTTTCAAGCACATCGGAAGGGTCAAGGTCACAGCAGTATGTCATATGAGTATCCGAACCAGAGTCATGCCACGATCCAAGAGGTGTCCAGGGACATCATGAGCCGGCCGACCGAGCACAATACCACCAATCTCGATCTTGATCGTCTGCAGTTGATGCTTGATCTGCTGGGGCATCCCGAGGACTCGTTCCGAATCATCCACATCACCGGAACCAATGGCAAGGGGTCAACGGCGCGGATGGCCGAGGCGATTTGTCGGGCATATGGCATGCGTACCGGGTTGTATACCTCTCCTCATCTCGAGCGAATCAACGAGCGAATCGCCATTGACGGGCAGGAGCTGTCCGACGACGACTTCGTCGACGCCTGGGAACAGATCCGGGATTTCGTCGCACTGGTCGATCAGGCCATGAAGCAGCGCAACAAGCCGCCGATGAGTTTCTTCGAAGTGCTCACGGCCATGGCTATCTGGAAATTCGCGGATGCGCCCGTGGATGTGGCCATCGTCGAGGTGGGCATGGGTGGCCGATGGGACGCCACGAACGTGCTCGATGGCGATGCCTGCGTGATCGGCCCGGTGGACATGGATCACATGCAGTGGCTGGGCGATACCGTTGAGAAGATCGCGGCGGAGAAGGCCGGCATCATCAAGCCGAATTCGACCGCCATCATCGGCGCGCAGCCGCATGCCGAGGAGGTCATGCCGATCCTCGAGGCCGCCGCGGAACGGAATCATGCGACGCTGATCCGCGACGGCGAGGAGATGGAGGTCATGGCTCGCAAGCCCGCCGTTGGTGGACAGTTGGTCACTCTGCGCACCCCCAACGGGGTGTACGAGGATGTGCCCGTCGCCAAATTCGGCAAGCACCAGGCCCATAACGCGCTGGCCGCGCTCGCCGCGGCGGAGACCGTGATCCCCGTCAACGGCGTGTTGGACGGCGATCTGGTGGCAGAGGGGTTGCAGGGGGTGAAGATACCGGGAAGGATCGAGCAGATCCGGACTTCACCCACGATCATTCTCGACGGTGGACATAATCTTAATGCCGCCGAGGCGTTGCGTGACGCCATCGACGAGAACTATGACTTCGAACAGCTCGTCGGTGTGGTCTCCATGATGAAGGACAAGCAGGTGGAGGCCTTCCTAGGCATTCTCGAACCGATATTGAGCCATATCGTCGTCACGCAGAACTCGTGGAGGGATCGGGTGATGCCGGCCGAGGAGCTGGAGAAGATCGCCGATGGCGTATTCGGTTCCGATCGCGTGACCCGGGTCGATGCGTTGCCGGATGCGATTCAGACCGCCGTCGATATGGTGGACGCCGAGGACGAGCTTGGCGTCGGCTATGGCCACGGGGTGCTGATCTGCGGCAGCTTCGTCACCGCGGGCGATGCGCGGATCCTGTTGAAGGAGCAGATCGATCCCGAGCTGAGGAAAACGAAAGCCGAACGGGTCCATCCCCAAGCCGTAGAGCCGGTCCAGCCTGGGCAAGCCGATCACGATGAGTCGAATGCCTCTGATCGATCCGGCGTGGATGCGTCGCCGGCGGCGAGCGATGAGCTCGCCACCGACCACTGACCGCCGACCGGAGAACGCGCTGACATCATGTATCTCAAGGAACTGACGCTTCGAGGATTCAAATCCTTCGCCACGGCGACCACGCTTCGTTTCGAGCCGGGCATCACGGCGGTGATCGGGCCCAATGGCTCGGGCAAGTCCAATATCGTCGATGCGTTGTCCTGGGTGATGGGCGAGCAGGGGGTCAAGAACCTCCGTGGCACGTCGATGGAGGATGTCATTTTCGCCGGTACCAGCGACCGTCCGCCACTGGGCAGGGCGCAGGTGACCCTGACGATCGACAACGCCGATCACACGCTCGACATCGATTACAGTGAAGTGACGATCAGCCGCACGCTCTTTCGCAACGGCGGATCGGAGTACGCCATCAACGGATCGCAGTGTCGGCTCTTGGACATTCAGGAGCTGTTGTCCGACACCGGTCTTGGCCAGCAGATGCACGTCATCGTGGGGCAGGGGCGCCTCGATACGATTCTGCGGGCCGATCCCAGCGGCCACCGTGCCTTCATCGAAGAGGCCGCGGGCATTCTCAAGCACCGCAAGCGCAAGGAACGCGCGTTGCGCAAATTGGCGAATACCGAGACGAATCTGTCGCGACTGGACGATCTGCTGGGCGAGATTCATCGACAACTGGGGCCGTTGGGACGCCAGGCACGGGTCTCGCGCAAGGCGGAAGGCATTCAGGTAACGGTCCGCGACGCACAGGCACGGTTGTTCGCCGAAGACGCGCTGATCACACGAACGCGACGTGAACGGACTCGGTCCCAGCTCGCAGCCGAGCGCAGCGCGGTGCAGGAGCAGCAACGCAATCTGGCGGAAGTCAAGGCGAGGATCGGGCAGCTGGAAGCGCTTGGTGCACGGTCCAATCCTGCGTTGACGGCGATGAATCAGACCTGGCATCGGCTCGCGCAGATCGAGGAGCGTTTGCGTTCGGTGGCATCGCTCGCCCAGGAGCGAGCGCGCTCCTTGGAGGGGCAGATCGTCACGAATTTCGGGGAGGATCCCGCGCTGCTGCTGCAACGCGCCGATGAGTTGCAATCTCAGGAGGCGCGTCAGCGCGAACTTGTAGACACGACGCGATTGGCGTTTGACCAGGCAACGGAAGCCCGCGCTCGCGATGAGCAGCAGTTGGCTTCGATCCGTCAAACCTTGGCGCAGCTGCGCAAAAGCGAACAACAACGTGACGAGCGCATGGCGAACTATCGCGCGTTAATCGCGCGTGAGGAGTCGGCCATCGAGCTCGCCGACACCAGAGCCAAGGATTTTGCCGCCCAGCATGCCAGCCTGATCGCGCAGCGCGAGCAGACGCAGCGACAATACGACGAATTCGACCACACTCTCCAGACGTCGTTCGAGGATGACGGCAAGGCGTTCCAGCTGGCCAAAACCGAGCTGCAACATGCCCGGGAATCGTTGGGCGACGTCGAAGAGCGCCTTCGTTCCGTGCAGGGCAAGGTAATCGCACTGCGATCCAAGGCGGATGCGCTGCAGGACACCTTGCAGGGGCGCAGCGAGTCATCGTCGTTTCACGGCGATGAGACGGCCGAGGTGCTCGGCGGAATCGCAGATTTCATTCGCATCGATGATGGATGGCAGGAAGCCGTGTCGTCGGCGTTGGGTGATTTCGCCAACGCCCTGGTCGTGCCGGATCGGGAGCGTGTCATCGAAACGCTGTCGCATGTTGCCCAGGCACGGCTTGGGAAAGTGGCGTTGCTGACACCCTACCAGGGCGAGGGTTCGATTGACGGCGATGGGTCTTCCGGCGTGCTGCACAGTGCGGCGAGTCTGGTTCGTGCCAATCCGAAGGCACACGACGGTGCCGCGGCGACCCGGGTCGCCGCGGCCGTACGGCTGCTATTGGCTGACTGCGCCGTCGCGCGCGACCGAGAGCAGGCCGAGCGGGCATTGGATGACGGGCGATGGCGTTGCAGCGTGACGCCTGACGGAGACGTGTTCAACCGGGCAGGCGCATCGGGGGGTTCCTCGCTGTCGCACAGCGACCTGTCGTTGGCCGCCCGGCGTGACGCCGCGTTGGAACAGGCTCAGACGTTGCAAGACGACGTCGAATCCCTGACACGGGAAGTGACGGAGCGCGCCGCCTACCGCGATGAGGCCGGGCATGCGCTCGACGCGCAATCACGTGCCCGTACGGAGCGGCAGCTCAAGGCACGACAGCTGGAACAATCCATGGCATCCGCCGCATCAAGACTCGACCACCTCGATCGGCAAGTATCGGGACTCAACGACAAGACCGTCTCCATGCAAAAAGACGGGCAGATGCATCGGATGAAGCTCGATGATCTGCGCCATGCGCTCGAGCAATTGCAGCAGCCCAATGCGGAACACGCCGATCTGGATGAGCTGGAACGCCGCGAGCACGATGATGAACGCCGGCTCACCATGGCCAGAGAACAGGAGATCGCCGCGAAACTGGCGTGGAAGGACGCCGATGCCAAACGGGAATCCCTCGCTCGTCAGCAGGGTCTGCTCAGAGACCAGGCGGGTCAGGCCGAAACCCGACGCACCCGGATATCGGCTCTGAACGAGCGGCGTCGAAGCGATATCGCCCATATCACGCGTATCGGCGAGGACGCGACGGCGATATCACGTTTCGTGCAACGCAGCATCGCCGGATTGACCGAGCGTCGAGAGACGTTGCAACGTCAGTCATCGGCGCATGAGGGCGAGCTGAAGACGTTGCGGGGGAGTCGCGAGCGGTTCGAACAGACGCTGGCCGAATGCCAAGGCCGAGAGCATGCCTTGGATGTGGAGCGCGAACGGCAGACCGCGGCATCGGGACAGCTGTCGCAGCGGATCAACGATGCGCTGGGCATGAACGTCGAGGATCTCCTCGCCGGCTACGGCCCCGACGTCCCGGTGCCGGTACTGGATGACAACGGCAGGGCCGTGCCCTTGGATGAGGACGGGCCTGCGCGGCGCGATGCACCG
>CALNAE010000146.1 GCA_937874315.1 uncultured Bifidobacterium sp. | reverse complement strand
CATCCAAACCGGCATCAACGGCCAATGCGCACGTGTGATGAGATGGTTTTCATAGCCAATGGCCTGTGTCTCGGAAGGCAGAAGACATAATCGTCTTCCCTCTGTTTTCACTATGATCACACATCACCACGATGCCGCGCGGATGAGCTGGCGAGTATAGGATTGCCGCGGATGTTCGAGTATCCGAGCGGTCGGCCCCTGTTCCACGACGCTGCCGTCGTGCAGGACCATCACGCGATCGGCCAGATGCTGCACGATGCCGAGATCATGTGAAACAACGATGAGCGTGGTGTCCGGGCGTGCGGCGCGAATGGCCGCGAAGGCCTGCAGCACCTGAAGTCTGGCCGAAACGTCGATGGCGCTCATCGGCTCGTCGGCGACGATCAGTTTCGGCCGCGTCACGATCGCCCGCGCGATGGCCACGCGTTGGGCCTGCCCGCCGGACAGCTGCGACGGCCGACGACCCAACGTCGACGACGCTTCCAATCCCGCTTGGGCGAGCGCCTCCAGGACCGCATCGCGCCGGCCGGCGTGGCTCGTACGATCTTCCCCATGCCCCGCTGCACGACTGTCCGAAGGACCATCGACGGCGCGCGGCCCGAACATGCGCCGCTGGGAGCGCCGCAGCGCCAACGGCTCCCCGACGATTCGCTCGACGTCCCAGCGGGGATCCAACGAATCGAACGGGTCTTGGAACACCAGCGCGGATTCGGCTCGCAGCAACCGATATCCGCCCGACCGCCGGCCCTCGACGTCATGTCCCCGATACCGCACGGTTCCCGATGTCTGCTGCTGCAGCCCCAGCAATATGCGCACCAGCGTGGTCTTGCCCGAGCCCGAACCGCCGATGACGCCGAGACACTCCCCCGGATCAATCGCCACCGAAACGTCGTTCAGCACACGCCGAGCTTGGGTGCCACGGCCGAAACGCCGCTCAAGATGCAAGCCTTCCAACAACGGTTGTGGATCATGCGCGTTCATCATTCACCTCGTCCCGATTCACATGCTCCCGTATTTCGCCGCGT
>CALNAE010000145.1 GCA_937874315.1 uncultured Bifidobacterium sp. | reverse complement strand
TATTTGTTTGCGAGTATGGCGGAATGGTAGACGCGCTATCTTCAGGTGGTAGTGAGCGAATGCTCGTGGGGGTTCAACTCCCCCTACTCGCACCATCTCTAGAGATCTTCGGAACCTTGGTATACCGACGTTCCGAAGATCTCAACATTCCGAAGATTTCAACGGTTGCGACGCAAACCGCCTGACCGATTTCTGACCGCACCCTATTTCCTGACCGCACTCGCCTGCGATGCCCACGACGGATGTGACACGCCGGGCCCCTCTTCACAAGCCGGTTGACAAGCCGGGTGATTGGTATCACGAACGGCCATTTCCCGCCACAGCAAGCCATCAAGCGCCTCTCCTTCACAGCAAAATAGTGAGCTCTAACATTCAGAATGATTCGCCACGGTCTCCGTAACCGGTAGACCCATGGCCGCTCAGGTCTTGAGCCGCCTAGAACGTCGCCACGCCTCATGGCTGAGAAACAGGCACCGGTTTTCGCATCCGTCCACAATCGCTCCCATCGGTTCTCCTTCGTTTGCGCCGCATCGGTTCCACGAGTACGATGCGGCATCACAGGGTATGAAGTTACCCTAGGCACTGGGCCTGAACCGCTTTACGCTGATGACTTCTGCAGGGTTGCAGGAGTATGGCGTTCGTCGCTCCTTCTCCCTGAAATGGATGTGAAGGAAGTAGTGATATGAGCAACATCTCAACTATCCACGCCCGCGAAATACTTGATTCACGCGGCAACCCGACCATCGAGGTCGAGATGCGGTTGGAGGACGGTTCCTTCGGATTGGGTTCCATTCCTTCCGGCGCCTCGACCGGCGAGAACGAGGCAGTCGAGAAGATTGACGGCGATCCAAAACGCTACGGCGGCAAGGGTAAGCTCTCCGTCGTGGAATCGGTCAATGGCGAAATTGCCAAAGCCGTCATCGGCCTTGACGCCTCCGACCAGCGCATGATCGACCGCACGCTGATCGAGCTCGATGGCACCGGCAACAAGTCACGGCTCGGAGCCAACGCCATACTCGGCGTTTCCCTGGCGGCGCTGCACGCCTCGGCCCAATCCGCGGGGTTGCCGTTGTATCGCTACCTCGGCGGCACGAACGGCCATATCATCCCCGTCACCTGCATGAATGTGCTCAACGGCGGCGCGCATGCGACGTCGAACGTCAACATCCAAGAGTTCATGTTCGCCCCGGTCGGCTTCGACAGCTACCACGAGGCGCTTCGAGCCAACGCCGAGTCCTACCATGCGTTGAAACAGGTCCTCAAGGACAAGGGGCTGGGAACCGGACTGGGCGATGAAGGAGGATTCGCGCCGAACCTGCCGTCGAATAAGGCCGCCTTCGACCTGCTTATGGAGGCCATCGAAAGGGCCGGATACAAGCCAGGTGAGCAGATTGCCCTGCTGTTCGACGCCGCGGCTTCGGAGTTCTACGACAAGGGTAGCGGCACCTACCTGTTCGATGGCGAGAAAAGGACCGCCGACGACATGGCGTCCTACTACGAGACCCTCCTGGATCAATTCCCCATCGCCTCGATTGAGGATCCTTTCGACGAGAACGCCTGGGACGATTTCACCAAACTCACCGCCAAACTCGGCGACAAAGTGCAGATCATGGGCGACGACATCTTCGTCACCAACCCGATCTTCCTCAACCGCGCCATTAACGAGAAAACAGCGGATTCCATTCTGATCAAACTCAATCAAATCGGAACGGTCAGCGAAACCCTCGCCTGCATCGAGCTGGCGAATCGCAACGATTTCACCACCATGGTCTCCCACCGTTCCGGCGAGACGCCGGACACGACCATCGCCGATCTCTCGGTCGGCATGAACACCATGCAGATCAAGTCCGGCGCACCCGCGCGCGGCGAGCGCATCGCCAAGTACAACCAGTTCCTGCGCATCGAAGAGGACCTGGGAGAGGATGCCGAATACGCGGGCATCTCCGCATTCCCGCAGTACGCGGCGCGCATGAAGTGAGCATGCAAGCGACCCGAACGAGCCGGATTCGGTGAGGGCCGCGAGCCTGCAATGCCCTCCGATTGCGAACGTGACCCCCTGACCGTCATCAGGAGGTCACGTTCGCGCATCACGACGATATGAATACCGAATCCCCGCACCACATCCATGACACCCCGCGACATGCAGTGTCGTCATACCGCGTCACCGAGGATGAATCGCAGCGCCGCAGTGGCCGCACAACGCGCGACCCGCGCCTCAACCCGGCCCAAGCGCTCCGATCCGCGAACTTGCCGGCTCAAGCGATGATGAATTCAGTCAACGAACACATACTCGCCCAACCGCCGCATGGCCTCCTCCACCCGGCTCGACGGCAGCGCGACGTTGATTCTCAGCGCGCACGGAGCCTGGAATTGCCTGCCATCCTGCAGCGCCACACCAACATTCCACGCCCGATGTTCCAGCTCATCAAGGCTCACGCCGTGCTCGGCGCACCACGCCGTGCAATCCGGAAACAGCATGTAGGTCCCCTGCGGGCGAGCGAGCGAGACGCCTGCAAAATGCTTGGTGATATAGGTATAGGCGTAGTCCACATTGTCGCTGAGCACTGCCCGCAGCTGTTCGAGCCACTCCCGCCCCTCGGCACTGTAGGCGCCGATCAGCGCGTGCATCGACAACACGTTCATGTCGTTGTAATGCGACTTCGAGCCTTTGGACACGACCCTGTCGCGCAGATACGGATTGTAGATGATGTGGTAGCTGCCGATCAGGCCGGCGATGTTGAAGGTCTTACTCGGCGCATACAGCGCGACCGTGCGATCGCGCGCATCCCGGCTCACCGACTGTGTGGGTATATGATGCCGCCCTTCGAGGATCAGATCAGACCAGATCTCATCGGCAATCACCACGCAGTTGTTGGCGCGATACACCTCCATCGCCCCTTCGATCTCCCAACGCTCCCACACGCGGCCGCATGGGTTGTGCGGACTGCAGAACACCGCCACATGGATGCCGTGCTCCTTGATCTTGCGATCCATGTCGTCAAAGTCCATGCGCCATACACCCTGATCGTCCCTGGTCAGGGGGCTGTGCACGATGTGGTACCCGTTGCTTTCGATGGAGCTGGTGAATCCCACGTAGGTGGGGCTGTGCACCAGCACCGAATCTCCCGGCGCGGCAAACGAGGTCAGCGTCGAGACCAGCCCGCCTAAGACGCCGTTCTCGTAGCCGATGTCCTCGGCCGTGAGGTCCTCGATCCCGTGCTGCGAGCGCTGCCAGTCGATGATGGCCTGAAAGTACTCGTTCGTCGGCTTAAAGTAGCCGAACGCCGGGTGCTGCGCCCGCTCGATGATGGCCCGCGTCACCGACGGCGCCGTAGCGAAATTCATGTCCGCGATCCACATCGGGATGACATCGAAGCCCGCTCGTGGTCCCTGCGGCACCCCGGGCTCACCGTCGCCGACGGAATCCAATGCCAGCGCATCCCTGTCATGGCGATCCATCACCGTCGTGAAATCATAGGTCATGCTCATGTGCGCTCCTTTGATAAGAACCCGGACTCGGGCAGTTGTCGGTCTGTTCACGGCCGGCCG
>CALNAE010000144.1 GCA_937874315.1 uncultured Bifidobacterium sp. | reverse complement strand
CGTAGTTGCTTCTGCTCGCCCCGCCGCCCATATCCGACGCGGTATAGGTGTTGAAATCGCAGTAACCGCAACGTCGTAGGCAAAACGGCACATGGACATACACTTCGTAGACCATCACGCACCAACCTCCGAGGTTGCCCTCGCGCTCAACACATCGCGCTCACCTCGCCTCAGCAAAGCCCACCGGGCTTCGCTGTTCACGGCTCGGCGTCTCAGGCGAAACGGCACATGGACATAGAATCCGGCCATGGCAGGCTAACCGCGCTCGCTTTTTTGCGCGGCACGAATTTTGTCCTTCGTGTCACGGTCGGCGCCGCCCTCGTCATTCGAAAGCGCCGCGATGAAGGCCTGCTGCGGGACTTCGACCCGGCCGAGCATCTTCATGCGTTTCTTGCCCGCCTTCTGCTTTTCGAGCAGCTTGCGTTTGCGGGTGATGTCGCCACCGTAACATTTGGCGAGCACATCCTTGCGCAACGCCCGTATCGTCTCACGAGCGATGATGCGTGCGCCGATCGCAGCCTGGATCGGTATCTCGAATTGTTGGCGCGGTATGAGTTCGCGCAGCTTCTTCGTCATCATGACGCCGTAGGCGTAGGCCTTGTCGCGGTGCACGATGGCACTGAAGGCATCGACCTTCTCGCCCTGAATAAGGATATCGACCTTGACCAGATCCGCCTGCTGCTCGCCGTCCTCATGATAATCCAGCGAGGCGTAGCCTTTGGTGCGACTTTTGAGCTGGTCGAAGAAATCGAAGACGATCTCGGCCAACGGAATGCGATAATGCATCTCCACTCGCTCGGGACTGAGATACTCCAAGGTGCCCATTTCACCTCGGTGTTCCTGACACAGATCCATCACCGAGCCGATGAACTCCTTCGGAGTGATGATATCCGCGGCGACCATCGGCTCCACGATGGATTTGATCTTGCCTTCGGGAAACTCACTGGGGTTGGTCACATGATGCAGGGCATTGTCCTCCCCGGTCACCTCATAGGTCACGTTCGGAGCCGTCGAAATGAGATCGAGACCGAATTCACGACTCAGTCGCTCCGCCACGATCTCCATGTGCAACAGACCCAGGAAACCGCAACGGAAGCCGAATCCCAGGGCCACCGACGTCTCCGGCTCATAGACCAGGGCCGCGTCGTTGAGCTTGAGCTTGTCGAGCGCATCGCGCAGCTCGGGGAACTGGGCATTGTCGATGGGGAACAACCCGGAATACACCATCGGCTTGGGATCGCGGTATCCCTCCAGCGGTTCTGTAGCAGGCCGCGTGGCGGACGTGATGGTGTCGCCGACCTTGGATTGGCTCACATCCTTGGCACCGGTTATCACGTACCCGACCTCGCCCGCGCACAGCGCGCTCGTCGCGACCATGTCCGGGCTGATCACGCCTATCTCGATGGGCTCATGCGTCATGCCGATGCCCATCATGTGCAGCCGTTCACGCGAGGCCAGTCTGCCGTCCTCCATGCGGATGTAGGTGACGATGCCGCGATAGGAGTCGTAGACGGAGTCGAAGATCAGGGCGCGGGCCGGCGCCTTCGGATCCCCGTGCGGCGCCGGAACGTCCATGACGATCTGGTCGAGTAGATCGCGTACCCCCTCCCCGGTTTTTCCGGAGACGCGCAATACATCCTGCGGTTCGCAACCAATCAGACCGGCCAGCTCCTCCGCATGCTTGTCGGGTTCGGCGCTGGGCAGATCGATTTTGTTGAGCACCGGAATAATCGTCAGATCATGGTCGATGGCCATATACAGATTCGACAGGGTCTGGGCCTCGATGCCCTGGGTCGCATCGACGAGCAGCACCGCCCCCTCGCAGGCGGCCAGCGCCCGTGAGACCTCATAGGTGAAATCGACGTGGCCGGGGGTGTCGATCATGCCGAGTGTGTATTCCGTGCCGTCCACGGTCCAGGGAACGCGTACGGCCTGCGACTTGATGGTGATGCCGCGTTCCTGCTCGATATCCATGCGATCGAGGAAACGATCGCGCATCTCGCGTTCAGGCACGATGCCCGAGAGCTGCAGGATGCGGTCCGCGACCGTTGATTTGCCGTGAT
>CALNAE010000143.1 GCA_937874315.1 uncultured Bifidobacterium sp. | reverse complement strand
CGTTCGATGATGGCTTCGGGAATACGCAGGCCGTCCGGCGAACCGCCAAAAAGGGCCATCGACGGATCATGGTCACGCACCTCGGGCTGTTGGGGAACCGACGTTTGCGGTACATATGGCGGATTCGTGATCACCGCGTCGACGCGGGCGTCGAGCGGCGTCAGCACCGCATCATCGGTGGCGTCCCCATGAACGAGGTGGTATCGCTCGGCGGCATGCGAGCGTCCGGCGTCGTGTTCGAACAGATCATCTCGGTTACGTTCGGCCCATGCCAACGCTTCCGATGACTTCTCGACCGCCCATACCCGCGCCGTGTCGAGCTCGCTGACCACGCAGAGTCCGATGACACCGCTGCCCGCGCATAAATCGACTACGACCGGCTCGGAAACCGGGGCTTCGCGCCGTGCTTCGGGCAGGCACCCCACCGTCCGACCACACAACCAATCAAGACCAATCTGGACCACCGTTTCCGTCTCGGGCCTGGGAATGAACACACCCGGGCCAACCCGCACGGTGAGATATCTGAAAGGCGTCCGGCCGAGAATGTACTGCAACGGCTCGCGCGATACCCGCCGTCGCATGCTCGTACGCCATCGGGTTTCGGTGTCCAGCAAAGGCTTGGGCTCTTCACGCATGATCAGCAGCCGATTGAGCTCCTGCACCGTCAGACCATAAGCCGCGGCGGCCAACACCTTGGCGTCATGCGTCGGCGTATCGACACCGGCATCGCGCAAGGCTTGCGCCGCATGACGCAGCCTGTCCGGCAGTGCACAGTCCTGTTCGACCGACACGGCTACTCCCCCGCTAGTTATTCATATTATTCGTACGTTGGTTATTCGTACTATTCATACCCTAGTTACGCGTTATTCATGTACTCACGAACTCATGTACTCAAAAGCAACGAATATTTGATTTATCCAAATAATTATTCAAATTTGACCATTACCCACGATCGTTATCCGCCCGTGTACGATGATTCAGGCAGTGTTGCGGGAGAGCCGCTCAGCCTCGTCTGCCTGGATATCGCTGTCGATCACGGCCTGCAGATCGCCGTCAAGCACCTGGTCAAGGTTGTAGGCCTTGTAGTTGGTACGATGATCGACGATACGATTCTCCGGGAAGTTATACGTCCTAATGCGTTCCGAACGGTCCAGCGAGCGCACCTGCGAATGGCGCATATCCGCGGCCTCGGCGGCCTCCTGCTCGTGCTTCATGGCCAGCAACCGCGATTTCAATACCCGCAGGGCGGCGGCGCGATTCTGGATCTGCGATTTCTCGTCCTGCATGCTGACCACGACGCCGGTCGGAATATGGGTCATGCGCACGGCCGAATAGGTCGTGTTCACCGATTGCCCGCCAGGACCGGAGCTCATGAAGATATCGATTTTAAGGTCCTTGGGGTCGATTTCGATCTCATCGTCATCCTCGTCTGCCTCGGGAAAAACGATCACGCCGGCCGCCGACGTCTGGATACGACCCTGCGATTCGGTGACGGGAATGCGCTGCACACGATGCACACCACCCTCATACTTCAGGCTCGCCCACACGCCGTCTTCGGGGGCGGGATTGCCCTTGGCCCTAATCGCGATCTGAATGTCCTTGATACCGCCGAGTTCGGTGCCGTTTTCGCTCTGAACGCTTACCGTCCAACCGCGTTTCTCCGCGTACCGCGTGTACATGCGCAGCAGATCACCCGCGAACAATGCGGCCTCGTCGCCGCCCGTACCCGCCTTGATCTCCATAATCGTGTCACGCGCATCATCGGGATCACGAGGAATCAACGCGGTTCTCAGCTTTTCTTCGACATCCGGCAACTGGGACTCCAGCCGCTTGGCTTCCTCGGCGAATTCGGCATCCGCTTCGGCCATCTCGGTTGCGGCTTCCAGATCGTCGCAGATCCTGCGGTACTCCTGGTAGGCGGAGACGATCACGCCGAGCTCGGCATGCCGACGTCCCAACTTGCGCATGGCATCGGGATTCGACGCGACTTGCGGTTGACTCATCTGCCGTTCAAGATCCTTGTATTCGTCGCAAGCGCTCTGCGCCGCGGGGAATTGTTCGTCTTGTGCCATACCGACCCTTCATTACATTCATGCCATCGACGTGTTCAATCGAACGATTATCGTCGCTGTGTTCCACTAAACGGTTATCGTCGAACGGTCACCCATTGGACCATGAAACAACTCGACGCCTGAGAACGGACCGAATCACACGTTCCGATCCTCAAGTATCCACATACAATTATTCACATACATCCGCGCGCATCCGCATACATCCGCATACAAAAAACGCCAGCCTTGCGCTGAAGACAGTCCCCAGGGACCACCCTCAGCCGCAAAGCTGGCGTAGAACAGCTACTTGCTCTTCTTGCCGTAGCGACGCTCGAAGCGGGCGACACGACCGCCGGTATCGAGAATCTTCTGCTTGCCGGTATAGAACGGGTGGCACTTCGCGCACACATCGACGGTCATATGATCGCCGGGAGCGGTGGAACGAGTGACGAAGGTGTTGCCGCACGAGCACGTGACCTGCACGACATGATAATCGGGATGGATTCCCTGCTTCATAATGTCTCCTATGGAATTCGGGGGACCCGGGTCGCCTCACCCCAGTGGTGGACGTGAACCGGAACCTTGCACAGTATACGGGAGCCGCAAGACGGCCTATCTCCCACGGCGCAAGAGCCCGGACATCACATCCAGCCATGTCCGGCAATATCCAGTCATGTCTTATCATGTCTCTGCAAAATATGAGGCCCTTGGAAGCTCAATGCTTCCAAGGGCTAACAGTGGGGCCCCAGGGGCTTGAACCCTGGACCGAACGATTATGAGTCGTTTGCTCT
>CALNAE010000142.1 GCA_937874315.1 uncultured Bifidobacterium sp. | reverse complement strand
TGCGGTCCGTATATCATGACGGTATGGTTACATAGGTTATGGAGATTATCCCACAGCGCAGCCAAATATGAGGTGATACCCCACGCCCGATTACTCCCCGACTCCCAGTCTACCGTCCACACGAATTGCCCGTTGTATCGTTTTGTTGCATTATAAAACGTTTGCGCTTCAATCGCCGCGTTACCGCCCGCAGTGTAGTGGTAGAGTCCTACCATTTTGCCCGCGTTTTTCGCCTGATTGAACTGTCGCTCCCAGTCGCCGTTCACGACATTCATACCCTGTGAAACCAAAATCAGCACGAAGTCACATGGCACTGTCGTGAGATTGATGCCATATTGATAGTTACTCGTATCGATACCGTTATATGCCACTGTTTTCAACTCCTTTCGCAATGTGTGCGTCCATGATCTCGTTGTATAGGTGCGTTCCCGTGCCATTGCCTTTAAGAGCATGATAGGCCTTATACACGTCGTCCGCCTCATCTTTCACATTCACGGGGCAAGGCTCATCGTTTTCTACATATCGCACATGGATGTCGATGAGGCGCGCGCGAAGCAATACCATGATACCGTCTTCGATGGCCTGACTCTTGTCACGGTGTGATCGCGAGTATCCGGCAACCCACCCGGCAACAGTACCGATAGTGCTCACGATAAACCCTAGAATAGCTACGATGATGGAACCCATGGTCATTTCCCTAGTAATGTGCCGATAACCTGACTGAAGTCGGCGCGAATCTGTGAATCATCGAACCGAATTTTTCCCAGCCGGTAGTCGTTGGTCAATCGTTGCGTTATCCTGTCATTGCGTTTGATATACACCATTTGCTCGCTTACATGTCGATAATCCAGCGTGTACTGTATCTCGAAATTCTTTTTAATACGACGTGAAATGAGAAAACCACTGAAATCTTTCTCCATGTGAAACCATACGCCGAATGTCCCGTAATCCCCAGTGTCTAGGGTGTATGAATATCCGTCGATATTACTGTCAAGCGCGGTGATAAGCGTATCACTGTCGTCACGGAACTTGTTGTTGATCGCATAGTCGGCGTAATCCTCATCATACTGGAAGAGGAATCTGCCGAGACGACTCTTGGCGACCTTGGCGCTAAACCCGCCATAGTCGGCTAAATTAACTGCAATAAAACCGCCGCAATAGGTTTTAATTTGCTGTTTATTGTTTTGCTGTTCGTCCAGATTAATGTTGAATTTGGCGAAATATGGATTGGCTTTAATCACGGCGTTAGACAGAAAGAACACTCTCACCTTATCCTTCCAACGATCTACCGTGTTGTAGAATTCCTCGAACGCCGTAACCTCGCCACTGAGGAACACCTGATTATCGGGGAAAACCTCATCGTAGATGATGGTGCGCACGTCGGGGTATGGTATCGACTTCTTACCGCCCGCTTGAGAGAGTGCCACGAAATAGCCGAGAATGAACCATGTTTTGTCGTCGGCACCCAAAGGTTTCCCTTCGGCTTGATTGCCGTTGACGCGAAACGTCCAACGTGGGAATTCGTCGGCAATATCCGCGAAGAACGTTCCCTTGCTTTTCTGCTCTACGTCGGTACGACGAAGATAAATGAACTGGTTTCCGTTTTTGATGTAATCTTTGATGACGTATTTTTTGGCACCGAATGTTTTACCCAGTCCGCGAGCGCCGATAATCCATGACCATGCGACATTGAAGGTCATGATGTCGTGATAGTCATAGTAATCCCCGTCGTTGAGGGTGGTTACAGTACTATCGGTCATGACTCTCATTATACTCCGATGTCAGACGTATCGGCGTACCTCCCACATGCTCGCCACGCTGATCTCCGTATTGGCGTCCGTATAGTTCGGCCCGGTCCCCGGACCCCCGTGGGAGAGGAGTTGGGCGTTCGCGTTCTGACAGAAAATCTCCACATGATCGTAGGACGCGTTATAGCCCGACCATGTGAATAGTATGAGGTCCCCGGCTTTCGCGCGGCTGATGGCCGTGGCTGCGCTATCCGTGCCGCTCACCGCAATACGCGTGCCCTTCCCAGCCATGGCTCCGGTCCATGTGCCCACGTCAACGCCCGTCACGTCCATGTATGCTCGCCATAAGAGGCCGGAGCAGTCGGTGTAACCACTGCTATCGGGGTTCAGCCGCCCCGAGCCTTGAGAGTATTGGAATTTGTTGATGCGCGCTTTCACCCAGTCAACGACTTTACTCCCCGCCGTGCTGGACGTGTCGGTGCCCGTGTTGGTCTGACTGCCGTTGATCGGCGTGCCCGCCGTCCCGTTATGCACCCATGTTTGAGGACCGTTGGCGTAGAATTGGGTGACGGTATTGCCGTCATGATATTGGAGGATGCTACCGACCGACTGAATATACTGTTTGGATGACGGCGTCCCGTTGATGACACTACCGCCACCATTGCCGCCCGTGGCCGGTTGGGTGCCGACCTGACCAAAATCGGGTGGAGCACTCGCGCCATCCCAGTTTTGCAGCATCGAGTAGGCGGTATTATACCGGTTGGCATACCGGCCCAGCACGTAGTCGTTGAGTGCCGTGGAATGGAGGAGATCGAGGTTGGCGGTGGCGGAGCAGCTGCCGAGCACACGAAACGCGCTCACGGGCGATTGATGGTACATGGTCATGAAAAACACGCGTTCGCGCATGTTGCCGGCGGGGAACCCCTGATTGTCGCATACCGTTTGGTAGGTGTTGTAATCGTCCTCCCACTGCGCTTGCTGGAACGCGTGGTTGTTGTCGGTCGCGGCCCACGAGTACCACGCCTGTTGATCCCCTTGGTTAGTGTAGTAGTAGCTCATATCCGCGTTGGCGTTGGCCTGAGCCGCCGCCGTGGT
>CALNAE010000141.1 GCA_937874315.1 uncultured Bifidobacterium sp. | reverse complement strand
GGGATAGCCAAACGACAGGAGATCCTCGACCAGGCTCTCCATCTCATAGGGGTGCATGGGTTCGACGACACGACACTCCACTCCATCGCGGAATCGGCCGGGCTTTCCGAATCCGGGGTACTGCATTATTTTTCTTCAATGAACGATCTTTACATACAGATTCTCGAGACACGTGACCGCATTCAGGCCCATCAGCTGACCATATTCGCGACTCCGCCCCAGGACGGCGAATCGGAGGATGACTTTCTGCGCACCCTGTGCCGCGGCAAGGTCGACATGGCGAAGCTGATGCAACAGGTCATAGCAATCAACGGGCACAACCAGGAAACACCTGGACTGGTCGAGTTGTATGTGCGCGTGCAGATGCAGGCGGGGAATCCGCAGCACCCCGCGCACGCCTATTTTCTGCGCCGCACGGCCATGACCCATCACGTTTTCGAACCGCTGATCCGGCAGGCGAACGACCAGGGGGTGTTCTGCCCTCCATGGGACCCGGCCATCGCCGTCAGCACTATGATCGCCGTGGCCGACGGGCTTCAGCTACAGTGGCTGAACGACCACAGCGTGGACGTCGCACGCGGCCTCACCGAATTCTTCCAACAGGTCGGAATCCACCAGTAGCAAGATTGCGTCGGCCTGAGCCGACGCAATCCAAGAGCCAGCGCACGGCGTCCCCACCATGAGAGAGGCGGACGCCGCCCTGGCGGCATGACCTTGTCCAGACCGTGCCGGAGATGACGCGTCAGCGATCCGACGCGGACGTCTCCACCGGCGGGATGAGGAACGAGCACAGCAGCGCAGCCACCACGAGCACACCGCCCACGCCAATGCTCAGCACGTAGGACGAGGTCCCTGCACCGCCGTTCACCTGGGTAAGCACCGCATACAGCACCGCGAAGCTCAACCCGGCACCCAGGTTGAATGCGCCGGCATTCAATCCGGGCAGATATCCGGGATTGTCCGCAGGAGACAGCACGATTCCCAATCCGTTGAGCATGATGTTCACGGTTCCCGCATATGCCAGACCAACCAGGATCGAAATCGCGACAAGCGCCCACACGCTCGGCGATGTGGCAGTCAGCATCGTCAGTATGATGCCGACAATCTAGGCGACAAGGCCCCAACGCAGCACCGTACGATACCCCAAACTGCTCGCAAGC
>CALNAE010000140.1 GCA_937874315.1 uncultured Bifidobacterium sp. | reverse complement strand
CATGAACTATTACGTGCCGGTCAACGTGTTGTTCTGGAGCTTCAGATTCATGGCGGCCGTCGGATTCGCCGTGGCGCTCGTCTCGATTCTGGCGCTGTGGTTCACACGCAAGAAGAAGGACACGCTGTTCGCCAGCCGATGGAAGCTGTGGGTGCTCGGCGTATGCACGTTCCTTCCCTTCGTCGGCACGACCGGTGGCTGGCTGATCACGGAGCTCGGCAGATACCCATGGATCGTGTACGGTCTGCTGACCATCGCCGATGGCGTCTCTCCGACCGCGACCGTGGGCAGCCTGCTGTTCACCAACATCGTCTACTTCCTGCTGTTCCTGCTGCTGGGCGGCGTGATGGTGTACTACTCGCGCCGTGTGCTCTATCAAGGGCCCGACGGCGATGGCGTGGTGCCGGTTCGTGGCCATGCGCGCAAGGGAGCCGTCACCGAACAAGAAGATTCTGCTGAGAGGAGCGTGGCGCTCGCATGAGTGTGCTACAAGGATTGTGGTTCTTCGTCATCGCATTGCTGTTCGCGATTTTCCTGGTCCTCGACGGACTTGATTTCGGCGTGGGAATGGCCACGCGGTTCATCGCGGAAGGCGACCGCGACCGCCAGCTGTACATGCGCGCCATTGGCCCGCACTGGGATGGCAACGAGGTATGGCTCATCACCGCCGGTGGTGCCATGTTCGCGGCGTTCCCGCTATGGTACGCCAGCCTGTTCTCGGGCTACTACCTGCTGCTGTTCCTGGTGCTGGTCGCGCTGATTCTGCGCGGCGTCTCCTTCGAATTCGCCGCTCACGCCCTTTCGGACCGCGAACGCGGCGTGTGGCAGTGGGCGAATTTCGTCGGCTGCGTGGCGGCTCCGTTCTTCCTGGGCATGATGCTCACCAGCCTCATCCAGGGTGTTCCGATGGATAAGACCGGCAATGTCTGGGCCGGCTTCTTCGACGTGTTCAACTGGCTGTCCGTGGTCGGTGGCATCGCCGTGGTGTTCTTCTGCTTCGTGCATGGCTTGCATTTCCTAAGCCTGAAACTGGATGCGAACCGCTCGCGCCACATGCTCAACGCAACGGGCAAGCTGTATTGGATCGCCTATCCGGCGCTGGTCGTGTTCGTGCTGCTGGCGCTGTTCCTGACTGACTTCTACCGGCTGCGCCCGGTGTCCACATGGCTGATCACCGTGATCATCCTCGTGGCCACCATCGTCGCCCACGCAGCGGCCCTGACCAAACACGGCGGTTACGCGTTCATCGCTTCCGGCGTCACCTTGGCAGGAATCATCGCCTTCATCTTCAACGGGATGTTCCCGCGCGTGATGATTGCGGATAATGCGGCGTACGACCTTCTGATCAAGGACGCTTCGGCCTCGCCCTACACCTTGGACATCATGACCGTGGTGTTGTGCGTGATGCTGCCCATCGTGCTGGCCTACTTCATCTGGAGCTACGCGTTGCAGCGCAAGCGGCTGTCGGCGGATGGCGAGGAAGCGTCGCAGGGGTACTGAGCCGTGCATGGCCGTTGGGCCGTGTCGTCGGCGCGCATGCCCGACTGCCTCGTGGAAAGCGTATCGGGGCATCGTCCGCGTATATGCGCCGGTATTTGACGGGTACGGGAGCGTCTGGTCGATTGCATCCACGTGTGGGATCCATGCGTGGATGCGGACGTCCGGACGTTCTTGCATGAATGAAGAGGTTTTGCGTGATCGATAAACATCTCAGAGATCTCCCCGGCTTCAGGGGCACGATGAGTCTGCTGACGTTGCTCTCCCTGGTTCAGGGGCTCGCCGTGGTCGGACAGTCCTATGGACTGACCGAAGCGTTGGTGCGTATCTGGCAGTTGCATTCGCTTTCGTCGCTGCCCGTGCCGGTGACGATCTTTGTGGTGGCGTTTGCGGTCCGCCAACTGTGCGATGTCGGTAAGCGGCGGGTGGGCACGCGCTATGCCGACGACACGGTCGCGCGACTGAGACCACGAATCCAACACCGACTGTTCATGGGCGGCCCAGCCGCAATGTCCTCGCGCGGCACCGGTGCCACGGTCACCATGCTGATCGACGGTTTGGATCAGACGAAAGCCTATATCCAGACGCTGCTCCCCAAGGTGATGGATATGGGGCTGATCCCGCTGATCGTGCTGGCCGTCGTCTGGACGCAGAGCTGGCTGAGCGGTCTGGTGCTGCTGGTGGTGCTGCCGCTGCTGATCTTCTTCATGGCGATTCTGGGGTTGGCCGCGCGGGATAAATCCGATCGTCAGTACGGCGAGTTTCGGATGCTCAACAACCGTTTCGTGGATGCGATCCTGGGGCTGCCGACGTTGAAGATGCTGGGCATTTCGGACGCGTATGAGGACGAAATCTACACGGTCAGCGAGCGTTTTCGCAAACGTACCATGGGCGTCATCATGGTGGCCATGACCTCCACCTTCGCGCTTGATTTCTTCACGACGCTGAGCATCGCCGTGGTGGCGGTTTTCCTGGGAAACAATCTCATCAGCGGCTCGGTCGCGCTGTTCCCCGCGTTGTTCGCGTTGATTCTGGCTCCCGAATACTTCCTGCCAATACGCCAGTTCGGCAACGACTACCACGCGACGCTTGACGGCAAGAACGCCATGAATGACATCATGGCCCTGCTTGAGACCAAGGGGCCTGCGCACAACGACGATTTGGCATGGGACGGTTGGAAAGCGGACAGCTCATTGGAGTTGCGACACGTGGACTTCGGCTATCGGGCGGATGCTGCGACAACCGTGGGAACGCCAGCGACCCAAATCTCGCGGATCGTGCCGCCGGCGTCGTCTGCACGGACAACGGGGCCAGAGGATTCAGCGGGTGATTGCGCAAAGGTCGATGATTCCGCGCAGGTGCAGGTGCAGACGAAGTTGCCGGCACAGTCGCAGTCGCAGGAGCCCGAGGTGGCACCGGAACTCGTGGAGACTGCCCTGCACGACATCGACCTTGCATTCCATGGCCATGAGATCGTGGCCATCATCGGCCGTTCGGGAGCCGGAAAATCCACGCTGATGAATCTTCTCGCCGGCTTCAATATCCCGGAATCCGGGACGATTTCGCTCGACGGCATGCCCTTGGCACATCTCAACGCCGCCGCCTGGCAGCGTCATATCAGCTATATTCCCCAGACTCCGTATATTTTCCATGGCACCATCGCAGATAACATTCGCTTCTATCGGCCCGTTGCAGGCGATGATGAGGTGCGTGCCGCCGCGACTCGTGCCGGCCTCGACGATTGGCTGGCCACGTTGCCGCAGGGGCTGGACACGGCGATCGGCGAAGGCAACCGCGGCATCAGCGGTGGGCAGGGCCAACGCATCGCCCTCGCCAGGATGTTGCTGGACGATGACCGCGAGATCATGTTGTTCGATGAGCCGACGGCTCATCTGGATATCGAAACCGAATACGGCCTGAAGCAGACGCTGCTTCCGCTGATGAAGGATCATCTGGTCATCTTTGCGACGCATCGGCTGCACTGGTTGGACAATGTGGACAGGGTCGTGGTGCTTGACCATGGCGGCGTCGTGGAATGCGGCGCGCCCTCGGATCTGATAGGACATGGCGGGGCTCTCGACGAGCTCATCGGCGAGATGGGCGGCAATCGCATCGGTGGATATCGTGCTGCCGAATCCCGTGCCGTTGAATCCCGCACTGTCGATAATCACGATACCGATAATCGCGTTGTCGGTGACCACGCTGTCGAACGGACGGGGGAGTGAGACCATGACGGCGAATACAGGGAATGATGCGGGTATGGCAGACATGGCCGCGACAGCGGAAAAGACGGGTGCGACGGACGGTGGACGCGGTGCGACCGGTGCCGGGTCGTATCAATCCGCTCAATCGACCGGGCCGGCCTCGGATGGGGCGGGGCGCTCGGAGCGCACCGGGCAGAGACGCGGCGGTTTGGGCCGATATCTGCATATCTGGCGCAACGATCACTGGTTCTGGCCCTATCTCAAGCAGAATCGCGTCCGGCTGGCCGTCATCTTCGTACTCGGCGCGCTGTCATTTGTCTGCGCGGCCGGCCTCATGTTCACCTCCGGTTTCCTGATCAGCCGTTCGGCGCGCCATCCCTACAACATCCTCATGGTGTATGTCCCCATCGTGCTAACTCGTGCGTTCGGACTCGGACGGCCCACGTTCACCTATCTGGAGCGTATCCAGAGCCATAATTGGGTGCTGCACGTGGTCTCGAAGCTACGGGTGCAGCTCTATCGCACCCTGTCTCGCGACGCGGCCTTCCTGACGGAGCATGAGCGCACCGGCACGGTGCTTGGGGTGCTCGCCGATGACCTCGATCATCTGGAGAACTTCTATCTGCGTACGATTTTCCCGACGATCGTCGCCTACATTATATGGGTCGCCGTCACCATCGCCATCGGGGTGTTCTCGTGGCCCACCAGCGTGCTGATGTTCCTGCTGTTTGCCTTGGTGTTGATACTCGCCCCGATGGTTTCCCTGAGTTTTGCCGACGGTCGCTATCGCCGGGAGAAAGCCGCCCGGCAGCAGGAATACACCCAGATCACCGAGGGCTATCTGGGATTGAGCGACTGGGTGATCACCCATCGGGCCGATGAGTTCAGCGATACCGGAGCCCAGCAGTTCAATGCGGTCGTCACGAGCCGGCGTGAGCGTGAGCGCTTCGAGCGCTGGCGCAATCTGGGCATTCAGATGGTCTTCGCCGTCGCAGCCGTCGGCCTCATGGTCGGCTCAGATCTGTTCCTCACCGCGTCGACATCGCATGCGGATTTCGCCGCCGCCATCGTGCTGGCCTTGTTCCCGTTGATCGATTGCTTCATCGTCGTGGCCCAGGCGGCGGCCGAAGTGCCGCTCTACACCGATTCCCTGAGCCATCTCAACGCCTTGAGTGACAGGGTGACAAGCCATCAGCTCGCTGAGATTCCCCAGCGGGATATCGAGGGACCTATTGAAACCATCGACTTCGATCACGTTTCGTTCTCCTATGGTCCTGATGCTCCGCTCCTGCTTGATGATTTTTCCCTGCACATTCGCGCCGGACAGAAGGTCGCACTGCTCGGGCCGAGCGGCGAAGGCAAAACGACTATTCTGCAACTCCTCTTGGGGGATCTGGTGCCGCAGAGCGGTGAGATCAGCATCAACGGCATCCCCGTACGCGCGCTGCAGGATATTCGGCCTCGGATATTCGGCTATCTCAATCAGGCGCCGTTCGTCTTCAATACCACCGTCGCCAGCAACATCCGGCTTGGTAAACCGGACGCCACCGATGACGAGCTATGGGATGCGCTTCGATCCGTTCAACTCGATGAACAGGTGCGCGCGATGCCCGGGCGGCTGGATGCCCCGGTCGACGAATCCGGTCAGCGGCTTTCGGGCGGCCAACGCCAGCGGCTCGCCCTCGCGCGGATCCTGGTGAAGGACACTCCGGTGGTTTTGCTCGACGAGCCCACCATCGGCCTTGACCCGATTACCGAGCGCAATCTGATGGATATGATCATGCGTGTCAGCGCCTCGCGCACCTTGCTCTGGGTGACCCACCATCTGCAGGGACTGGAGGACGCCGACCAGATCGTCTTCATGGAGAACGGCCACATCGCCATGCAGGGCAGGCCTGCGGAGCTGTATCG
>CALNAE010000139.1 GCA_937874315.1 uncultured Bifidobacterium sp. | reverse complement strand
CGGGTCGGTTCTCGGTAGCCGAGCGCGATGAGCAGCAGCACCAGCATGCCCAATGGCACGTTGATGAAGAACACCCAGTGCCAGGACAGGCGGTCGACCAGTATGCCGCCGATAAGCGGGCCGACAAGCGCGGAAAGTCCCCAGGCGGTGTTGTTGAAGGCCAGCACTTTCGCCCGGTGGGCATAGTCGTACATATCGGCGATGATGGTGAAGGTCAGCGGCATGACGGCCCCTGCCCCGACGCCCTGCACGGCTCGGGCCGCGATGAGCAGCAGGATGTGCGGGGCCAGACCACTCAACAGCGTGCCGAGGGTGAATAGCGCCACACCCCATAGAAAGATGTTTCGTCGTCCGACAGTGTCGGCCAGCTTGCCGAAGACGGGCGTGGTGATCGCCGTGGTCAGCAGATAGGCGCTCATGATCCAGCTTTGATACGCCAGACCGTGCAGATCGCTGATGATGGTGGGCAGAGCGGTGGTCACAATGGTGATCTCGACGGAGGTCATGAATGTGGCGATGAACACCGCCGCCATCACCAGAGAGCGGCTGCCGGGTTGCGTGTTTGTCGCCATCTGAACTCCTTCTCGATTCATCACACTGCTGCGGTTACGTGGCGCAGTCATTGCCAGCATGACGATGAGCACGCACCTGCGATAGTCTACGCACCTAGGGACGAGGCTCCCCGGGATCGTCGAGTTCGACCGATGGCTTCTGCGGGTGTGCGGAGGCATCCCATATGGTACTTCACCGGCTTCTTTACGACGATGCGGGAACTGGAGCGTCGCGAGGTTCCCGATGCGGTTCGGTGCTTTGCCGAAGGAATGCAGCGGATGCGTGAAGGGGCTCGCCAGCATCCAAGAGTTGCGTCACTAACGTCAACGGCAGTGGCGTTTCCTGGAATCTGTTCGGCGCTGGGCCCGTGCGGTGACGACGTTCGACCAGATGCTTTTGGTAAGGCCGGGCAAAACCACAAGCGCTTGCGTTTGGTTGCCGGGCATCAGTCCTCGACACCCACCAACCCCGCGGCCTGGGGAAGGGCGGCGTCGAGCGCGTCGAGGACGCGGTTGGCGGTCGGGGCGTCCATGAGCAGACCGGCCTTGAACTGCAGGACGTGTTGGTCGAAGTTGGCGCGCATGGCCCAGACGCCGTTGCGGTACAGGGCGGCCATCAGCGCGGTCGAACCCTGCGGGTGGGCCAGTTCCAGCCCCATGATGACGCCGCGTTGGCGCACGCCGGTCAGGAACCGGTGCCGGGATTGGATGTCGGCCAGACGCGTCTTGAACAGGTCGGTGAGCATATGCACGTTCTGCACGGTGGATTCCCGGCTGGTGATGTCGAGCACCGTGGTGGCCACGTAGCAGCCGAGCTCAGATGAACTGAACGAGGTGGTTTGCGCGAAGCCGTCGTCCTTGAGCCATTGCGCGGAGCGATCGTTCATGATTACCGCGCTCATCGGGTAGTAGCCGCCTGACAGGCCCTTACCGGTAACGATCATGTCGGGCTCGGCTCCATACCCGACGCTGCACCACATCGTTCCCGAGCGCATGAGCCCGGTCTGCACCTCGTCCGCGATGTAGAGCGCGCCATAGCGATGGGCCAGTTCGACGGCATCCTTGAAATACGAGTCGTGCGGCAGTGGGAATCCGGCGGTGGCAGGCAGACTTTCGATGAGTACCGCGGCGGTGTCGTTGCGACGCAGCACATCCTCGAGCTGATTGAGATCGTCATAATCGACCTGGGAGAAGTCATCGGGGCTGCCGGTGGAATTGAAGAATGCGGCCTGGTCCTGTGGCCCGGCCTGCATAGCGAAACCGGTGGCGCCATGGAAACAGCCGTGGACCGTGACGACGCGGCGCCGGCCGGTGGCATGCCGCGCGAATTTGATGGCCGAGTCAATGGACTCCCCGCCGCCGGTGTTCACATTCACATATCGCATGGAGTCGGGCGACAGGGCCAGCAGCCGTTCCACGAAGCGCATCTTGACCTCGGAGGGGAAGTAATGGTTGCCCGCGTCGTAGCGTTCCGAACCGTCGACCAGCGCCCGGCGGACCTCCGGGTTGCAATGCCCGAGATTGAACACGCCGCCGTTGATATGCATGTTGATGATCCGGCGGCCGGTCTCAAGGTCCTCGAATTCGTATCCGTCACGCTTGCCCAGCACGACGGTCAGGCCGTACTGGCGGAAGATATCGACGCGGTTCGGCTGCCAGGCGTCATACGCCTGATCGTAGATGTCCTTGACGAGTTCCTCACGCTCGCTTGCGGATGCGGAGGTGACGGATGCGGAAGGGGTCGTTGCGGGAGAAGTAGGAGCGGAAGTGGCAGATGGGGCTGTTGGCTTGAGGATGGATGGTGCGTTCATGATGCTCTTTTCGTGTGGTATGGGTGCCAAGTCGGGATCATGCGGCTTGGGTGGTTGCCGGCTGGTCCGCCGTCAGGTTGAGGGGCTCGGATTCGGGTTGGGTTTTGGCAGGTTCGGGCAATGGTCTGTTGCCGAACGTCGAAACATAGCGGCGTGCCAGCAAAGCGGTGCCCTTGCCGTAAAAGGCCACGAGATCGGGGGAGAGCTCGGCCCCCTCGTTGTTGCCCGGGGCCGTGTTGTGCATGTGATAGAGCAAGGATTGGAACAGGCCGATGCGACGCATCAGAATAAAAGTGGGGATTTCGGCGCGTTCCGTCGGGTCGAGCGGCCAGATCGATTCGTATCCCTGCACAATGGCGTCGATGATGTACCGCAGATCCGGCCGATGCTCCATGAACCCCACGATGCCGGCGATATCGGTCATGTACCAGCCATAGGCGCAGTCGTCGAAATCGAGGACGGCCAGCGAAGTGTCGTTGGCGAGCGTATTCGACGTGCGCAGATCGGAATGGATCAATCCGTAGCGTTGCGAGGACGTGCCATAGGCCTCGAGACGCTTGCGCATGAGATCACGGGCGCCGTCGATGGCTTCGATGTCATGTCGTGACAGGGTGCTGGAGCAATCCCAATAGTGTGAGCCGTAGTAGTTGTTCCATTTGGGGCCGAATGCCGCCTGCCAGTCCCACGAGGCGCGTTCGGCGATGTCTTCGGCATGTTGCGGCGTCCATCGCAATTGGTTGCGGCGCAGTGTCGCCGCGATTTCACCCAGCTTGCCGTACAGTCGTTTGTCAGCATCGGTGAGGGCACTGTGTTGTTTGCCCATGCTCCCGATTCCCGCGTACAGCATGGCGGCACCGCGCACCAAAGGGAAGGTCAGAGCATCGGGCATTTTGCCCAACGCCGCAAGCAGACCGCTCATCTGTTTCGTATCGTCGGTCGAGTCTACCGGTGCCTCGCCCTCAACCCAGCTGAAGCACACCACATTGCGATGTTCGGTCGCATCCGCCCTGCCATACATATGCTCCGTCGTAATGGTCTCCACAAGCTGCCCATCGCGACTTTTCAACGGCGTGGCGAGCCGCAGATCAGTCGTGGCATTGAGATGAAGCAGCCATTGCAACTCGACTTCGATGGATTGTTTCTGTGCATAATCCAGCCGGTGCACCCGCATGGCGATGGGCGGCAGCCGGCAATCCGCGGGAGGCTCGACGCGGAAGGTCGCGTTCTCAGTGAGATTGAGCAGCCGCAGGGTGCTGGTCTTCGGATATCCCCACTGAGGCAATGCCCGCACAGCGACATCGTGGAAATGCGCTTCCTGCCGCGAGAATGGCAGATCGTTGAATCGCAGCTGGGCGCCGGATTGTACATGCGTACGTGGCTTGTCGTAGTCCACATTCACCATGGCGGTTCCTCCTGGTCGTGCTATGGAACATTCAGCCATCACCTTGCGGCCGGAACATTACCGGGAAATTGAGAGCGTGTAAACGGAAACTGAGAAAGGGGTAATCCGATGCCCGTTCGTTACGCGGCGGGGACACAACTGAAATATCGGTGGGAAACACTGTCGAACATCACCGTCATCAACGCTGGTAAGGAGCAACGATGTCAACGACATTATCTCAAGGTGCGCAACCCACCGCCATGCAACCGATGCCGCCCATGGACATGGTTTCGATACGTTCGGCACAATATGTGACGAGCGCATACCGCTGGATCGTGCTGGCGAGCGTGGTGCCGATCCTCGTGATCACGCAGATGTATTGGCTGACGTTTTCCGCGATCGCGCCCCAATCGCAGGCGTATTATCATACGACGCCATTGGCGATATCCGTATTGTCGATGAGCTACATGATCGCCTTCGTCATCTTCACCCTTCCCGCCTCGCTGTTGGCGGATCGGCGTGGCCTGCGCGCCTGTTTCCTCACGGGCGCGTTGATCACCGCAGTATTCGGCGTGATGCGCGGCTATTTCGC
>CALNAE010000138.1 GCA_937874315.1 uncultured Bifidobacterium sp. | reverse complement strand
GTCTTAGCCACTCCCCTGCAGTTCGCGTCGTGAAATCTGGCGTGCGCGAGTTCGTGGCACAGCGTGCACCGCTTCTGGAATTCCAGCATGTTCCCGTCGATGACGACTGTCCTCATACGGTCGAAGTAGAAGCCGCACAGCCCATCCCTCAACGGGCGCTCCTCTACGTGTAGCCCGAGCGACTCCGCTTCGTTGAGCAGTTCCGTGTAGGACGTCCTTATCTCCCCTCACCTCCCTGGCTTTCACGAGACTTGTTCTCGTCGTGCAATGCGGCCACGCCGAAGCTTTCAGGATCCATGACGACACGATCGATGAGCGCCTCGCGGTCTTCTTCGCTTTTCTTATTACGTTCGTCCCTTACCCTAATGCGTTCGGCATCCTGCATGATATCAACAATTGTCACACCCATGACCTGCGCAATTGAATAAAGTTGCGGAAGCTTGATGTCACGTTTTGCACTGAACATCCGATACACGGTCGGCGCACTAACACCAGACCGCTGCGCTATTTCCTCATAGGTCATTCCACTTACAGCCCTTGCTGCTTGCAAGGCTTTCGCTGTCGCCTCATTTATATCCATATGGATAATCTAATAGCCAAAAGCTTAGTTTGTCATATCCATATGGGCGTGTCATATTTGACACTATCCGTATGGATAGTACTGTAATCCGTATGGACATAATCAGCTACTCCCGACATCTTGCACGGGACATCGAAGAACTCATCTCTCAGTCGGACATGACAAGGCAACAGGTTGCAGAGAAGTCTGGGATAGCTTGGACCACCTTCTCGAGGCGGATAGGGCATCCAGAAACCTCTTATCTCACAGTCACTGAGGTGATTGCGATTTGTTCGGTACTTGGGAAGGATTTCATCAACGTATTGAAAGCAGCAGAGGAGCAGGAGTCATGAACTCAGAGCGTTTTCTTCCTCTTCGTTTTGCCGAAGCCCTGCTTGGCTATTTTGGTTCTTCGCATGCCGAGTTCACTCGTCCAAACGACGTTGATCTCAACCTGGAAGTAGGGAGCTCCGTAGATTCCGCTTCTCGAATACCCTGCCGCCTGTTCGAGAATCTCCTCTCTGAAGAGATCGCTTTGGAGAATGACTTTCTTGAAAGCGGATATGCGCCGTTCACGGGATTCCACTACGGTTTCGTCTTCGTTCCTGATAACGATGGCGACATCGTCTGCAAAGAGGGCGCAGTCATTCCAGACCGTGAGGCTGGAAGTTTCGTAATCGAACTCGACCGTCCAGTTATATTCCGTTTGGTCGGCGGTGACGCTGAGCGCTCGTTGACTGATCGTATTCGCGTTGTTGCTTATCTCGTTTGCCTTGGCTGCCAGTGCGTTGGAATTTCCCGCTCGTTCGTTGGCTTCCTTGGCGAGGGCGTTTGCGTGCTTCGCGAGCTTGTTCGCCTTGCACGTCTGGAAAACGGCAATGACGGAGGCGACGAGCCCCACGCCGCCGAAACGATCGAACAGATATCGGTCCAGTTCATAAGTCAAATCTACCGCGACTGCATAATCCTGCATTCGCGAAGGAGCAGAGATCATGAGTGACACGGTTGAGTACCTGCCGAAGTGGGTGGGTCTTGCGGAAGCGGAGAAGCTTCTTGACATGGATCGTCGCACGATTCTGAAGTTGGGACGTGACCAGGTGCTGAGGGTCTGTCAACCGGCTCGCTCGTACAAGGTTTCCGTGGACGACATCAACCATCTGGACGAGCGTCTGGCTGAGGTCAGGTCGAAGCCGCGTCGCAGGAGTGCGAGGTACATCCGATGAGTGGGCGTTATCTGCTGCGGCGAACCGTTCTGGTTCTTCTGGCCGTCGTATGGCTGCTGGCGTTTATCCGTTTGGGCATACCGGACGCCTGCATTCATCCTCTGGTTCATATCATCGCGTTCCTTGTGGTGGTGGTGTTGCCGCTCATGGTGGTGTCGCGTATCGAGGAGGAGTCATGAGCGTGATGCAGCCGACGATTGATGATCTGCTCATGCAGGTGCGGTCCACGGATCCGGTGACGAGCGTTCTGGCGGCCATGTCGGTGGATGTGCGTGGCAAGCAGCGGCTGACGTTGCTGGCGTTGCGTGAGCTTCGCCGGCACAACGCGGCACCGGTGGAGGCGTGGCGCGTTCATAGGGCGGCGCAGCGTATCCAGCATCGTCTGAAACCTTCGGCCCGGCCGTTGGGTGAAAGCACGATCCGAACCAGGCTGAACGAGCTGTGCAGGGCCGACTTCGTGACGGTCGTGGACAGGAACGGTTTGACGGAGGCGA
>CALNAE010000137.1 GCA_937874315.1 uncultured Bifidobacterium sp. | reverse complement strand
GCATCGATAACGCCCGATTCTTCGACAACGACATCGATCAGGTGCCGACGCACTGTATCACGCAAGGTATCGGCACGATTCTCAAGGCGCGCCATCTCGTTTTGCTGGCGTTCGGAGCAGGAAAGGCCGAAGCCATTGCAGAGACCGTGGAGGGCGGCATCTCGTCCTTCTGCCCGGCCTCGGCGCTGCAGCTGCATCCGCATGCCACGGTGATCGTGAACGACGCCGCGGCATCGCGTCTGCGGCATAAGGATTATTACAAATATGCCTATGCGCATAAGCCCTCGTGGCAGCTCATCTGAGGTCAGATCTCTGATTTTCCCAGTCGCCAGTATCCCATGAACGCGATCGCATTACGGTCGATACGATAGTCGTGGACCAGCAGTCGTCTGATATCCCGTACACTGGCAGCTTCGCCGGCAACCCAGATGTAGCAAGGGCTGATGCGAGGGTCTTCCGTTCTGTCGTCGGACCCGATGCGGGGTGTCGGACGTATTGGCGCGGGTACCTCCCACAGCAGTTCGCGGTCCACATTGATGTCCCGCAGCGGACGAATTCCCGGTTGCTCGCGAATAGTGCCGCCCGAGCCTTCCAATGAGTCGGTGATGTCGGCAGCTACGGCGGCGACTCGGGGAAGTAGCGTGCTGCCGTGCCGAGCCGGGCCTCGTGCCAGCCAGCTGGCTTCCACAGGGAAATCCCATGTTGCGCGCGTACTTGGAATATCCTCCTTCGTAGGCACTTCCATAATGATCTGGACTGGGCGCGACCATTGGTCTCGTTGCAACGAATCAAGAATGGCTCCGACCGCCGGAGCTGCAGTTTCGTCCCCGATAAGCAGTAGCCGGCGAGCCGCTCCGGGATGAAAATCGATGCCGATGTCAGATTGGGCCGATCTGGAATCCGGCCCTATCACCACCAGCTCATCTCCAGGTGTGGCATGCTCGGCGAATCTGCCGGCCGGACCCGCGTGGGGATGCAGCACGAAATCGACGGTGAGTTCGCGTTGGTCGATGTCGATGGCGCGAATCGTATAGGTCCGGAAAATATTACGGCGGTTCGGAGCGATGGCGCGCCACTGCTCATACCACGCGCCGCGCTGCATGGAATCGGGGTCGAACAGCAGCGGATCAGACCAGGTGCCATCTGCGAGCGGCAGCATGATCTTGATGCGCTGGTCATAGCCGTCCGTTCCGAAATGCTCGAGCTCTGGGCCGGTTAGAGTGATGCGCATGAAATGTTCGGAAAGTCGCTCGACTCGGCTGACGTGGGTGAGATAGGGGCGAAATGCGGGCGATGCAGAGGGTTGCTCAGACATGATGATCCTGTTCATGACGTGGTTATGTCGCTGCGGCGGGCCCGCAGGCTGTGTTGTGGCGAGGGGAATACAACGGGCGTGTTCGTTCCCTTGGCGAGTTCGACCGTCGCGTGCAGTCCGAACACCGCATGCATCAGTTGTTCGGTGATTACCTCGTTCGGTGTGCCGAATGCCGCACGTCGTCCGTCGTGCATAGCCAGCATCCAGTCCGAATACCGCGCAGCGAGATTGAGATCATGCAGCACCATCACAATGGTGACTCCTTCCTGAGCGTTGAGATCGCTCAGCAGATCGAGCACTTCGAATTGATAGGCGATATCAAGGAACGTGGTCGGCTCATCGAGTAACATCACGTCGGTCTCCTGGGCGAGCGCGAGGGCGATCCAGGCGCGTTGCCGTTGGCCTCCGGACACGCCATCGACCGGACGATCGGATATGTCGGATAATCCCGTCGCCTCCAAAGCGTGGCTCAAGGCGCGTTCGTCGGCCTTGTCCCAGCGTTGTCCGAAGCGATGATAGGGATAACGTCCGCGCATGACCAATTCGGCGATGGTGATGCCTTCCGGCGCGTTGGCGGATTGTGGCAGCAGTCCCAGCTTCTGTGCGACTTCCCGAGTCGGCATGGTGTTGATCGATCTGCCGTCCAACGTCACGGTCCCTCGTTCCGGCGTCATCAATCGCGACAACGCCTTGAGCACGGTCGACTTTCCGCTGCCGTTCGGGCCGATGATCGAGCCGATCTGATGGTCGGGAACCGCCAGATCGACGTTCTCGACCACGCGTCGGTGGCCGTAGGCCAATGACAGACTCGTCGCCGTGACATGGTGCGTTGAGTGGCTGTGTCCGCCGTCTTTGAGAATGACGCTCATCGGGACTCCTTACCTTGTGCGTTGCGGATCATCAGCAGCATGAGCATCGGCCCTCCGATGACGCTGGTGATGATCCCTACTGGTAATTGCGTAGGTGGGATGTGCTGGGCGACGATGTCGGCGAGCAACACGATGCAGGAGCCGCACAACCCGGCCTGCAACAGGTTCGGTCGTGAAGGACCGGTGAGATGACGTGCTATTGGTCCCGCCAGAAACGATACGAATGCGATGGGCCCGCTGATAGATGTGGCCACCGACAGCATGAATACGGCCAAAACAATGGTCAGTCCCTGTACTCGGTTCGTGCGGACTCCCAGCCCGCGAGCCATGGTCGTTCCCAGCCGAAGCGCATCGATATGGTACTCAAGCACTTGCAGTGCCGGACCGACGACGAGCACGCAGACGGCCAGAGGACCAACGTCCATCCAGCTCGCGGACGCAAGGCTTCCCGTCAACCAGCGTGAGGCGGTCTGGATATCCCATTGATCCGCCCTGACCAGTAGCCACGAGCTCAGTGCATTCAGCGCTGCGGCGATGCCGATGCCGATGAGAATCAGTCTGTTGGAAGAAAAGCTGCCGTGCCATGACAATGCTAGGACCGCTGCGGCGGTGAGCAGTCCACCGCAGACGGACGCCCCGGCCAGCGGCATGCCCGACCACCCCAAAATAATAATCGCGAAAACCGCCGTGGTATTGGCTCCGGCGGTGATGCCGATGACATCCGGGCTGGCCAGCACGTTGCCCAGTAGATGCTGAAAGCAGCTGCCAGCCATGCCGAATGCGAAGCCGGACAACACCCCGATAAGCACGCGGGGAAGCCGCAACGAGCCGATGATAAAGCTGAGGCCGGGGACATCTCGTCCGCTTATCACGGCTACAACGTCGTCGAGGCGGTACACGTCATGGCCAAACATCAGATCTGCAAACGTCAGTACTACGGCCGTGCCGATCAGCGCGCCGGTGACATATATGATTCGCAGCCAGGTGTTCCGGCGTATGCGACGCAACTGGAGCGTAAGCGGTGCGACGGGCTGCTGTTTGCCGCCCTGTGGGGTATCGGATGCGTTCGTGATCGTGTTATTCATTTCAGACCTCAGTCTGCGTGCGACGGCAGGTCAGCCAGACGAATATCGGCGCGCCGATCAGCGCGGTCACAATCCCGACCTCGACGTCGGCCGGTCTGGTGACGACCCGCCCCACCACATCGGCGAAAACCAGCAGCAATGCGCCGATCAGTGCGCTTGCCGGCATAATGCGTCGATAATCGGAACCCGTGATGAGCCGTGCCGCATGGGGAACGACCAGTCCGACGAAGCCTATCGGGCCCGCCAACGCCGTGCAGCTCGAACATAGTAGGATTGCGGCAAGCCATGCTTGGGCACGCGCGATGCTGACGCGTGTGCCCAAGCCCGCCGCCAGCTCATCGCCTAGCGCCAGTGCGTCAAGCGAGTGTGCCGAGGCCAATGCCAACACGAATCCGATGATGAGAATCGGCAGCATGGGAAGCATTAATGAGAACCGGGCTCCGGATATTCCTCCAACCTGCCAGAACCGGTATGAGTTGATGACATTCACACGTGGCAGCAGAATCGCGGAGGTGAATGACGTAAGCATTGCGCTGATTACAGCTCCGGCAAGCGTAAGTGACATCGGCGTGGGACCGAACCGTCCTATGGACGCGGCAAACCACACCAACAGCGCGGTCAATGCGCTGCCTGCCATGGCCACCCAGACATATTGAATGGGAGTGGATAAATCCGCGAACGCGATGGCGCAAACGATGGCGAACGCCGCGCCGCTGTTCAATCCCAGAATCGACGGATCAGCCAATGGATTACGTGACATGCCCTGCAGCAATGCTCCCGCAACCCCTAGTCCTGCACCGACCAAAAGTCCAAGCGCGGTGCGTGGAACACGCAATCTGATTGCCGAAAGGGTGATGGTTTGGGTATCGGTTGTGAAAGCCGCGGTGATATCACGTATTCCGACCGTTCGTGATCCCAACGATATCGATAGCCAACAGACCATCAGAATGGAAACGGTCAGTGCGATCGCGGTGATCAGCGTGCGCTGATGCCTCATCATTTGACCCGAGAGGCGGCGGCTCCCAGCAGCTTCGCATACTGGTCCACGGTTGCGCGAATCGAGAGCGCCGAGGGATCAAGGGCATTGGCGAGGGTACTGGTGCTGTCGATCACCACCACGGATCCGCGTTTAACCGCCGGGATGGTGGATAGCAGCGGATCGCGCTGCATCGCCTTGAATAGTCCCGGCGTACCATAGGTGACAATGACGTCGACGTCCTTGAACTGGTCGGCATGTTCCGAAGAGACGTCGGTATAGAAGTTCTTCGTGGTTTTCGACAGCGCGGTCACGGAGGCCGGTGTTTTCATTCCCAAATCGTTGAGATATTGCGGACGGACGTCGGTGGTGGTGTACACGCTGAACTGGGAGAGCTTGGATGCGTCGAAATACATCACCGCGGCGGTCTTCCCCTTGATTTGCGGATATTGCGCCACGGCGGCGTCGATGCGCTGCTCAAGGCCGGCGATGAGCTTCTTGCCTTTGCTTGGTTCGCCAATGGCCTTCGCCGTGGTAGTGATCATACCGCGCCACGGGTCTCCCCACGAGACCTTCTGATAGGCGATCGTCGGCGCTATAACACTGAGCGTTCCGTATTGCTCCTTGGTCATTCCGGACTGCAGACCGATGATAAGGTCCGGTTTCACGGTGGCGATGGCCTCGGCGTCGATGTCGTCGGATTCGTCGTGCAGCTGCGGCATGTTCTTCGCGGACACGCCCATCTTGTCGAGCGCGGCCTTCGTCCAAGGCAGGAATCCACCGTCAACCGTTTTTCCGTAGGTGTTTTTCGCGATACTGACCGGCACCTTGCCCAAGGCGATGAGGTTGTCATCGCTGGCCCACCCGACGGTCGCTATCCGCGTGGGACGTGACGATATGGTGGTCGTACCGTAGCGATGGGTGATGCTGACCGGGAACGAGCCGGTTGTGCCGCTTGCCGCCGTCGAATGCTGCGAATCCGCCTGTGAGCCGGTCGTGCTCGAGGCTCCACAGCCGGCGAGCGTGGTGGTGGCAATGATCAACGCGGCGATGGCGCGTACCCGTCGAGGTGTTCGTTCGGGCCTCATGCGGGTGTAACCGTCGAATGGGGGAAGTGACCGGTTCGTGTGCATCAGCGACATCAGTGCTCCTTGATCGAGTGGGAACGCGTGGGAATGATTTCCCACGCAAAACTGCCGTCAATATATCAACTTGCCGCCGCCTATAACAGACTTGTTCTTTAACGCATTGTGTGCTAACGCAGATGCGTGTGGTATGGGCTGCTCACCGTATGCGCGACTTCGAGAGGTTTGCCGTACAATCGGTGAGCAGTGCCGATCCCAGGGCATGTCGGTGCGGCATGCGGGTATATGGGAAGGGAGAGAGAACGATGCAGGACGGTCAACAGAGCGTGCCGACGATCCGGCTCAATGACGGCAACGGGATTCCGCAGATCGGGTTGGGGATACTGCGTATCGACGACGACGAAACCGAATCGGTGGTGAGCAGCGCGCTCGCGGCCGGGTACAGACATATCGATGGTGCCGCGGGGTACGGCAACGAGGCCGGTCTGGGCCGAGCGCTTGTCGACACGCGGATGAACCGAGGCGAACGACGCGAAGCCGTTTGGGTGACGACGAAGCTCCGTGATTCGGAACAGGGCTATGACAGCACCCTCAAGGCTTTTGATCGGCAGTTGCGTTTGCTCCAGCTGGATTATGTGGATATGTATATGCTGCACTGGCCGACGCCATTCGACTGGCGTAGTTCGGAAAGTTGGAGAGCCTTCGACCTGCTGCGCGACGAAGGCAGGGTCCGGACGCTGGGCGTATGTAATTTTCTGCCGGAACATTTGCAGAGACTGCACGATGAGACCGGCGAGTGGCCCGCTGTGGACCAGATCGAGTTGCACCCCACGTGGCAGCAGCGCGAGGTCGTCGCATATTGCCGTGATCACGGCATAGCCGTCGAGGCATACTCGCCGATGGCCCGGGGAGCGGACCTTGGCGCGGGCGATGGCGTCATCGGCGGTATCGCAGCGGATCATCATGTTTCGGCGGCTCAGGTGATTTTGAGGTGGCATATCGAGAATGGGACGATCATCATTCCAAAATCGGTGCATGCCAGGCGTCAACGTGAGAATCTCGATCTCTTCGGCTTCGCGTTGACCCCTGAGGAGCATCGGCGGATCGATGCGCTCGACGGCCCTCGACGTGCCGGCCACGATCCGATGACATTCTCGTATTCCTGATCGATACGGGTAACCGGGTAGTAGATACTATGACATTCTCCGATCCACATTTCCGCCGGCGTCGATTCAACGGCTCAGGACCTTTGGAACGACTGTTGATCCTATTGGTGATTGCCGTGGCCGTCGGCATCACCATCGGTCTGGTGCTGCCGAAAATCAGCCATCCCCTCGGCGAATTGACGGGGGAGTACACCGCCAGCGGCCCGGCGGCGCAGGCGCTGGACGGTTTGACCATTGACGACCATCCGAGCGCGGCGGGATACAACCGCGAGGATTTCGGATATAACCAGACCAGCGTGGGAAACAGCAGTTGCAACGTGCGGGAACATGTGCTGGTCCGCGATTTGAGCGATGTCGTCTACAAACGTCGCGGTAGTTGCCAGGTCAAATCAGGGGTTCTGCATGATCCATACACCGGCAAGACGATTCATTTCCTCCGTGGCGAGAAAACGAGTCAGGCCGTTCAGATCGACCACGTCGTGGCATTGCAGAATGCGTGGCAATCCGGTGCGAAGCGTTGGGATGCCGCCAAGCGTTACCAGTATGGCAACGATATGTACAACCTGCTCGCCGTCGACGGGCCAACCAACGAGGAGAAGGGATCCGCCTCGGCGGCGTACTGGCTGCCCACGAACGGCTCGTACCGATGCGGTTATGTGGCCAGACAGATAGGCGTCAAGGAAAAATACGGTCTCACCGTCACCAGTCAGGAGAAACGGGCCATGCAGGCCGTGTTGCACGGGTGCCCTGCGCAGGAGGTGCCGAAGCGATAGTTGGAGCAGCCGGTTAGCTTGGCGTGCCCGCGGTCAATAAGACGTAATGCCGAGTGATGATGGATGAGGTGGCGATGGATGAGGTGACGAACGAACCGGCAGAGCCGGTAAGTGCCGCTGCATAGACGAACAGGCTGGAACGAATGAGAATGAGTGAGAACTCGGGATATAGACGAAAGAGCGTGGAGACGGTCAATTACGAGGCCGCGCCGGACCTGCGGACCTTTCGCTACTCGATGCGCTCCGGCCATGCGCCCGT
>CALNAE010000136.1 GCA_937874315.1 uncultured Bifidobacterium sp. | reverse complement strand
GATTTAGGTTCCTGTGACTTTGTCGTGAGGGTTCGAGTCCCTTTGCTCGCACGGTTTCCCGGATTTCTACGATGTCTTGCAACGGTAGGTCAGAGTTGCTGTCCATCGGTTTTCGCGTTGGCCGCAGTGTCGACGGGTAGGGCTCGATATCACGATAAATCACATATTTCACCGTTGGTAACGCGAAAACGTGCTCAAAATGTAGTCAAGAATTATTCGTCGGCTGTCACCTCGCAAACCATAATGCTGCAACTGCGCCGACTATGCACAAAGGCACGCTGATGAGTCCTACGACGCTGAAGGTGAACAGTTCCGTCCGTTGACCGCGGCCACGCAGAATCCTACGCCATAGAATATTCGCCAGACTTCCGGCGTAGGTCAGGTTCGGCCCGATGTCCACGCCAATCAGGACGGCCAGTGTGAACAACGTTCCGTGTGCTGCGGCCAACGGGATGAGCAGCATGGCTGCAGGTAGGTTGTTGAAGATATTGGCCGCGATCGCCGAGAGGGCGGCGATAAGCAGCAGATGTGCGAAGCTGGGAGTTGTGGCGAACAGGGGATCGAGTAGCTGTGCGATGCCGTTGTCGGACAGCGCTGACACGACCACTGCGAGGGAGAGCACGAAGACCAGAAATGAGATATTCGCGTCTTTCGCCACGCGTGTGAGCTCTTGGCGCAGACCTGAGTGACGGTTTGAGTCGGCGTTGGAGCGCAGTCGAACCGTGCGGACGACGATTAATGGTATGCATCCGGCCGCGGCGAGCAAGAAAGGGTCGAGCCCCATGCTCCCCGATGCAAGGAATCCAACTAGTGTCAGTGATACGACGACTATGGCCAGTGTGGGGGCCGAAGGCTGTGCAGCACCGTTTTGCTGAATGGAGTTGTTTTCCTGGGTGGTTCTGGATCGAGCAGCATTCCCGGTGAGGTCGTTGCTCAGTACTGAATGGAAAAATGTGCGCAATACCGCGAATTCGACGATGACGGCGGCCAGCCAAGGCAGTGCCATCATCCGTGCAAATCCCAATACATCCAGGTGGACGGTATTCATGGCCAGCAGATTGGTCAGGTTGGATACGGGAAGCAGCAGCGAAGCCGTGTTTGCCAGATGGCATGCCGCGTAAGTGTTCGGTCGATAGTCGACGCGCGCACGCAGTGAGACTTCGATGATCACGGGGGTCAGTAGCAGCACCGTAGTGTCTAGGCTCAACGCGGCGGTTACGACCGCGGCCACGACGAATATCAGTACGAACAGTAGCTTTGTCGAGCCGTGTGCCAGTGCTCCGATACGAGATCCCAGATAGCCGAACAGACCTTCGCGTTGGCATAATCCGGCCAGAATCAGGCAACATCCAAGGAACAGCACGGTCGGCAACATGCCTTCTATTCGGTCCAGCGCGGCCGCCGAGGAAGTGGCGCCGATGGCAATGAGCATTATTGCGCCAAGGCCACCGATCAGTCCCTCAGATACACCATTTGGCTTGACGATGACCACGAATAGCATCACCAGCAGCGTCGCGGCCGCCGCCAAGGCGTATGCCGCGGTAGCCAGAGTGCTCATCGTTCCTCATGTCCTCTCCTGCGCATTATTCCTACCCTACGACCCGGTCTGGTCTGCCGTGATGGTTATCGTGCTGGTATGACAACCCAACGAGACCATGTGATGAACCGTGTCTTCCGACGGATTCGAAGACTCTCTCGGCAAACGGTTTCGCTACGTCTCATCGCCTGGGCGTTGCTGGTCGGAGTGGTGGGCGGGGCCATCGTCAGCATGTTCCGTTGGGTGTTGGAACAACTGTTGCATCTGTCGTTGAGGATGTATGCTATCCTGCCGTCGTATCCGTGGATTCTTGCCGTCGTGGTGTTGGCGATGCTGGCGTTGGGATACGTCATATCGGTGTTGAGGGCTTCGCAGCCGTTGATTTCCGGTTCCGGCATTCCTGATGTAGAGAGACGGCTGCGTACCTCCGAACCGATGCCGTTCGCCTGGTGGGATGTGTTGTGGAAGAAAGTCGTCGGCGGCATTCTGGCTATAGGGCCGGGGGCGTTCGCCGGACGTGAGGGGCCGAGTATCCAGATCAGCGCCTGCGTCGGACTTGGGGTGTCGCATGCCACGCCAACGACCAGACGCTACACCAAGGAACTCGTGGCGGCGGGTGCTGCTGCCGGTCTGTCTGCGGCGTTCAACGCGCCGGTCGCTGCGGTGCTGTTTGTCGCAGAGGAGATCTACGGCCGCTTCTCTCTACAGATTGGACTGTCCTCCTTCGCGGCCGCCATCGCATCGGATGCCGTTTGCCAGCAGGTGTTCGGTCTCGCTCCCGTGTTCGTGTTCCCCGCTGTGAAAGTTCCCACCATCGGCGAATACTGGAAAATCTGTCTGCTCGCCGTCATCTTGGGTGTTTTCGCTTGGGTGTACGAACAGACCTTGTTGCGTTCGGGCAATGTTTACGAACGTCTTCATGTTCCCGCCCGACTTCGGTCGTTCATTCCGTTGCTCGTCACGATTCCAGTCGGCATCTGGTCTCCGATTCTGTTGGGCGGCGGCAATATGGCTATCAACAGACTGGGCTCAGTGCGCTACGCGCTCCCCACTCTGGTCATCTATCTCATCGTGCGCTTCGTAGTTTCTCAGCTCACCTATGGCTCGGGTAGCCCGGGAGGCATCTTCCTACCGATTCTTACACTGGGAGCGTTGAGCGGCGCGGTGTGGAATGCATTGCTGGGCGATATGCGGCTGGTTCCCGACGCGAAGGCCGGTACCGCGCTGATGGTGGTCGTGGGTATGGCCGGTTTGTTCGGAGCAGTGAGCAAGGCGCCGCTAACCGCCATCATCCTGGTCACGGAGATGACATCATTCGGCGTGCTTATGCCACTGGCGGTCGCCACGTTCGTCGCTTATATCGTCTATGACATGATGGGGGGGAAACCGATTTATGACGTCCTTGGTGAGCGGCATCCCCACGGAAAACATTGATAGTTAAGTATACGGTAGCGGGCTGCTGCGCCGAGCTGCTTTCTTTCTGAGAGTATTCATCAGGTGAACGGTCGGCTCTCATGATCCCCGTGGAAGTCAATCGAGACAGGAGATGAGGACCATATCCTAGATTCGGTCCGGTCGTGGTGTCCAAACAGGCGTTTCCCCAATATGCTATATTTTGCAGAACGCTAACCAACAGTTACCTATTCGGGTGACTGGCAATTGAGAAGGAGGAACATCATGATATGGTCCATAATCGTCGGTGCTATTATCGGCGTCATTGCGGGTGCCATTACCAATAAGGGTAAGTCGATGGGTTGGATTGCCAATATCTTCGCCGGGCTCATCGGTTCATCCATAGGGCAGGCGTTGCTGGGCACATGGGGGCCAAAGCTTGCCGGCATGGCGCTGATCCCCTCCATCGTAGGCGCGGTTATCTTGGTGCTAGTGGTTTCCTTCGTGCTCCAGGCCGTCGGTAAAAAGAACTGAAAAGACAGATGTCGGGATCAAACGCAACGTGATACGCGTATGACACCAGCTGAATTGTGCGGGATAATAGGGTGTAAGGCAATCGGCAGTTACCGCCATTGAGGACCAATGGAAAAACAAGTACAAACAAGGAGATGTTATGACTGATGACAACCACGCGGTGAACAATAAAATCGATGAAGTGACTGGTGCCGCTAAGCAGGCGTTTGGCAATCTGACGGGTGACAGGAAGACGGAATCCGAAGGATTGGTCGAGAAGACACTGAGCAAGGCCAAGGAGGCATTCGCGGACGCCAAGGATGCCGTCGACGGCGTTGTTCAGGGTGTCAAGAACTCAAAGGAAGATAAGTAGAGAAAGACAAGTACTTCGGGACGCTATAGTCTGCCATAGCCAAAGGCGACCGTTAGCAGGCTTCGCGTCTTTTGTACGAATTTGATATGACAGTCGGCAATGCGGCTTCCAGCTGCATTGCCGACTGTCATCATGTGGGGAACCGGTCGGCTTCGAATCTGTTCAGATTCAGCTCATAGCCGTGGTCTGCAGATGCTTCCGGTCGGTGAAGGCGTCCGGCGAGTCCACTCTCCGCGCCGCAATGTGAGATATCCCTCAAAAACGAGGATGTGCCCCTCTTGTAACCGCTTATGC
>CALNAE010000135.1 GCA_937874315.1 uncultured Bifidobacterium sp. | reverse complement strand
CGCCCATGGTGAACGACGATCAGCCGAATATCCTAACCTCCGCAACCGACGAATGTTCGGCGCCGACGCCCGCGCATGCACTCATACCCGCACGTCACGGTACCAATACGACATATCCAACATTCGTTTTCCATCGAAGCAGGCGTCGGGAAGCAGTCCGAAACGCCGGAACCCGAACCGGCGCATCAGACCCACCGAACCGGCGTTGCTCGCGAAAATCAGCGTGACGAGCAGCCGGCTTCCCCGCTGATGTGCCGCCTCGATCAACCAAGACACCAATTGGGCACCGCAGCCCCTGCGGCGGAAACGACGATCGACGTAGTAGCTAAGCTCGTCGACGCCGTCATATCCCTCGCGCGGATGGTATCTGGACAATGACGCGAACGCGATCACCTGCCCCTGATCGTTCTCGGCGACCACGACCGGATACCGGGTTCTGGGAACATGCGAATCGACCCAGGCGCGGCGCTGTTCCACCGTGCGTTCATGCAGATCAGCCGTCGAACCTCCCTCCCGTACCGCCTGATTGTAGATCGCGGTGATGGCGGGAAGATCGCGTTCCTCGGCATCCCTTATCAGACACGGAACCTCGGCTGACGTCACTGTTCCAGCTCCATGGCCTTGGTCAGTGCGTCGCTGAGCTCCTGCTGAGCCTTGCCGTAGGCACTCCAGTCGCCGGATTTCATGGCGCTCTGCGAATCCTTCATGGCCTGCGCCGCGCCCTGCAAGGCTTTCTTCAGCTCTGCGTTGTTCTGTTGGGTGCCGCCATCTTGTTTCCCGTTGGCCGCGGCGCCGCTCGAGGAACCCGAAGAACCCGAGGAACCCGAGGAACCGCCCGCCTGCGCAGAATTCCCTGAGGTCTGGGCATTCTGCGCGTCCCCGGCCTTGGCCCCCGAGTCCCCGCCGAAGACCTGGTTAAGCGCCTCGTCAAGCGTATTGGCGAAGCCGACCTGATCGCCAAAGGCCACCAGCACCTTCTTGAGCAACGGATAGGTCGTGGAACCACTCGACTGGATATACACCGGTTCGACGTACACCAGGCCACCGCCGAGCGGCAGCGTGAGCAGATTGCCACGTTTGACCGTGGTGGAGCCGGTCTGCAACAGATTCAATTCCCGCGACACGGTGTCCTTCGCGTCGAAATTGCTCTGTGCCTGTCCGGGGCCGGGAACATTGGAGTCCTTGGGCAGCGTTTGCAGACGCAACGTGCCGTAATTGGGGCCGATGATCCCCTGCTCGTCTCCGGCATCCGAATCGACGGAAAGAAAGCCCGTGAGAATCTCACGCCTGGCATTGCCCGCGGGGATATAAGACGAGGTCAGCGAGAAAGTCGGCTTCTGCGAGCCGCCGGTCTTCAACGTCAGGTAATACGGCGGCTGGAGAATGTCCTTGCTCTGTGCGCTCTGGGATTCCGTGGGATCGGTGGGCGTCTGCCAGAAATCCTCCCCCGAGAAGAACTGCCCGGCGGTGTTGACGTGATATTGCGCCAGCAACTGCCGCTGCACCTTGAACAGGCTTTCCGGATATCGCATATGGCTCATCAGGGCACCATTCATATCCGAAAGCTGATGATATTCACCGGGGAAAATCTGTTCCCATGCCTTGATAATCGGATCGTTCTTGTCCCAGACGTACAGATCGACCGATCCGTCATACGCGTCCACGGTGGCCTTCACGGAGTTACGGATGTAATTCGCCCGCTGGGAACTCAGTCCATGAATCGATTTGGATGTTGCGGTCGTCGAGTCCTCGGTGGCGTCCCCGAGATTGGTCATCTGGGAATACGGGTAGGCGTCGGATGTCGTATAGCCGTCGAGAACCCATTTCACTCGCCCATCGACAACGGCCGGATACACGCGACCGTCGAGATTCAGGTACGGCGCCACGGCCGCAACCCGCTCCTGGGGGTCACGATTATAAAGGATCTGCGAGGCTGAGGTGACGCGGTCAGAGAAGAGGATCTGATCGGAACCAAAGCGAATTGAATACAGCAAACGTGAGAACAGATTGCCGATCTTCGGTCCGCCGTTGCCCGTGAAGGTGTTCGTTGCGCCCTGCGAACCGGTGGGATAGTCAAATTCCCAAGATGCGGTACCTTTCGTCGCGCCCACAATCGAATATTCGGGAGCATTCGGCGAGAAATAGATGCGCGGCTCATAGTGCTGCGAAGATGTGAGTTTGCCCTGCGTGGGAATGCCATACTCGAAGAACATCGGCTGGCCATCCGACGTCACCTTGTTGCCATACGCCGCCACCACGCCGTATCCATGCGTATACACGGTGTGGTCATTGACCCAATTGCGATTGTCGTTGCCATCCAGATTCAGCTCACGAGCCGCGATCACGGTGTCCTGATTGACGCCGTCGATGTCGTATTTATCGACGCTCAGGGAATCTGCGAACGTATAGTACTGCTTGGACTGCTGCAGTTGTTTGAACGTCGGCGAAACGACCTGCGGATCGAGCAGCCTGATCTGAGCCGTGCTCTCGGCGTCCGAGGCGAGGGCCCCGGACTTGCCTTCCGTGGTGGCGTTGTATTGTTCCGTCTTCACATGATTCAGCCCATAGGCCTGTGAGGTGGCGTTGATGTTGCGCTGGATATACGGCGACTCGACCTCCTGCTCATTGGGAGACACCTTGAAACGCTGGACCAGCGCGGGCCACATGCCGGTGAGTACCATCGACAGGACGACGAATGAAGCGATTGCAATCACCGGCGTACGCCATGCCTTGAAGGCCGCGGCCGCGCGGACACCGGCGGGGATCTGTCCCTCCAACGAGTGCGAACGCATCAGCCAGACTCCCAGAATGACGCCAAGCACCACGGTCAAGCCGGCCATGACGAAGGCGAGGGGTATATCCGCATGGGTCGCGGTATACGACGCGCCGGTGATACGGTCACCCTCCGTGGTGAGCTGGTCGAAGATGTGAAGCACCTGGTTGGCCGCCCACGAAAGCATGTTGAGCATAAGCCATATGGCGATCTGACGACGAGCCCGTGGCGTGATGACGAACAGACCACGTCCGTGCACCGGCATGGTCAACCGGATGCCGCCCATCATGACATGGGTGACGATGGAGAACACCAGCCCGACGAGCAGCAGCACCGCGCAGGCCGACGCCGCCAGCGTCAATCCGGGCAGCAGAAAGACATAGAAGCCCACGTCGAAACCGAATTGCGGATCCTTGGTGCCAAACGGCTGCGCATGGAACATCAGCAGCACCTGCTGCCAGTTCGCGTTGAACCTTGACCCGAACAACAGTCCCACGATGGCCGCGACGACCACGGCAACACGGCGTGCCGTCGAAGAACTGACCGATTTGCCGATCTCGATCACATCCCCATTGACGCGGATGGTTGAGCCATCGGATGAATCCGGTCTCGCGCGGATGGCCAACGTCGCCGAACAATAGCTCACCAAGGCCATCAGAACGGCGTAGGCGATCCACAATCCCACCTTGGTGCCCAGCTGCGTCCAGACCACGCTGGCGAAGCCAAGCTGCTGGAACCACATCAGATCGGTGATGAAACGGTCAAGCCCGAAGAACAGGCCGACGATCACCGCGATCACCGCCACTACCGAAATGAAAGCGAGCAGGCCACGACGCTGCCCCGCATCGTTACCCGACGACTGGAGACGTTTGGTGGAAGAACCCGGACCATGAGGGCTGTTGGGAACGCGCGGACCGCCGGTCGAGTGCCCGGTAGGCCCCTGCTCGGTCCGTTCATCGCCATCGACCTGTACATTGACCACGACCGGGTCATCACCATCGGAGCTCCCGGCCGAACCCCCCTCCGAGCGTTGCCTCGAGCCAGATTTGAACGCATCGCCGCGTAGACCGAATATCATTGCGAGTACATCGAAAAGTGACATACCTCCCTAGTCTACAGATAGGTGGTGAGCTCCGAGACGACGAGCGCGCCTAACCACATCTCGCGGCACGTGCGATAATTGCCGTATGCCGCAATGCATCACCATGACCGTCGAACATAGCACCCACAGGCGTTTTCGTCTTGTTGCCGCGGTCACCGTCATGATCTGCGCGCTTGCCTTGGGAGGATGCGGATTCACGGGTGATTCGAGC
>CALNAE010000134.1 GCA_937874315.1 uncultured Bifidobacterium sp. | reverse complement strand
ACAACAGCAAGACTCCCCGCCGGCAGGCTCGACATCAGCACGGTCGGCGCCGACAGGTCCGACACCAGGCCGACCACCAGCAGACCCCGCAGCCATCAGACGGTCCTGCTGCGATGCGCCAACGCCTTGGCGTCGACGCCGAGCTCCCCGGCGTACTGTGCCGTGACGCCGCCCAGCAGCAGATCGGTATGGCGCAGTTCGGCGATGTTGCGCGCGCCGAGCAGGGCCATCAGCGAGCGCAGTTGCTCGCCCCACCGACCGATTTCCTCAATCAGTCCCTGCTCGCCATCCTGCTGCAGCACATGCAGGAAATGGCCGGACACGCCGACCGCCTTGGCTCCCAAAGCCAGCGCCTTCACAACGTCGAGCGGCGTGCGCACGCCACCCGAGGCGAGCACATCGACATGCACCGGGTCGGGGCCGGCCGACGATTCCAACAGGCACAGCACGGTCGACTGCCCCCATTGGTCGAGGTAGTCGTACTCGCCCAGCGCCCTGCGCGCATTCTCGATGGCGGCGAAATCAGTGCCCCCGCGCCCGCTCACATCGACCGTGCCGACGCCCAGGGCGGCAAGCTCCTGGATGGTGCTGCGGCTCATGCCGAATCCGACCTCCTTGACCACCACCGGCACCTGAACCGCCGTGGCGATGGCACGAATCCGTTCCGGCCAGGCGCTGAAGTCCCGGTCGCCTTCGGGCATGACGATCTCCTGGGCGAGATTGATGTGGATCTGCAACGCGTCTGCGCGCAGCATCCGCACGGCCTGTACGGCCTGCGCGGGCGTGACCGTCGGGCCGACATTGGCGAATACGAATCCACTGGTGTGCTCGCGGATCACCGTGAACGTGTGTTGCAGCGACGGGTCACGCAGAGCCGCATGTTGGGAGCCGGAGGCCATCGCCAGCCCGGTCGCCCTGGCGACGCGCGACAGCGAGCCGTTGATGACGCCGGTGCGTTCCGAGCCACCGGTCATCGCGTTGATGTAGAGGGGCAACGTCCAGTGCCGGCCGCATACGGTGGTTGACGTGTCGATGGTCGACAGGGACACGCCATGAAGACCGTGGTGGATGAAACGCAGGTCATCGAAAGCATTCCCGCCCTCGCTCTCGTGCTGGCGCAAGGCGAACCGGACGTGATCGTCCTTGCGTCGGGAGCTGTCGTCCTGCCATTCCTGGGCATCGGCCAGCGGCGGGCACACGGTCAGGTCCAGCGGGACGATGCCCCGTGCCGACCAGTCACGGCGAATGTCCTGCGCGGCGCGCGGGTCGTCCACAATCGCTATGCCGCAGTCTCCCCCGCCCGCTCCCGAGGATTTCGAGGCGGCGCCGTGTCGCAGTGCGATATCGATCAGCGTTGACAATTCAGCGGTTTCGATCACCGTCCCGGTCATCGTCGACAGGTCGGCGAGCAAGGCGCGCGCCACGCCGATCTGAGCGCGCACGTCGTCCATGGTGCCCTGCGTCAACGCCACGGCCAGCGCGTCGACACAGCGATCGCTGGACGCAAGAAACTCCTGGTACCGACGTCGGCGGTCCACGCCGGTCTCTCCCTGCACGTTGGTGACCAAGGCGTCGGTGGACGCGGGATGGCCCGACCAGCCGACCAACACCTCGGAATGAGGCGAGCGTGGTCCACGGTCATCGCCGAATACGCGCAGTCGCGTCACCTGCAGGTTGGGCCAGGGCATGGCTATCAGATCGCTCACGGATGTGTCCTGCAGCCGCCGTTTCACCCAAGCGCGATCGACCGCGCAGAAGCGGATGCATCCGCCGAATAGGCTCGCGGCCAGATCACCGCCGGAGCCTACCCGCTGCGCACGGCTTGAGGCGATGAACGCAAGTTTATATTGCGCCATGGGCTCCAATACAAGCCCATAGAAGCCGAGCAGCGCCTTGACGGTGGCGACGGTGACGGCGGCCGATGAACCCAGGCCGTACTTGCGCCCGGAGTCATGGTCCAATTCGCTGCTGATCCGCGTGTCGAAATATCTCGGCGCGACACCGGCATCCTGTGCAATCTGCTCGACGGAACGAATCGCGGCAATGATGAACGCCGCCCCCGGCCGTTCGTCGTCGGGTGTGCAGACACCTTGCGCATCACGATGCCAGGCGACCGCGGCCTCCTGATGCCCTTCGGAATAGATGTGGCCGCCAGTGGACGGGGTCACTGCTTGTGAGTCTACGACGGAACCACGAGCGTCCGATCGGGTTCCAGCCGCCCCGCCATTCCCGGCGGCCCCGTCTGCCGGATTCGCGCCGTCGCAGGACCGTATCCGCACGGTAATGAAACGATTCACGGCGATCAGCATGGCGGGGTGTCCGGCCTCGACCACTGCGTATTCGCCTGCGATGTACAGCTTGCCGGGTGCCTGTGCCTCGCTGCGCTCGCGGGCCGCCTGTCTGCCGATGATCATCTGTCCCCCTTGTTCCGCGTCGTGCAACGTACTCCGGTTCCGGCATGATGCACCTGGATCTCGCAGCCGACAAGCCGTTCGTGCAAGGCCCCCGCCACGCGTTCGGCATGTTCGGAGTCGGTGAGGACCTTGACATTCGGGCCGGCATCCATGGTCGACCACGCCGGCAAACCGTCGGCACGCACCTCCTCGACCGCATGCAGCGCGGCGATGCTTTGCGGCAGCCAGTAGATGACCGGCGGGCGTGCCGAGATCATCGTGGCATGCATGCCCATCGCGTTCGCCTCGCTGATCTCTCCCAACCGCCGCAGATCACGCCGCGAGATCGCATCCAGCGCCTCATGCAGATCGCGCTCGCTGGCACGCGTCCAGGCCGGGTAGAGCGGCGACGTCGTCACGGTACGGCGCATGGCGAGTCGGCTGGACAGGGGTTTCTCCCCTGCGGAGATCGTGATGACGATGATGGCGAGCTTCATATCGGTCGCCACCGGATCCGCATACGATGTCAGATCGTCGTGCCCGGCGTGCCACTGCACCAATCCGCCGAAAACGGAACGACATGCCGAACCGGATCCCCGCCGAGCGAGTCTGGACAGATCACGGTCGGACAGGTCAAGCCCGGCCGCCCGGGCGGCGGCGGCGGCCAACGCCGCAAAGGCCGATGCCGAGCTGGCAAGTCCCGCGCCGAATGGGACGGTGTTGCGAGATATCACCCTAGCCGGCGCATGGATGCCGGAACGTTCGCGCACGATGTCCAGGAATCGCGAAACGCGGGCCAGCGGGCCGCCCGAATAGACCCTGCCGTCGATGGTCAAGGTATCGCGCAAGGTATCGCGCATGGTGCCTTGCAAAGCGTGAGTGCCAGCGGGCTCAGATTCCAGTCCAGTCTCCGACTCGGACTCCGGCACGGGTTCCACGAATTCGACGCTCGTATGCGTCTCCAGCCCGTCAAGAGTCAACGAAAGACTCGAGGTACGCGGGATGATCAGCCGCTCGTCGGCCTTGCCCCAGTACTTAATCAACGCGATATTGGCATGGGCCGTCGCGCTCGCGGCGCCGAGCACGCGACCGCCGCCCTTGCCCCCTGCAGAACCGACAAAACCAACGGAACCAACGGTTCGCTCCCTCGGCTCACGGGCGATATCGCTGTCAGCATAGCCATCGCAACGCGCCTGCATGCTCCTCGCCTTCATCCCCGCTCGTATACCTGTCCGTGCACCCGCATTCACACGCGAAACCGGCCGTGTGAAGTGTCGACGTCGCCTCCGGCGATATTGCGATCGATCTCGATGCCGGTTCCAGCCTCATCCTCGATCTCCTGATCCAAACCGCCATCGACCTCGACATCCAACTGATTCAGCGGATGAATCCAGACCGCGGGGGCGCCCCCGGCCAAGAGATCACGTTTGATGCTTCGGGCGGACATCCCGTCGGCTGCGAGCGCGATGATGCACCCACCGAGACCGCCGCCGGTCATCTTCGCGCCCAGTGCGCCGCTGCGCCTCGCGCGCTCGACCAAGTCATTCGCGACCGGATGGCTGATATTCAACGCGTTCAGCAGCTCATGCGCGTCGTCCATGCGTCTGCCCAGCGAATTGAGCCCGCCCTCGGCCAGATCGCGTGCCGCTTGGGACGCGAGCGTGCCCAGCCGTTGCAAAATTGCCTCGACCCGGTCCCGTTCTCGCCGGTATTGCGCGCGTACGTCGTCGACCGCTTCCTTCGTGCTGCCGGCGATGCCGGAATCGGCGATCACCAGATAGGCGGGCATCCGCACGTCGATCAGGGTCATCGCGCCCTTGACGAACAGCACCGGATCGTCGCCACACGTCGTCACCGCGTCGAGCCCCGACGGATGGCCGTGCGTGATCACTTCCGCGCGATTGGTGAGTCCCACCACATCCTGTCGGCTCGCCGCCACACCGCAGGCATCCAAAATCGCACGGACCACCGCCCCGGAGGCAGCCGCCGACGAGCCCAGCCCACGGCCGGCCGGAAAATCGGAACGGGTGACGATATCGAAGTCAAGCGTGGACGCCCCGGCATAGGACTTGGCCACTTCAATCGCCTTGCGGACGCCGCCGAACTGTTCGGGCGCCTCATCGATCGGCCCGTAATATCCCAACGAACGCAACGTGGCCGCATGCCCGGTAATCGTGGGAATGGCCCACGCGCGCATTTTCAGACTGTGGATCGGCACCGCGACCGCCGGGTAGCCGTACACCACGGAATGCTCTCCCATCAGGATGGTTTTGGCCCAGGTTTCGCCGTATCCGCGATGTAGCCTGCTCATGCCGTGACGCTGCCGTATGTGTTGTATTGTCAATGCCGACCTGCTGTTTCTCCTCAGTGTTCACTAGGGATTCTAGCGGAGCAGGCCGTTGCCCGCCCCGTTTCGGCGTAGAGATAGTGGGCAGATTCTGTACCCGGCCCGCTATCATGTGCAGGTATGAACAGGCAGAACGACACGTTGGTTCCCCGGCATATTCTGGTGACCGGAGGCGCCGGGTTCATCGGGGCGAACTTCGCGCGTTGGGTCGCCCGAAGATATCCGACGACGCATATCACCGTGTTTGACGCCCTGACCTACGCCGGCAAACGCGACAATCTCGCCGGCATCCCCGACGATGCGCTGACCTTCGTGCGCGGCGACATCTGCGACGCCGACGCCGTCGACGCCGTGCTTCGTCCGACGGCCGCCGATGCCTGCGCATCCGGACACACGCCGCCGGCGGTCGACGCCATCGTGCATTTCGCCGCGGAATCGCACAACGACAACGCCATCGCCGACGCGGCGCCGTTCCTGCGCACCAACGTGATAGGCACGTATACGCTGCTCGAGGCGGCGCGACGATACGACATCCGGTTCCACCACATCAGCACCGATGAGGTCTATGGCGACCTGCCACTCGACGGCGTCGAACGCTTCAACGAGGACAGTGCGTACCGCCCATCAAGTCCGTACGCCGCATCGAAGGCGGCCAGCGATCATCTCGTCCGGGCGTGGCATCGTACGTATGGCGTGCGCGCGACCATTTCGAATTGCAGCAACAACTACGGGCCCTATCAACACGTGGAAAAATTCATACCACGCCAGATCACCAACATCCTGTGCGGGCTGCGACCCAAGCTGTACGGCGACGGGCACGCCATCCGGGATTGGATCAACGTCGAGGACCATTGTTCGGCCATCTGGGCCGTGTTGACGCGCGGCACGATCGGGCGCACCTACGTCATCGGCACCGATGGCGAGATGAGCAACGCGCAGGTGCTGCGGGCCATCCTGCGGGCCATGGACCGGCCCGGCGACGATTTCGAGCATGTCACCGACCGCCCCGGGGCCGACCGTCGCTATGCCTTGGATGCCGCGCGCATCACCGCCGAGCTGGGATGGCACCCTCGTCATGCGGATTTCGAGCAGGGTCTGGAATCCACGATTCGATGGTACGTCGACCATCCGCAGTGGTGGCGCGGCGACAAGGCCGTCACAGAACGGCGATACGCGCGACAGACGGGCGAACGATCCTAAGTCAGACCCGCTGAAGGCGCCGGAACCAGGTCCGCACCGTTCTCTACACTAGATGGAAACCACATCAGCGAAGATACCAATCAACGTATGAAACACACCATATTGATCCACGCAGCACAGAACCATCCACATCGTCATCCGCACGAGCAACGGCGGAGGCTGGCGAAGAACGGGCACGGCGACTACGGATCAGCCTACGGTGGCAGGCGCTCGGGCAAAACACGATATGTGACACGTTCCAGACGCACTGCGAGTACCGCAACGCCACGGCCCAGCCGTTCGCAGCAACAGGTGAGCCAGCGCCGCAGGCGGCGCGGAACGGCACTTGCCGCCTATGCCGCAGCACGGCCACGGACGAATATTCGAACCGGTATTCGGACCGGTATTCGGACCGGCACGATCACCGGTTCTCGGCTGGGCGATGCACAGACCACATCAACGAGCTCCCGGGCCGGTCACAGTGCCCCATCGGCGAGCCCGGAGACCGACCGGGCCACCCCATCGGCGTGGGAACGGGCCATATCCGCGGCGCAACCCCCACGGCACGGCAGGCACACGCGGCACGGCGGCGCCCCGGTGAATCCCCGAACCGCGTCGAACCGAACCGCGTCTCCCCTCTCCGCCGAAGACGGAGCCCACATGTCGATCCGTGCTGCGCTGCGCGACGGCTGGCGGCACCGGCTCCGGTTCTCGTACGTCCTGTATCTGGTCGTCTTCGTGCTGGGAACGCTGGCCGCGACGCTAGCCATTCAGGCCAGCGTCTACGTGGAGCCCACCTACGCCGCCGACGCCCAGGTCGACGAGGCGACGCGCGCCGCCCAGAGCATCCGAGGCCAGCTCACCGCGTTCGTCACCCAGGTATGGCTCACGCATAACTATCAGTTCGTCCTCAACCTGCTCATCCTCGGCGCGATGTACGCCATGGTGATCGTGCTGATCAACCGTTTCTGGGTGGCGACCGGGGTGTTCGGCACCGTTGCGGCCATCTTCGCCGTGGCCGGTGCCTACAAGGTGCGACTGCGCAATGAACCGATTCTTGCCGTCGACCTCAACTTCCTGTCGGGCGGCAACACCGGGGAGCTGCTCTCGTTCCTGCCCGCTGACGAAATGCGCCATGTACGGACGCTGGCGTGGTGGCTGGCGCTCTTCGTGCTCTGCTGCATCGCCTTGCAGATCCTCGACAGGCGACGGTCTTTCATCCCGACGTTCTGGCGTCGACCCATGGCCGGTGCCGGCCATGTCGCGGGCAACCTCACGCGCCTGATCGCGGCGATCTGCTCGGTCGTGTTCCTTTTCTCCTTCACCTGGAACCTGAGTCTGCCGAATTCCTGGTCCATGCGGTGGGCCGCATCGTTGGGGGACGCCCCGCAACTGTGGAACGGACTGGGTGACGCCGCCGCCAATGGTCCGACGGTGGCCTTCCTGCGTCTCGCCCACACCAAAGTCATGGATCAGCCCGACGGCTACGGCGAATCGACTATGCGAGGCATCGCCACGAAATACGCCGCCGAGGCGAAATCGCTCAACGCAGCCCGAAGCAACTCCCTGACGGACAGCACCGTGATCGTGGTCCTGTCCGAGTCGTTCTCGGATCCGACACGTGTGCCGGGAGTCTCGTTCGGCGAAGACCCCATCCCGCAAATCCGCGCCATCAAGAACGCCACCACGTCGGGGTACATGCTCTCGCCGGGATACGGCGGCGGCACCGCGAACATCGAATATCAGGCGTTGACGGGCCTGAGCATGGCCAATTTCAGCTCCTCGATGTCCGTCGCCTACCAGCAGCTGGTTCCCAAGGAGCGTTGGACGCCCTCCTTCAACCAGCTGTGGAACGCCCGCTATGGCGCGCAGGGCTCGCAGGCCGTCCACACCTATATGGCCAACATGTATTTCCGGAACATCAACTATAAGAAGTTCGGTTTTTACAAGTTCTGGGCGTTGAGCGGCACGGACAAGATCACCGACTGCACGCCGATCGACCGCAGTTGGTACGTCTCGGATCAGTGCGCGTACGACAACGCGCTCAAACACCTCAACACCGATCAGGGGAACAGTCAGTTCCTGCAGGTCGTGACCATGCAGAACCACATGCCGTACAACGACTGGTACGACAACAACCAGTTCAAGGCCGAGGACACGTCAACGGGGCTTACGGACGCCGAACGCTCCGAGGTGGAGACCTACACCAAAGGCGCGAGCTACACGGACCAGTCCACCGCCGATTTTCTCAATCGACTCGACCAGGTGAATCGGCCGATCACCGTCGTGTTCTACGGCGATCATCTTCCGGGCATCTATCCAACGGCCGCGGCCAACAAGGACAACGTGCTGGGACTGCATGAAACCGACTACTTCATCTGGTCGAACACCGCCTCGTCGTCGCATACGACGAAGCTGCCGGACTCCACCTCCCAATACACGTCGTCGAACTATTTCCTCGCCCAGACGAGCGAGCATATGAATGCGAAGGTCTCCCCCTACCTTGCGTTCCTCACGGCCATGCACGAGCAGATACCGGCGATGTCGATTCCGGCGTCGAGCGGCAACAGCGCGGGCAAGCCCGTCTATCTCAACGCGTCCGGGCAGGAGATAAGCACGAAGGATCTGTCTCAGAAGGCTCGTTCCATGCTCCATGACTATCTGCTCATTCAATACGACATCAGCGCGGGGAAGAACTACCTCAAGGCGACGAATTTCATGAAGCTGCCGTAATGCTGCCCTGATGCTGCCCTGATGATCCAGCCGTTCACCATGGTCTATCTATACTGGAGAGCATGAGTTTTTCCGTGACCGCAGTGGTCGTGTCCTATAACCGTGCCGCCTTGCTGCAGGAGTGCCTCGACGGTCTGTTCGCGCAGACGCGCCGACCGGACCGTGTGATCGTCATCGACAACGCCAGCACGGACGATGCGCTCAACGTGGCGCGCAGGCACCCCCTGCGGCCGGAGATTACGGAACTGGCGCATAACGTAGGCGGGGCCGGAGGCTTTTGCGCGGGCGTCGCCTTGGCCTTGGACACGCCTGCATCAACCACGCACGATATGCAGTACGTCTGGCTTATGGACGACGACACCATACCCACCGCCACCGCATTGGAGAAACTGCTGGCAACGGCAAGCGCGGCGCGCGGCGTCAATGGCGTCTGGCCGACCGCGCTGGGGTCGAAGGCCGTGTGGGTCGACGGCCGGGAGCATCTGATGAACAAACCGCGCGAACGCACATGGCTGGCCTTGGGGCGTCGACATCTGCACACGGATCAGGCCGGTACCG
>CALNAE010000133.1 GCA_937874315.1 uncultured Bifidobacterium sp. | reverse complement strand
GCCGAGTTACGAAGCCAGTGGCGAGGGCGGCTATTCCTGCGTCATCACCGGCAACCAGGACGCTCAGCGTGGGGCGCGGCGGCGGGCGGGGCGCGAGCGGCGAATCGCTGGTGGCATGCTGCTGACGAAGCCTGGCGTGCCATACCTCTATTACGGCGATGAGCTGGGCAGGCGATACCGCATTGTGCCCACTAAGGAGGGAGGCTATGCGCGCACCGGCAGCCGCACGCCCATGCAGTGGGACAGCGCCGCCGCCAACCTCGGTTTCTCCACGGCCGACGCTGAGGAGCTGTACTTGCCCGTTGACCCGAGCCCAGACGCGCCGACCGTCCGCGAACAGGATTCGGACGATGCCTCAATGCTCTCGTGGGTACGCGCTGTGCTCGCATTGCGAGCCGATCATGCGGCGCTGCACGCTTTTGGAGGATTCGCAGTGCTCGCTGCCCCCGAGAATGGGCGCTCGCTGGTGGTAGGGCGAGTTGCCGCCGGTGGCGAAGCGGACGATGCCCAGGCCGGTGGCGAGCGACTGATCATCGCGTTGAATCCGGGCCTTGCCGAAGAGCGAATCGACCTGGGAGGCATTGAGCTCGATCCCGCTCAAGCCCAGCAGTTGCTTAGTCTCGGCGAGCTGCACATTGATGTGAACGCTGTGGCTCAGAGTGCTGCCGAATCGACCGAACCGTCTGCTAAGGCAGCTGCTGAGCGGTCTGCGCACTCGCACACGCTTGTTCTTGGTCCTCAGAGTTTCGGGGTTTTCTCATGCTGAAACGCAACGCTATATCCTATCCGCTGCAGACAACGCAGAACGCTGCGGCGCATACCGCCCATGCCCGATATGACACGGTGCTCTTCGATATGTATGGCACGCTTGTCGATATTCATTGCGATGAAACGGCCGACCGCCCGTGGCAGGCATTGTGGCGTTTCTTCGACGATCACGGCGTCTATTTCGATGACGTTGAAAATCTGCGTGCCGAGTTCGGACGTTATTTGGCCCAGGAGGTGGCCTCAGTAGCAGACCGGCTGGCTAGTGAGGGTATCGCAGTGACGGATGAAGATGAAGTCGAGTCGGATTATTTACGCGTGTACACCAAGATCATTGAGGTATACGGCCGCCACGATGGCGGTGCAACCGATAATAACCAGGCAGCTACCACGGCTGAACTAGCTGCCCAGGCCGGACGTCTGTTCCGCGATGCTGCGACGCAACGACTTAGATTGTATCCCGGGGTTGAAGAGCTGCTGGCTAGGCTTCATGATGCAGGAGTTCGCACACTCCTGGTGAGCAATGCGCAGGCGTGCTTCACGCGTGGCGAGATTCAGCGGCTTGGGCTGGACGCGATGCTCGACGACATACTGCTGTCGAGCGATTACGACGTGAAGAAGCCAAATGCATGGTTCTTTGAAGAGGCTTTGCGCCTTGCCAGTACTCCGGCCTCCCGCGCGCTGATGATCGGCAATGAGGAGCATGCCGATATTTTCGGCGCGGCGCGCGCAGGCATCGATGCCGTGTACCTCTGCACGGAACAATCCGTAGGAGACACTCCCCGGATCGCGCGCCAGGCGGTCCGATCTTTTGCCGGAGCGGACTACAAGGCGGTGGCTGCATGCATCTTTGACGAGCAATAGGGACGATAACGACAGGAGAGGGGGAACGACTGCTCGCAGGGTGCGCTTTTCGCTGAGATCCCGGCTGTCGAAGCCTCGGATGTAGGGGCCTATACGAGTCGCGGGTCGCTCATTTCCCCCATGCTGAAAACGGTCATCCGAAATTCGTAATCGACGATTTGCGCGATGGGCACGGCGTTGTCCGCATTATTTGGGAAGAGCTTGTTCCTTGAAAATGTGACTTACAACACGTAAACGTATGCGTAATATCTATATTTTTCAAAGAAAGATAGGCTTTTCGCTGTTTGTGGTGGGTGGTTGTTGGTTGGTGGTGACGGCTTTGAGG
>CALNAE010000132.1 GCA_937874315.1 uncultured Bifidobacterium sp. | reverse complement strand
TCGTGGATCCTTGGTCGCCGGGTTTGGTGTCGGTATCGGGCTTGGTTCCCGAGTCGTTGCCGGTGTTGTCTCCGGAGTCGGAGCCGGTGTCGACTTTGAGCACGGTGGCCGACAATCCCTTCGCCTGATATCCTTCAGCGCCGACGGAGATGGCGGAAGGGTTTGAAAGATTCACCGTTCCGTCATCGACAAGCACCCGGTATTTGCCGGCGGCGACCGTCGGAACCGTCACTGTGCCAGTGTTGGCGTTGAACAGCATGACGTAGGTGTTGTCACCGTCCTTGAGCCGGTATCCAACAATATTATCCGACTGACTGATAACCGTCATAGTCGCTGCGATGTCGTGATAGGAGGTCAGATGTAGTGAGGAAATTGATTTACGCAACGCAATCAGTCCCCTCACATAGGCCACGGACTGCTGATACTGTTTCGTGCGATTCCAATCGAGAGCGTTGACTTTGTCTCCGGCATCGTAACTATTGCCGTTGCCGCCTTTCGTCCGGAGAAATTCCTGACCTAATTGCATATCGGTGATGCCTTCGGAGAGATAGATCAACGAATCGGCCAGTTCTGCCCGTTTCACGCGAGTTGCATCACTGTCTTCCGGTGCGCTGACCACGAGTTTGTCATAGAGTGTGAGATTGTCATGAATCTCCGCGTATTGCACCACCTGATCGGCTCCGGAATACTCGGTATCCGCTTTCCCATTCGTACAATGGCCGGTTTTGTCAATTCCTGTTCTACTATTGTCACAACCCAGAAGATTGGTTGCGATAAGATTCTCTTCCCCAGTTTTACCGGTGATGAAACCGGTGCCGGTATCGGAGAATACGCTGCCCTTAATGGCGTCGCGAAGGGAATCGTTGAAGAATGCGACTCCCTGAACCTTGTTGGCATTTGGCTGCGTCGTTGGGTCGCTGATGGCGTTGGTCATATCCCAACCTTCACCGATCATAATAATTGAGGGATCGATCTTATTGAGCTTAGCACGAATCTCATTCATAGTCGTTTGATCGAGCAGGCCCATAAGATCGAAGCGGAACCCATCGATGTTGTAGTTCTTTGCCCAGTAGAGAACAGAGTGAACAATGTAGTTTCTGACCATAGCGCGTTCCGAAGCAACATCGTTGCCGCATCCCGAGCTGTTGGTAAGTTTACCGTTGCTGTCATATCTGAAGTAGTATCCGGGCACGGTTTTGTTGAATGAATGATTGGTAGCGTTGTAGACGTGGTTGTATACCACGTCCATGATGACACGGATCCCGTTCGAGTGGAAACCTTTCACCATATCTTTCATCTCCTTGATCCGTGTGGACGGGTTCGAGGGATTGGAAGAGTATGAGCCTTCGGGAACATTGTAATTCTGCGGATCGTAGCCCCAGTTGTATTGCTTGCCATAACTGAGGTCGCCGGTCTCATCGATCGAGGAGAAATCGAAGGCCGGCATGAGCTGCACATGAGTGATGCCCAACGATTTCAGATAGTCAATGCCTGTGGGACTGGT
>CALNAE010000131.1 GCA_937874315.1 uncultured Bifidobacterium sp. | reverse complement strand
TCTTAACTGTTATATAGTTTCCCATAACAGTACAACAGTACTGTGTCGGGCGGCACAACGAAAGGACATCGATGAAACTGATCATCTCATCAGTGTCTGGAGAACCGATATACGAGCAGATCAAACGTCAGATCCGTTCGGCGGTGCTCTCCGGTGAACTTCAGCCGGGGGAGGCGTTGCCATCGTTGCGCCGGCTGGCCAAGGAGCTGCGGATCTCGGTGCTGACGGTGACGCGTGCCTACACGGAGCTCGCCGACGAAGGCATCGTGCAGAATCTGCAAGGCAAGGGCACCTTCGTCATGAGCCGGGGAGACGAGGTGATGCGCAGGCAATTACGTGCCCGCATCGAGGACCTGCTTGCCCAGGCCTGCGATTTGGCCAAAACCGATGACATCGAGCTGCTCGAGCTGCTCGGCATGCTCGAAACGGCATATCGGAACCTCGACCACCCGTCGGATGCTCGCGAGTCCGAGCGTCCCGGGCGACGATCGTGATCATCGCAGTTATCGTCAGCGCCATGGTCGCGGCGTCGTTGCACCTGTCCATAGCGATCTATCGACGCAGGGAACTATGAATCAGAGTGCGGCGGCCGCCTGCCGCACCACGTCGGGCATCCGCTCGATATCCACGGTTGTGGCAAATCGGGGTGTGGCGTGCTCGAGGCCGCGTAGAGAGGCGGGCGCGGCGGTACCCGTGACCTCGGCCAATGCGTCCATAAAGGCGAAATCGTTCGTGGAGGCGACTGTGGGGGAAACCGTTGAATCATCGGCGCAATCACCGCTGTTCGTATCATCGATTCCCAGCGCCTCACCTACCACACGAGGGAATTTGTACGGGCTGGCCGTGCTGAGCAGGACTCTTGGCGTGCCGGGGTCTCGTGGCATCTGTTGCATGACGAAGTAGCCGCATGCGGTGTGCGGATCGATCACGTAGCGGTGCTCGCGCCAGCAGGAGCGGATAGCGTCGCGTACCTGGTTCTCGTCGGCCCAGCCGCAGCCGAACAGCCGCCGGATCTTGCCCAGCAACGGCTCGGGAATCTCATAGGCCCCCCAATGCGTCAGGTCGTTCATCAGCATCTGGATGAGCCGGGTGTCCTTGTCCGCCATGTAATACAGCATGCGCTCAAGATTCGAGGAGACCAGGATGTCCATCGAGGGCGACGTGGTCTGGTAGAACGGACGCTCGCGGTTGTAGGTACCCGTGGTGAGGAAATCGAAGAGCACGTTGTTCCTGTCGCTGGCCACGATGAGGTGCTTGACCGGTAGACCGAGCATCTTGGCGTAGTATCCGGCGAGCACGTCGCCGAAGTTGCCCGTCGGCACGCAGAATTCCACGCCGTCGCCCACGTGAATTGCGCCTCGTTCGACCAGCTGCGCATATGCAGAGAAATAATAGACGACCTGCGGCGCGAGCCGTCCGATGTTGATGGAGTTCGCCGAGGAGAGCGTTACCTGGTGTTCTTGGGACAGCGAGCGGACGAGTTCCTCGTCCGCGAATATGCGCTTGACGGCGCTCTGGGCGTCATCGAAGTTGCCCTTCACTGCACAGACATTGACGTTGCCACCCGTCTGCGTGGCCATCTGCAGGCGTTGCACGTCGCTGACCTTGCCCTCCGGATAGAAGACGGTGATGCCGGTGCCGGGCACGTCGGCGAATCCCGCCAACGCGGCCTTGCCGGTATCTCCCGAGGTGGCCGTGAGAATCATGATCTTCTCGGCCCGCTCGGCAGGTGTCTGGGCGGTGCGGGCCATGAGCCGCGGCAGTATCTGCAGCGCCACGTCTTTGAAGGCGCTGGTCGGGCCGTTGAAGAGTTCCACTACGTAGTCGTCGCCCAGGGGCCTCAACGGGGTGATGGCGGGGTCGGACCATTGCGTTCCATATGCCTCCTCGACGCATTGGCGCAGTTCCTCGGCATTGAAATCGGGGAGCAACGCAGCCAGCACCGTGGTCGCGATGCGCTGGTATGAGGCACCCACCAAGGGCGCCACATCGATGGCGGCGGCGCCTAGCTTATCGTCGATATAGAGCCCGCCGTCAGCTGCCAACCCGCGCCGAATCGCCTGCCTAGATGTCAGTGTCTCGTCATTGCTTCGTGTGCTATGGAAGGTGTTCACATCTGATCCTTGCTCGTGTGGTGCAGACTCAAGACCCGGGCTCGTGCTGTGCGAACCGGCAGTTACCCGGTTCCACTCGAATCCGACGGTCAACTCCCGATTCTAACGACATCAGTGGGCAAACTGCCGATAGGCTCAGAACGTGGGCAGAACATGGGCAGAGGACGCAGACAGGGCATGGATGGGACCCGGATAGGACGCAGGCGGGACGTAGGCAGGACGCAGGCGAGACATGGACAAGACGTGAGCAGAACTGGGGACGGCGTCGCGCGGTGCGATGCCAGACGGTGCGATGCCGGACAAAAATGGCAACGGCGTGGCAAGAGGCTGCATATCGGCCGGCTGCTGCGGTATTCTGGGGTCTATGACTTTTGAGCAAGACGAAACCTTCGAGCGTGGGGCATCGAGCGTATCGGCGGATCTGTTTGGTACGGTCTGTGCGCTCTGCGATAAGGCGGCGAGTGCGGGACGCATGCTGGCCCAGTTCACCACCGCGCGCAAGAACGAGCTGCTCGGTGCGGTCGCCGATGCGTTGATCGAGCATGCCGACGACATTGCCGCGGCCAATGCGCGGGATATGCAACAGGCTTTTGACTCTGGCATGGACGAGGGCAGGCTGGATCGGCTGCGTTTCGACGTCGAGCGTATCGGGGCGTCGGCGCTCGGCGTGCGGCATGTCGCCTCGCTTCCCGATCCGGTCGGCGAGATCGTGCGCGGATATACCTTGGAGAACGGGTTGCGTCTCAACCAGATCCGGGTGCCGATGGGCGTCATCGGGATGATCTATGAGGCTCGGCCCAATGTCACCGTCGATGTGGCGTCGCTGTGCATTAAATCGGGTAACGCCGTGGTGCTCTATGGCGGGCATGCGGCTCGCCAGACCAACGCCGCCACGCAGGCCGTGATTCATCAGGCTCTGACCGCGCAGCGCGCCGATCCTCATATGGTCGTCTCACTCGACGAATTCGGCCGCGCCGGCGCGGATGCCATGATGCGTGCCCGCGGCCATATCGACGTGCTCATCCCACGCGGGGGAGCGGGACTGATCCAATCGGTGGTGCGCAACGCCTCAGTGCCCGTGATAGAGACCGGCGCGGGCAACGTGCATATCTACGTCGACCGCAGCGCCGACCTCGACAAGGCCGTCCCCATCGTGCTCAATGCCAAGACCCAACGCGTCGGGGTGTGCAACGCCGCCGAGAAGCTGATCGTGCACCGTGCCGTCGCCCAGACGTTCCTGCCGCGCATGGCGCAGGCGCTCGGACGCGCGGGAGTGGAGCTGCATGCGGATGAGGCGTCGTATGCCATCATCGCCGCGGATCTCGCAGGCGGAGCTGGGCCCGGTGGCGAAGACGTCGCGGCCGGACCCGGGGCGGCGGGCGACGATACGGCCCGACCACGGCACATCCGTCTGGTACACGCCATCGATGCGGACTGGGACACGGAGTATCTGGCGCTGAAGATGGGCATCAAGGTCGTCGATTCGCTTGACGACGCCATCGAACACATCAACCGGCACTCGACGGGGCACACCGAGACGATCGTCGCCGAGGACTATTCGGCTGTGGAACGCTTCACCTCACGCATCGACTCCGCCGTGGTGATGGTCAACGCCTCGACACGGTTCACCGATGGCGGTATGTTCGGGTTTGGCGCCGAGCTCGGGATCTCCACCCAGAAGATGCATGCTCGTGGGCCCATGGGACTGCAGGAGATGACGACCACGAAATGGATCGGTTACGGAACGGGGCAGGTGCGCGCATGAATCGTTTGAAACTCGCCGCTGATCGCGGCATCGACGTCGAAGATCGCCGTCTCGATCTCAAGATCGCCTCGGAACGGCTCAGCATCGTGCGGTACGTGTTCATGGTCCAGATCGAGGACGGCATCGCCACGGCCTCCCAGCGGGCGACGCTCGAATACGCCGACGCGGTGCTCATCGGCTGGCCGGAGCATGATTCCCCCGAACTGAATGATCTGGACGATCAGGGATATGAGACCGTCGAGCGCTTGATGGATATCATGGAAGGTCATATTCACGTCTTCAGCGAGCAGGAATCCGCCGGCAACATCGATTCGATGACCGACATGCTCACCCATGTCACCGACTGCGTGGCTCAGATACGTCGGCTGTACCAACCCGATTTCCCGCTTCCCACGTTCGCCGAGATCAGCCGGGTCGTGCAGGAGGAATGGGACGAGGACATGGGGAAGATCGACTCACAGGACATCGAACCGACCGTCGAAGCCATCGAGGAGCAGACCGAGCACGCCGACGAGCAGCGGGAACGTGCCACGGACCCGTCCGCTTCCGCCGCGGACAACGTGCAACACGGTGCCAATGCCGCCGCCAATGACGAGGCGGAGAAGAACGGACGGGCTCGATGACGACGGCGGTCACCGATGATTCGTCAGCGCAAGCGGCCCCCGATTGCCATGGTCGATCGCAGCGGCGGATGTCGGAGTTGTCGTTGCAGAATGATCCCGATTCGGGCGGCGTATCCAAGCGAATCAATCGACAGCGCCATCATCCGCCGCGCATCGGCATCATGGGAGGCACGTTCGATCCGATTCACAACGGCCACTTGGTCGCGGCCTCGGAGGTCGCCTGGGTCTATGATCTCGACGAGGTGATTTTCGTGCCGACCGGGCGCCCTGTGTTCAAACAGGACAAGGTGGTGACCAACGCCGAGGACCGTTATCTCATGACGGTGATCGCCACGGCGCCCAATCCGAAATTCACGGTGTCGCGCGTGGATATCGACCGTCCCGGCATCACCTATACCATCGACACGCTGCGCGATATCCGTGGCCAGTATCCGGACGCCGAGCTGTTCTTCATCACCGGCGCGGATGCCGTCGCCGAGATCCTTCGTTGGAAGGACGTCGACAGCATCTGGGACTACGCGCATTTCGTGGCCGTGACGAGGCCGGGGTATTCCGATTCCGGCACCATCCGGCGCGCACCGAAGGGCAAGGTGGACGCGTTGGAGATCCCCGCGCTGGCGATCTCTTCGACCGACATTCGTCATCGGGCCAGCCTGCGGGAACCGGTGTGGTATCTAGTGCCTGACGGCGTGGTACAGTACATCGCCAAGCACGGGCTGTATCGCGTGTAACCGGCTTGGGCATCCGACTTCGCCCGCGGCATGCCGTGTCGCCGGTCTGCGCACCTGTCTAGTATTGGGTGAGTCCACTTCAGCGAGAGACGTTTGGAGATATGGTGAGTGCAATCCTTGCGGGGAAGCCTGATAAAAACCTCATACTCGTCAGCGGTAGAACGCACCCAAAGTTGGCTGCGAATGTCGCCGCACAGCTTGGCATCGACGTTCTCGAAACGACGGCGTATGACTTCGCGAACGGCGAGATGTATGTGCGCTACACGCAGTCGGTTCGTGGCGCGGATGTCTTCGTGTTGCAGAGCCACGCCGACCCCGTCAACAAATCCATCATGGAACAGCTCATCATGATCGATGCGCTCAAGCGCGCCTCCGCGCGTTCCATAACGGCGGTCTGCCCGTTGTTGGGCTACTCGCGGCAGGATAAGAAACACCTAGGGCGTGAGCCGATTTCCTGTCGCCTGATTTTCGACTTGCTGCGCACCGCCGGCGCGGACCGCATCATGAGCGTCGACCTGCATGCCGCCCAATCCCAAGGTTTCTTCGACGGCCCCGTCGACCACCTCATCGCGATGCCGGTGCTGGTGGATTATATCCGGGACCGATTCGCCGACCATCTCGACAATGTCGCCGTCGTGTCTCCCGACGCCGGTCGAATTCGCGTGGCAGAGCAATGGGCCGCCAGACTCGGCGGAGGTCCGCTCGCATTCGTGCATAAGACCCGCGATATCACGCGTCCGAATCGCGCGGTCGCCAACCGCATCGTCGGCGATGTGTCGGGCAAGGACTGCGTCCTAGTCGACGATCTCATCGACACCGCCGGAACGATAGCCGGTGCCTGCACCGTGTTGCGCGACAGTGGTGCGAGGTCGGTCACGGTCGTGGCCACGCACGGCGTGTTCTCCGGGTCGGCCGTCGAACGGCTCAAGCAGTGCGGCGCACGCGAGATCGTGGTCACGGACACGGTGCCGATCGACGATGCGAAGCGTTGGGATGGGCTGACGGTGCTGTCCATCGCGCCGCTGCTCGCCAGCGCCATTCGCGCGGTTTTCGAAGACGGTTCGGTCGCCGAGCTCTTCGATACCTATCCGGAACATCATGGGCAGGGCTTCCTGTTCGCCTGATGCGCACGCCATCTTCGGGATCAGGGACGAAGTCGGGTGCGGCGCGCCCGGTTCGTCCGGGCGACACACGTGAGTCGATGGGAAATCACCGACGTCGCGACATGCGCTCGTCGCCTCGGTCCCGGGGTATGGCATAATAAACACTTGGCAGGTTCGCCTGCCGATCCCCCATGGTGTAATGGCAGCACACGGGTCTTTGGAACCCTTTGTCTTGGTTCGAATCCAGGTGGGGGAACTTGCCGGGTCGTCCGGTTGCAGCGGCGGATGTCGCAGACCGGACGGTCGCAACAGGCTCATTTTTCAGCAGATCGATGTATACAATCGATGTCAAGTAATAATCGTAAGGGTTGGGAGATATCCATATGGCGTTGTCCGCTGCAATTATTCTCGCCGCCGGTGAAGGCGTGCGCATGCGTTCCTCGAAACCCAAGGTCCTCCATGAGCTTGCGGATAAGACGTTCCTCGAACGCGTCATGACCTCGGTGCGGCGGCTCGAACCCGCGACTCTTGCCGTTGTGGTTCGTTATCAGGCCCGACGGGTCGCCGATGCGGCACGATCCTACGGCGGACAGGTCACCATCGTCGAACAGGACGATATCGCCGGTACCGGTCGTGCGGTGCAGTGTGCGATGACACAGCTCGCGGCCAAGGGGCCGATGCGCGGCGAGGTGCTGATCACCGCCGCCGACATGCCGCTTCTGGACGCCGACACACTCAACGAGTTGTTGGACTTCCATCGCACCAGCGGCGATGGCGCCACGGTGCTCACCACCATGTTGGACGACCCGACGGGCTACGGCCGCATCATTCGCGACGCCGGCGGCGGAGTGCTCAAGATCGTCGAACAGAAGGACGCCAACAGCGGTGAGCTGTCCGTACACGAGGTGAACACGTCGGTATACGTTTTCGACGCGGGGATTCTGTCGAATGCCATCGCCACGCTCGATGCGAACAACGCCCAAGGTGAGTTCTATCTCACCGATGCGTTGGAAAGCGCCAAACGATACGGCTCGGTCGGAGCCTTCGCGGCACCTGATCCGTTAAGCGTCGAAGGCGTGAATGATCGGGTGCAGCTCGCGGCTCTGGGCAAGCAGCATAATCGACGCGTCTGCGAATACTGGATGCGCGAGGGCGTGACGATTCCCGATGCCGAGACCACGTGGATCGGCGACGAGGTCCAGCTGTCCAGCGACGTGACGGTGTTGCCGGGCTGTTTCCTGCAAGGCCATACCACGGTCGCCGCGGATGCCGTCGTCGGCCCGTATACGACGTTGATCGACGCGACGATCGATGAGGGGGCGCACGTCGAGCGCTGCCGCATCCAGGAGTCGCATATCGGCAAAGACGCGCAGATCGGCCCATGGACATACCTCAGGCCAGGCAACGATCTGGCCGAAGGCACGAAGGCGGGCGCCTACGTCGAGATGAAGAAGGCGCATATCGGCAAAGGAACCAAGGTGCCGCACCTGAGCTATATCGGCGATGCGCAGCTTGGAGAGCATACCAATATCGGCGGCGGCACCATCACCGCCAACTACGACGGCGTGCATAAGAATCGAACCCAAATCGGTTCGGGCGTCCACGTCGGTGCGGGCAATCTTTTCGTGGCTCCGGTCGAGGTCGGGGATGAGGTCACCACCGGTGCCGGTTCGGTGGTCCGTCACGATGTCCCCGATGGCGCCATGGTCTATTCCGAAAACACACAACATATCGTCAAGGGCTGGAAGCCCGCCTGGGAGCGCTAATCAATGACAGCACCGAATAGTTCCATCGCATCCGTCCGTATCGCCGCGGCGGCGGCAGACCGTCTGAAGGCGACCGACATCGTCGCCTATGATGTCACCGTCCCGATCGCCATCACCGATGTCATGGTGGTAGTCACGGCGTCAAACGAACGTCAGGTGCTCGCCGTGGCCAAAGAGATCGAGAAGGACCTCTATATCAAGGACGGGCAACGCGAACCGCGGGCACGCGAGGGGTTGGACGAGGCTCAGTGGGTGTTGCTCGACTTCGGCGATTTCGTCGTTCATGTCATGTATGAGCAGGCGCGCGAGTTCTATGCCTTGGACCGGCTATGGCGCGACTGCCCAACGGTCGATCTGCAGTTGCCGCAGGGCGAATCAGCGTCGGGCGAATCGGCGTCGGACAGGTTGATACCAGGTGAATCGACACAGGGCGAATCGACGCGGGACGCCGAACATATTGTTGAACATATAGAACCGGTGCGCCGACAGGACACTGCGGTGGCGGTGGCCACGCCGACCATGACAACCATGCCGGTGACGACGGAATCGGGGGAGTGACATGCCTAGCGAGGTGTTGGACAATCCGGAGCGCTCGGAAAATGTGCAAGCGGCGGGACCGGCACGCCATGCCCGTTCGTTGATGTTGGTCCGGCATGGGCGAACGGCGTACAACCTCGCCGGTCGTATCCAGGGCGACATTGACATCCCGCTCGACGACGTCGGCGAATGGCAGGTCCAACAGAGCGCCAAGGCGTTGCGCGAGCTATACGTGGATCGCCGTCCCGATGCACGACGGCTCGTCGTCAGTTCGGATCTGGGCAGGGCCATGCAGACGGCGCGCGCCTTCGCCGATCCATTGCGACTCGAGGTCCATCCGGATCCGCGCATGCGCGAGCGCAACTTCGGCGATTGGGAAGGAAGATCGGTCGATGAGCTTTCTCGCGATTTTCCCGAGGACTATGGGCTATGGACCCAGTTACGCGGTGGTGAACTGCGTCACGGGGCCGAGGAGAAGCGTCATGTCGGTCGGCGTGGCGTGGAGGGGCTGAGACAATGGTCCGAGCAGGCTGGCCCCGACACGGATCTGTTCGTGTTCGCGCATGGCGCTTGGATCGCCGAAACGGTACAGACCCTGCTTGGCCTCGATGCGATTTCCAGCGAGTTGACGGGGCTCTTATCCATGCGTAACGCCCACTGGGCGAGGCTTATACCGCTCGATCAACCCGACGGCAGTCTGATCTGGCGATTGATGGACTACAATCACGGTCCGGCCATCGCCGATACCGAGCAGTGGGAGCACCCCGCGCTGTAGTTGGCGACCCTCCCGGTCTCATCCGCCCGCGATGCGCGTGACACGCCCGGGTTTTGATGCACAAGTCGGGCAATGGCGATTTTCGATGGCGGAAAATGGCCGTTCGGAATATCTATCACCCGACTTGTGGAGAGAAACCCGCGTGTGTCGCGGTCGACGGACGACGGACGACTGATGATTGTCGATTGACAACAGCGGACTATCGAAAGCGCCCGACTCGGCAGCAGACTTACCCGCCGGCATCGATGCAGGACGACTCGCCGAGGCCATACCTCGCTTGAGATCGTGAGATTCGACGCCATTCTCGTTCAGCCGAATGAGGCGGCCGTTGTTCCATCCGGCGGGACAATAGAGATGTGCATATCGATGGCCATAGCCGTTCGCAATGGCTGTTGTGGAGCTTTTGCCGACTATGCGAGACCATGAACTGGGAAAGGATCACCAATGACCGTAGAACGAATTCCACTCGCCAACGGGACCATGCAGATATATCCGCTGGTGCTGGGAGGAAACACTTTCGGCTGGACCAGCGATGAGGCCGACAGCCAAGCCGTACTTGACGGTTTCGTCGAGGCTGGAGGCAATTTCATCGATACGGCCGATGCATATTCCGCATGGGCTCCTGGCAGGGCCGGCGGCGAATCCGAGATCATATTGGGGCGGTGGATGGCCACGCGTCGTAACCGCGATCAGGTGCTGATCGCCACCAAGGTCAGCCAGCATCCGCAGTATCCGGGACTTTCCGCATCCAATATCGCTGCCGCTGCGGACGAGTCGCTGCTGCGCCTTGGCACTGATCATATCGATGTGTATTACGCGCATTTCGATGATGAGCACACGCCGCTCGAGCAGACCGTGGAGGCTTTCGATCGGCTGGTGCGGGCCGGCAAAATCCGCGCCGTGGGATTGTCCAACTACTCGGCCGAACGGATCGAGGAATGGTTCCGAATCGCGCGTGCGCATGGTTACGCGCCCCCCGTGGCGCTCGAGCCGCATTACAATCTCGTGGCCCGCTCGAATTTCGAACGTAACCTCGCGCCGGTCGCCGCTCGAGAGCATCTCGCGGTCTTCCCATATTTTGCGCTCGCGGCAGGGTTCCTCACCGGAAAATATCGTTCGGAGCGGGACATCGAGGGCACGGCGCGCGCGGACTCGGTCAAACCATTCGTCAATGCGAGTGGTTTTGCGGTTATCGACGCGCTCGACGCCATCGCGAGGAACCATGATGTGCAGATCGCGACCGTCGCGCTCGCTTGGCTCCGCCAGAAACCCGAGGTGAGCGCACCCATCGCATCGGCGCGGACGAGTGAGCAGCTGCCCGCTTTGCTGGCCGCGGCGAGCGTGGAACTCAGCGACGATGAGCTGAGCCGTCTCGACGAGGCTTCGGAGTCGTTCGCCCGCTGAGATGGTGACCGGGGACGGTGACCGAGAGTCGAAAGTATAAAAGATAATAAGCAAAGGCCGGGTTTCCATGGAGGTTCTCCACGGTGACCCGGCCTTTGCTTATATGAAGGAAGGAACGCGCTCAGTCCTTGCTGAGGGTGGTGCCCGCCTTGGCACCGGCCGAAAGATCCTGAATTTCGGTGAGCTCGAGCACCGGAACGCACGCAGGCTTCTTCGTGCCCTCCTGCTCGGCGACCTTGACGCGCGCATCATAGATGGCATCGTCAGTATGCAGCGTCACGTTGCCGCGGAAACGGTACCCCTTCTTCTCGGCGAGGTTGGCGCCGGCCACAACCAGCTGACTGCCATCCTTGAGGTTGCGGTAATGCTGCCCGGCGGTGCGCTCATGGTATGCCAGATGATTGTCGTCGAGTACGAACAACGACATCTTCGGACCCAGATCGAGCTGCCCGTCCTTGCTGACCGTAGCGATCCAGAACAGGTTGTTCTTGATGAATTCCTTCATATCCTCGGTAAGTGTTGCCATGTCATCCTTCCTTTCAAGAGAGACTTAGCCTTAGCTTATACCTCGAAACGAGGGAGATGGGGGCTGTTCACCCTCAGAAATCGGTGGTGTGAAGTACATCACGATATGATTTGTTTCGCCGCAAAGAACGGTGTCAGCGTGTCTGGCATAAGCGCGAGTTATCGTTACATGGCTTGGGTCGAATGAGTGGCAAGGACAAATGGAATCGGTATGACACCCCATGTGACAGCGCCGGTGCACGGCAACGAAACGGCACCCAAACGGGGCGACGCATCTGCTGACTATGCTCCTTTGACCCGACGCCGACGGACAATCGCTCTCCGTCGTGCACCGCTCGACAACGGTTCTCATTCCGGCTCGCATCCGCATGGCTGGCGCCACGCATCCAAAGGTTTCCGCATGCCCGCGCCGTTGAAGCGCGGAGGTTTCCAGGGGCTGAGAAGCCGGCTGTCGCGTTCGTTTCCGCCGAATCTCGCACGTTTGATGCTGCTTGGCTGCGCCGCGTTGTGGGGCGGCAGCTATCTGCTCGCAAAGGTCGCCATGAGCGCGTTGACGCCCCAATGGTTGATGGCGTTGCGCATGGCCGGGGCGTGCTTGATTATGTTCGCCCTGTTCCATCGCAGCATCATCGCGATATTCAGCAGTCGCGCGATTATCGTGCCCGGGCTGGTGGTAGGCGTGACCTATTACGGCACCATGATGTTACAGACGACAGGCCTGCAGACCATAGATCCCGGACGAAGCGCGTTTCTCTCGTCGTCGTACTGCGTGCTCATGCCGTTTCTCACTTGGCTGATCGTCCGCGTTCGGCCGCGTGCCATCAATGTCATCGCCGGCTTCATCTGCATATTCGGCGTCGGCTTCGTCGCGTTGAAACCCTCCACGGGCGTATTGTCCTTCTCGTATGGAGACATCCTCACGCTGCTGTGCGCCATCGTCTTCGGTCTTAATCTCATGTATCTGGGCATCTACGCCAGGCGGTTCAACCCTATCGCACTGACATTCGTGCAGTTTCTCGTGGCCGGCATGATCTTCCTGATCGGAGCGCTATTCACGGAACCCGGCCCGAGCCAGACCTGGCTGCAGCCCGCGGTGATCGGCAGCTATCTGTATCTCGTGCTTGGCGCCACCACCGTGGCGCAGATCATGCAGAATATCGGTCTGGCCCACGTCCCACCCGCCAGCGCGTCGATCATCATGTGTACGGAAAGCCTGTTCTCGGTGGCGTTCGCCGCGGTGTTCTGGCACGAGGCCATCGGTTGGAACGCGATCGTCGGCTTCGCCTTGATCTTCTCCGCGGTGCTCATGTCCACGGTCAGAAGGCGCCGCTTGTAAGAATTCGGCGCTGTTCATCGAACGCGCAGGACTTGTTCATCTGGGTCTATTATGGTCGGGTTTGTGAAGAATTTTTTCAAAGGCATCTCCTTTTCCCAGATCGGCGCAGGGGCGCTCGCCGCCATCACGTCATTTCTGTTGTCCGCGAAAATAGGGTTGGCCGGGTCGGTGATCGGCGTAGCGATAGCATCCATCGTTTCGGCCACATCGTCGCAGATATACCAGAACGTACTCAAGGAATCCTCGAAAAAAATTCAGGCGGCGACGCCGTTCGGCTCCTCTGCTGACGATAAATCCCATGACGATGGCGCGTCGGAGGGGAGAGCCGGCGATGGTGCCAAGTCGGGCGTATCCCGGACGCCACGGTCACGCGTTGCGGAGAGCACCGCGGTGGTGCCGGTCGAACAGACGGTCGCCGATACCGGCGTCATCTCTCCGGCCACGGATGTCGAGACACGGGACGCCTCGGTTTCTCCCCGCGTTATCGCTTCGGACGGGACCATCGAGCCGGGCGTGAAACCGACGGTGACCATCGGGCCGGATGGTGCGCCACACGTGAAGGCGCCCAAGGTCGATTCCGGGGTTTCCGGCATCCACACCATACAGCGCAGTAAACGTATCGCGATCATCGTCTCCGTGGTCAGCGCGTTGATGGCGGTGCTGATTACCGCGGGTGTGATCACCCTGGTCACACGCGGCAAGGGCACGGACAGCGTCGTACGCGATTGGACAGCCAATACCTCCATAAACAAACGGCAGTCGTCACAGTCGCCGACCCCTGATCAGCAGTCGGCGAATACTCCGAGCCAGGAGCCGAGCAGTACTCCCGGCAGTACTTCGACCTCCTCCCAAAGTCCGACCGAGTCCGGATCGAATGCGGGCAATGGTTCCACCGGCACGTCCGGAGATTCGAATCCCACCGCGACGAGTTCTCCGAGTTCGTCGAGCTCCGACACCTCATCATCGTCGAGTTCTCCGAGTTCGTCGAGCTCCGACGCCCCCACCTCGTCGAGTTCCCCGAGTGCCGGTTCCACCGACAGCGCCGGCCAAAACAATTCGACGAATTGAGATGGCACCCCTTGGATGCTCCTCGGTCAAACGCCCGGACCTCATCGAGGGGTCGCGACGGTGTGCGGGGTTTGCTCGCAGGGTTCATCTACCTGGGAACGGCCACCGGGGGTATATCTACCGGAATTTGTGTGCCGGAGTATTGGGGGTATTGTTCGACGAACGGGTTTCGAATGATCCTGTGCGGCGGCCGGACGAGGTCACAAGGGTTGTCGGAGAGCCGATCCAAGTCCATAGAATGGCCTCATACGACACGCCGTCTTGCCTGGATCGGCGTCATGTTGTAAGCTGTCTAAGGTCCAAAAAGGGCTTGTATCAATAGATACGGGGCTATGGCGCAGCTGGTAGCGCATCTCCATGGCATGGAGGGGGTCGGGAGTTCGAATCTCCCTAGCTCCACAGGACTGAGGGTCATCCCGAAAGGGATGGCCCTTTTGATTTTCCAGGAGAGCGGAATCGCGCGAGGCAGGTTCCTGCGTGAATCCCGCGGAAAGATGGCGGGTCAACGCGGCATCTGCCGTAAGGACAGACACCGCGCTAAGCAATCGCATAGGTTCCCATAGCCCAAGGTTCCTTATAACCCGTATCGCCCTCAATGTCTGGTGTGGCCGAGGACGTGCTCGACGCTGGCTTCGGGGGTGAGATCGAGGCGGCGTAATAGTTGCGCGTTGAGTGCCACGACGACGGTGGATACGGACATGAGGATTGCGCCGGCGCTCATCGGCAGCACGAATCCGATCGGCGCCAGGACGCCGGCGGCAAGCGGCACGGAGATGAGGTTGTAGCCTGCGGCCCACCACAGGTTCTGTTTCATCTTGCGGTAGCTGGCCCGGGAAAGTTCGAATACCGAGAGCACCGAGCGTGGGTCGGAGCTGGCTAGGATCACGCCTGCGGAGCCGATTGCCACGTCGGTTCCCGCGCCGATGGCGATGCCCACATCGGCCTGTGCAAGAGCCGGGGCGTCGTTGACGCCGTCACCCACCATCGCGACCTTCTTGCCTTCTCGTTGGAGTTCTTCGACCTTCGCGGCCTTGTCCTCGGGGCGCACCCCGGCAAAGACGCGGTCAATGCCGAGCTCCTTGGCCACGGTCTCGGCCACGGCCTGCGCGTCACCGGTGATCATCACGACCTGCGTGCCCTGTGCGTGCAGCGCATCGACGGTGTCGTGCGACTCCGGACGGATTCCATCGGCCAGACGCAGGGCGCCGATGGTCTTGCCGCCGGAAAGAACATGAAGGATGATCGCGCCCTCCTTGCTCCACTGGCTGGTGATGGGAAATTCCCGAATAGAGTGCTGTTCCAGCAGGTTCGGCCCGCCGACTTCGATCGTTTCCGCGCCGACGGTGGCTTTCACCCCAACGGCCGGTGAGGATGAGAAGTCCGAAGCCTTGGGTATTGCAATCTTCTTCGTCTGCGCGGCTGCGGTGATGGCGCGGGCGAGCGGATGCTCGCTGTCGGCCTCGGCGGCGGCCGCGAGCGCGAGCACCTCGTCTTCACTATGTCCTGTGACGGTCTCGATCGCGGTTACTGTGGGTTCCCCTTTGGTGAGCGTCCCGGTCTTGTCGAACAGCACCGCGTCAATGGCGCGCATGGACTCCAGTGCGAGGCGATCCTTAATGAGCACGCCACCGCGAGCGGCACGCTCGGTGGCGATGGAGACCACCAGTGGAATCGCCAAGCCCAAGGCATGGGGGCAGGCGATAACGAGCACGGTGATGGTGTGCACCACCGCGTCATTCGGTCGGCCGATCAGCATCCATGCGATTGCGGTGATCACGGCGGACCCGAGCGCGAACCAGAACAGCCATGCGGCGGCGGTGTCCGCGATGCGCTGGGCGCGGGAGGAGGATGCCTGCGCGTCGGCAACGAGCTTTTGAATCCCTGCGAGCGCCGTGTCTTCACCGGTGGCCGTGACTTTGACGCGCAGGCCGGAATCCGTGGCGATGGTGCCCGCAACGACATGGTCGCCGGTTTTGCGGCGCACCGCTCTGGACTCGCCGGTGACCATCGACTCGTCCACCGAAGCCGAGCCGTCGACGATCTCGCCGTCGGCAGGAATCGAGGAACCGGGCCGTACGATGACCACGTCGCCGATCGTGAGATCAGCCGGCGTGACCGTGATGATGTCGTCGCCGCTGACCTTCTCCGCCTCGTCCGGAAGCAATGCGGCCAGGGAGTCGAGAGCCGAGGTGGTTTGCTCGAGGGAGCGCATTTCGATCCAGTGGCCCAGCAGCATGATCATGACCAGCAGTGCAAGCTCCCACCAAAAGTCCAGACCGGAGTCGAGCACGTGCAGACTCGCACCCCAGGAAGCGATGAACGCGACCGTGATAGCCAGGCCGATCAGCAGCATCATGCCGGGATTGCGGTCGCGAATCTCGCGGATCGCGCCCGTCAGGAACGGCCATCCACCCCAAAAGTACATGATCGTTCCCAGAATCGGCGAAAGCCACCAGGTCCATTCCGCGCCGGGCAGATGATAGCCGACGAGATTGGCGAACATCTCGTTGAATCCGACCGTCGGGACCGCGACGAGAAGCATGATCCAGAACAGTTTGCGGAATTTTTCGACGTGACCGGCATGGCCGGCATGGCCGACGTGGCCTTCGTGACCGGCGTGGCCGTTCTGGGCGCCATGCCCCTCGTGACCGGAATGGTGGTCATGATTGGTCTGCGAGCCGGTCGCGTGCACGTGGGCCTTGAAACCCGGGTGCTCGACGGCGTGACCGTCCTCTTCGCCGTGCCCGTGATCCTCGTGCATCTGATGGTCTGAGTGCATCATGTGCCCATCGTCCATGTGCCCATCGGCCATGTGCCCATCGACGGTTCCATCGCGCCGATCGTCATTCATGTTCATGTTCATGTTCATGTTCATGTTTGTCTCCTTCATGTCTTGCTTCATTCGAGACTCCC
>CALNAE010000130.1 GCA_937874315.1 uncultured Bifidobacterium sp. | reverse complement strand
ACCTTGGTCGGCAGATGCCACGCAGGCCAGGTGTCGTGTCAGTGAGTTTGCCGTGTGGATCAGGCAATGTGTCGTACCGAGAAGTCTGTCGTACCGGGAAATTTGCCGCGCAGATAAGGCAATGTGTGCCATCGGGAAGTCTGTCGTGTCAGTGAGTTTGCCGTGCGAAAACCATAGGAACGAAGAAAACGCATCGGACCATGAAAGCGCCTGTCGGCGCAAACGCCGCTCGCGGCGGCAACAAATGGAGCCCGGGGCTTAAGCATGGCCCGATGCGCCACATCAGTATACCCACGCTTGACTCGTGCAACGCGCCGTTATGCGTCGAGCGGGATTCCTGGTTATTCGAGTCTGCCTCGTCGCCACAGATTCGCGCCGCGCTGGAAATCTTGCGAGGTCACCATGAGGTTGCTGGCCGTATGCATCAGCCGCGCAGCCGAGGTTCTGGCATTCATATCATCGGATCGGTCGGATTGTTCGGCTCGATCGCCGCGCTGCCCATCTGCGTTCTCGATATGATCCATGGCGGTATCCGGGGAACTTCTGTGGATTAATCTCTGGGCCTGGAGACGCAGGCCGTCGGATATGACGTCGGTGAAGGCGGAGGCGCGTTCCAGGGCAACCGCGAAATCGCCGGTGAAGGCGCCGGAGAGGATGGAATCCGCGGTGCGGACGATATCCTCGGCCTCTGGAGACGGATCCACTCCGGCTACGGCCGAGGAGACCGTCGCCACCGGCTCGCCGTGCCGCCATAATCTCGAAAGCGACTCCTGATGCCTGCGCATCCAGGTACGCAGCAGATACAGTCTCCACAACATGCCGGGAAGCGATTCCGGCTCCGAGCGGCTCCACAATTCGGCGATAATATCAACCCCCTGCGTGTCCACGAGGGTCAACACGCGCTGCACGACAACGGGATCCTGGCTGTGATGGACACGATCCAGGAGAGCCGCGGCCGAGGCGTGGCTCATATCATCGACTGCCTGCGGGTCCATTCCTCCCGCGATATGCGCAGCCACACGTGGATCGATCTGCGCGGGCCGCGATGGTCGCGAGGCCCCCAGTCGCGCGGGCGAAAAGCTTTCCCTGCTGGCGTGGACGGAGGCGGAACCGTGCTGTGGAACATTAGTAGACAAGGGGGGACACTCTCTGGATATCGATGATGCTTGGGCTGGTGTCGCCGGGAATCAGAAACAAGGCGACCGCGGTGCCGGTAGGCATGAAGGGGGACGATTCGATCAGCCTATGGGCCAGTGATTTCGACGCGCACATCGTGCGCAGATGATTAAATATACCGCCGATGACGGGGCGGTGCAAGCATACGGCACAGGTGGAACCGGTGATGAGCGAGCGTTCGATCTCATCGTTGAATCTGTGCCAAGCGGCTTCAGGCGACTGCGCGAACGCGTCCTCGGTCAATTCACTGGCGACAAGTAGCGGGAGCCCCGCCAGCCACGAGTAGCCTTGAAGCGTCTCCCTACAACGAACCCAAGGGGAAGTCACCAGCCGGGTGGGATTGAAACAGGCCATCTCCCGGTTGAGTGCGTAGGCGTTCGCGGCGCCGCGTGGGGTGATGGGGCGGTTTGCATCGCTGCCGTTCCATAACTTACGGGCCATCGCCTTGCCGTGCCGCACCATGATGAGGACGGATGCAGACAGCGCTCCTTCCTCAACGCGGTCCACGAACTGATCGAGAATATCTCGATCTTGCGGATGGGTCAGTAGATGCCGTGCCGCTCGTGCGGAAACCCATCGGCGTTCGTCGATTTCCCCGATGTCCGCGGGGAATACGGGGCCAAGAGCGTTGGTCCTTGCCTCCGGATCGACAGGGATAATCGGCCGTGCCATCCAATACATGACATGTTTGGTGAGCCCGTCGGATTTCTTGGTACGCCTGTTTTTCGTCCCCTCCGCGGATAAGGGGTATTCCACCTCGCCGATGCTGGGACCAAGTTCCACGGCGATGCCGGTCTCCTCGCCTATTTCCCGCAACGCGGCATGTCGATGCGATTCATGCAACTCGAGTTTGCCCTTCGGCCAACTCCAGTCGTCGTATTTGGGACGGTGGACTACGCAGAGCTCAAGGTGCTGTGTGGCCTCGTCGACGCTCAGGTGAGCCCGGTCGATTCGTGGTACCACCGGTTGTCCTACACGCGAGACCCAACGATAGACAATGCCGCCCGCCGCCTCAATCACATGATTGTTCATCGTCATCGTCCTTCGAATCCGCCATGGTGTGACTCGTACCGACTTTCCCGTCCTCGTTCAGCGTTGATGGGTGTGGATGAGGTATTCCTGGCTGTCGACCAGAGGCCTGTTGTCCTCGTCGCGTGCGTGCCTGACATATTTGCCGTCGGGGAGCATATGCCATGAAATCGTGGAATCCGCCATCTGCAGGTTGACGTAGTTGATGAGCTGCTCCACCTGGTCGGGGTCGCTGATGCGGACCAAGGCTTCGACACGACGGTCGAGGTTGCGGTGCATGAGGTCGGCGGAGCCGATCCAGACCTCGGGTCCCGAAACCGGGCCCTCGCCGATCTGCGGACCATCCGCGTTGGCGAAGGCGTAGATACGGCTGTGCTCTAGGAACCGTCCCAGAATCGAGCGTACCTTGATATGCTCGCTCAGGCCTGGGATGCCCGGCTTGAGGGCGCAGATGCCGCGTTCGACGATGTCGATGCGGACGCCGGCCTGATTGGCCCGATACAAGGCGTCGATGGTTTTCTCATCGACGACCGAGTTGACTTTGATCTTGATCCAAGACTCTTTGCCGGCCTTGGCCGCGGCTTCCTCGCGCTCGATGCGCTCGATAAGACCACTGCGAACGGTTCGAGGCGCCACCAGCAGTCGGTGGAAGCTGGAGCGCGGCGCGTAGCCGGAGAGCTGGTTGAACAGCCTGGTCAGATCCTGTCCGACCACGGGATCGCAGGTCAGCAGCCCGAGATCGGTATAGAGACGGGCGGTTTTCGGGTTGTAGTTACCCGTGCCCACATGGCAATACCTTCGCAGACCATCGGCCTCCTGCCGGACCACCAGGGAAAGTTTGCAATGGGTCTTCAGTCCGACGATGCCGTAGACCACGTGTACGCCGGCGCGTTCCAACTTACGCGCCCAGGCGATATTCGCATCCTCGTCGAACCGGGCCTTGATCTCCACCAGCGCCAGGACCTGTTTGCCCGCCTGTGCGGCGTCGACCAACGCGTCGATGATCGGTGAGTTGCTGGAGGTGCGATAGAGGGTCTGCTTGATGGCCAGGACCTTGGGGTCGGCGGCCGCCTGGGCAAGGAATGCCTGCACCGAGGTCGAGAAGGAATCATAGGGATGGTGCAGCAGGATGTCGTGGTTGCGGATGGCCGCGAAGATGTCCTGCGCCCGGCTGGATTCGACTTCGGCGATCTGTCGGTTGGTGATGGGGATGAAGGGCCGATACTTGAGATCGGGCCTGTCGATGCCCTGCAACTCGTACAGCACGGTCATGTCCAACGGCGAGGGGACGCGGTAGACCTCCTCGTCGTTGACGCCCAGCTGGCTGGCCAGCAGCTGCGAGAGGAAGGGGCTGGTCGTATCGGAGATCTCAAGGCGAATCGGCGGCCCGAATCGGCGGCGCAGCAGCTCCTTCTCCATTGCGTTGAGCAGGTTTTCGGCGTCGTCCTCCTCGACGTCGATGTCCTCGTTTCGGGTGACGCGGAATGAGCGCGCCTCTTTGATGATCATGCCGGGGAACAACGACTCCAGGTGAGCGATGATGAGATTCTCCAAGGGAATGAAGCCGTACCGTTCCTCGGAACCGCCCTCATCGGTCATGTCCGCCACGGGCAACAGGCGGTTGAGGTTGTCGGGGATCTTCACGCGTGCGAAATGAGATTTTCCTGATGAGGGGTTTTCGACCAGCACCGCGAGATTGAGCGAACCGCCGGAAATATAGGGGAAGGGATGGGCGGGATCGACTGCCAATGGCGTAAGAACGGGAAAAACCAGCTGTCGATAATACCGTGACAGTCGTTCCTGCTCAGATGTGTTGAGCCGGTCCCAGCTGAGCAGGACGATATGCTCTTTGGCGAGCGCGGGAAGAATCTCGTTGATCACTTCGCGGGCATGAATCTCCTGCAGCTTGTGCGCCTCTTCGCTGATGGCGCGTAGCTGCTGACGTGGGCTGAGGCCCGAGGCGGCGGTGACGGCGATGCCCGAATCGATACGGCGTTTGAGCCCGGCGACGCGAACCATGAAGAACTCGTCGAGATTCGACGCGAAAATCGCCGCGAAATTCGCGCGTTCAAGAAGCGGCTGATCCTTGTCTTCGGCGAGCTCGAGGACGCGCTGGTTGAATTTAAGCCAGCTGATTTCGCGATCGAAGAACCGATCCGATGGCAGCGGCTGCTCACCGAGCCGATGCTCGTGTTTGTCGGTTTTGTCGGTTTCGGCGATATGCTCGGCGATTTGGCTGCGCAAAAGTGCCTTCGAAGGTGCGTCAAAGATCTGTGCCATGCTCCTACTGTAAACGCTGGGCTGGTACATGAAACAAGGACTCGCCAGAATTTCGCTGTTGTTCATACGCGGATTGTCCACTCGGCGAACGGCGCGCGACACGCCGGTAATATGGCCAACGGGACATATGTGAACAAGGGATAGGATCTTATGCACAGATTGCGTCATATCCACGGTAGAAAGTAGGGGCGAGCGAACAATTTTGACAATAAGCGAACAAACGACGGCGTCGGCTTGCATACAGGGAAGGAGCGTGGATAATAGTAATTGCAAGGAAAACTTAAGAGCAGAAGCCCACAAAAGTAAATGGTCACGATGACCGCTACGTTGGACGGGCAATGGAAAGACTTACCGTTGCAACGATGATGTTGTGCAGAGATTCTGTCAAAGTTGAACTTGTAGAGAGGCCCACTTCGGTGGGTCTCTCTTTTTATGTCACGATGTATGAGGTTGTGGTGTCATAAGCCGGATGCTCCGCGAATTGCGCGCGCCACCTTCGAAGCCTTCGACCACATGCGTTGAAAAGGATGGTGGATTCGGGGCGGGTGCTGTTGAATCGAAGCATGACGGATAACTCAGCTTCCACAGCTCATGCGACCCCCGCTGATGCGCCCCCTGCGTCCTTGCACGTCGGTCCCGACCGGTTCTATACGCCGCCGCGGGATGGCCGACGAACGCGGCCGACCAGTGCCGCTCAAGGTGTGGGTTCCTCGGTGCGTAGGACCGGTGGTCGGCATAGTGGCGGGCCGGCCGCCGATAGTGACCGTGTCACTGACCGGAGCATGGCTGGAAACGTCATCATATGCAGTGCGCCCAGCGGTGGCATCGGATTGAGCGTGCTGAGCGCAATGCTGACTTGGGAGTTGACTGACCGCGGTCGTAGCTGCGCGCTGGTGGATGCCGATTTCCTCGGCGGTGGGCTCGATGTGCTGTTGGGCATAGAACATGAGCCAGGGATGCGTTTTGATGCGGTCAAAGCGCCGTTGGGCCATGTGGAGGGGCAGTCGCTCAACCAGCAACTGCCGGTTTGGCATGGCGTCCATGTACTTGCTTTTAATCCTTGGAGCGGCAAGGTTCCTAAGTGGTGGGAGGCGCAAGCGGCGATCGAGGCGTTGGCCGCGGTCAACGACGTCGTTGTGGTGGACGCCGGGGCGACGGATGGCTCGGGATTGATGTCGGATCATGCTTCGACGAGAGCATTCCACCTCGTTGCTACGGAGTTGTCGGTTTTGGGAATGGCTCGAGCCAAGCCGTATATCGACCGCATCGATGGGGTTCAGTCCGCTCAAGGCACCCGACAACCTCGGGTTTCATCGCAATCCGGGTCGTGCGTATCGCTGGCGGTGGTCGGTGTGCATCCACGGGGGGCAACCAAACGAGAACGGCTGTTGAACGTCGAGGAGGCGTCCGAGTACCTCGGCCGGCATGTCAAGGGTCCGGTGCGGCACCATGCGAAATTACAGTACGAGATCCTTGAAGGTATGGGGATCGCCGGCATTTTCAGATCCGCTCGCCCGACGATGGTCCAATTGGCACAGGATGTGGAGCGTGCGTTGAAGCGGCATGATCCCGATAGCGAGGAGGCGGGGCATGAGTCGGAACATGACCACCGATGAATTGGACTTGGGTCCGCTGCGGGACATCGTGCTGACCATGCCCGTGACGGATATAGCCGTGACATGCGATGGGCGGGTATGGATCGACTGCGGGGAGGGTATGAGCGAATGGAATCCGCGGATTCCATTGGACGATCCCCGAGTGGTTCGCGCATACGCCGTAAATTTATGTTCGCAGTTGGGGCGAAGACTCGATGAGGCCTGTCCTATCGCCGACGCGTCGACGACCGGCGGGATCCGAGTCCACGCTGTGATAGCGCCGGTGGTGCCTTTCGGCGCCTCGATTTCGATCCGGTTTCCCTCGCTGCAAGCGCCACGTCTTGAATACCTAGGGGCTCTGGGCATGTTCCCCGGCGTATGGGGCCGTATGTTGGCATCGTTGGTGAAACGCAGAGCCACGATACTCATCACGGGCGGGACCGGGGTGGGGAAAACCACGTTGCTCCGATCGTTGCTGGACGAATGCCCCGGTGAAGAACGCATCGTCAGCGTCGAGGAGATTCGTGAATTGGGTGAGATACGGTCGTGCAATCACGTTTCCCTGGTCACGCGTGAACCTAATGTCGAAGGCGAAGGAGCGATTGGACTGCCCGAATTGGTGAAGGCGACATTGCGCATGCGCCCTGATCGCGTCGTGCTCGGCGAATGCCGCGGCGAGGAGATCGCCGACTTGTTGCGTGCGCTCAATTCCGGCCATCATGGCGGCATGGTCACCGTGCATGCAGACAGCGTCCAGCGTCTACCGGCGCGGCTGATTGCCTTGGGGATGCTTGCGGGCATGAGTCCAAAGGCGCTCGCCATGTTGGTCGAGGGGGCATTCGACGTAGTGCTGCATATCGTTCGCCACGCCGGCAGACGCCATATCGCGCAGATAGGCCATCTCGAAGTGAATGACGCAGGAGTTCTGCACGGTGGCATGCTTGCCACTTGGGACGGTGAGGGGAAGATCGTGCAGGGCCGGGGTTGGAACAGTTTTGAGAAGCGATGGTCCGAAGCGTAACTCCATATGGGAAAGTCATGCGGCCCACGCGACCAAGAGAGAGGAGACGCCTGTGTACGAGCAGGCCATATGCCTATCCTCGTTGGCGGTATTCACCGGATTCATGGTGTCATCCCTGGATATGGGCCACAGGTGCCGGGAACGGCTCCGCCGCGCGGCGGAGCATGCCGAAGCGCCGCGCCGTCGCATTGGTTTGCTGGCGGTGATCGCCCAGGCCCATGCCTATATTCGATCGGGAGGTCATCCATCAAGGGCTTTTACCGACGGCCATGGTCACGCCTTGGGCCGCGCGCCCCTTGACGCCGCTTGGTTGCGTGTCATTCTGAGTGAACGTGCGTATGCCCATGAAGACACGCGGCATATCGAAAGCGTGGCCGCCGACATATCGCTTGCGCTGCGTTGCAGTGAGCAGTTGGGATGTCGGCTGACTCGATGCCTCGAAGCGGTCAGTGATTCCTATCGATCATCCGTGACGCTGGAGGAGCTGAAGAAAAGCGCGTTCGCAATGCCGCAGGCCACGGTGAGACTGCTGTCCTTGCTACCTGTAGGAACGGTGCTCCTGGGCGAGGTGCTCAACGCCCGGCCGTTGGCATTTCTTTTCGGCTCAACGCAAGGGTTCGTTTGCCTCATCTCGGGTGCGTTGGCATATTCGTCGGGACTGGTGTGGATGCGTTCCCTATTGCGTTCCGTAACGTTGCAGGCGCTGACCGACGACGATGCCGCTGAGCGCCGGAGTGAGGAACTCGCATGATATATGAAGCGTGCTCCGGTTGTTGTGCGGCGGCTGCGGTGCTGATGTACACTCTGCAACCGATTCGTGAGTTGATGCTGTCGAGACGGCCGTTGGAGCCAGCTCTACCGCCGAATATCGCATTGGTGTTGCGGATGATGGCAGTTGCTATTCAACAGGGCGTGTCTCTGCCGCGAACCATAGCGGTTATAGGAGAGAACGTCGGCGGGGAATACGGGGCCGCTCTGTGCGCGGTCTCGCTGGCGCTGCACCGTGGATCGTCATGGCGAGACGCATGGCTTCCTGCGGTCCGGGGCGATGCGTGGGGCGGAGGAATGGCGCTGCTTCGCGATGCGCTTGAAGACTCGTGGAATCGTGGTGTCTCGCCGCTTGAGCGGATAGATGGCGTCGTGGAGCAGCTTCAATTGCACCGTCGGACGTCCGTTGAACGTGGTGCGGCTCGGTTAAGCGTGCGCCTGCTAATTCCCACCGGATTGTGCTTCTTGCCCGCGTTTATTCTGATCGGTGTCATTCCCTCGATCGGTTCGTTCGCGTTGTGAGGCTGGCTCCGAACCGACTTGCGGTATCAACTCGTGATGTCGGTTTGCTGTGATGGCCTGCGACACGCCTGTTTTCCCGCGGTCTAAGGCCTTCGACCACATCCTCGGTTCCGACGATTGCTCTGCCGCAAGATCGACGAGACTGGTTATTACCGGCGACAGTCACCGGGTCGAAGGGAAGGAAAGATCATGCAAACGGAACATCGGAAGACATCCGTCTCGTCTCGTGCACGACGCTCGGCAGCAGCAATGCGATCGCGGGTATCGCGGTCATTGCAAAGGGCGAACGGACGGTGGTGCGCACTCGATGCTCGGATGCGCACGCTATTGCGCAGTCCGGAGGAAGGCGCCGCTACAGCGGAATACGCCGTCGTGCTCGTCGCGGCCACGGGGTTCGCAGGGTTGCTCGTCGCGTTACTGAAATCGGACGTGGCACGTCAGCTGCTCACGGATATCGTGAAACAGGCGTTGAACGTCTGATGCGGATGCGACGAGTAAATCCAGGGCTGTTGCAGGCGTGCTCTCGCTGCCGTTCTCGTCTCGTCTCATGGTGGCGTCGGAACGATAGGGGAGCGGTCACCGCGGAATTCGCGACGGTGCTTCCGGCCGTGATGGTGATTGCTCTGGTGCTGATGGGATTGGGGCGAGCGGTGGCGGTGTCGATGAGTTGTCAGGATGCCGCCTCTGCCGTGGCCCGTGAGCTGATCGTTGGCGGCGTTGATGCGGATCCCACCCAGATCGCTCGCAGCGTTGCAGGCGACGGCGTCTCGGCCAGCATCGACCATGCTGCAGGTCTCGTACACGTCACGGTTTCTTGCCCGGTGATTCCCGGTCCGGGCAATGTGATTCCCGCGGAGGTACGGGGAACGGCTGTCGGTATTGACCAGTGAACCGTGAGTTGGTGAACCGTGAGTTGGTGAGGCGTGAAGCAGCGAGGTATGAATCGGTGAACCGCGAGTCGGTGAGGTGCCAATCGGCTAGTGATTGATCGGACGGTCCATCGGGCATATCTGTCGCAGAGAGGTTATTGGCAGCGGCAAGGCATGCGAGGAGATACAGCCGATATACGGATAGGAGTTGCGGATGCGACGGATACGAGGAACCGCATGGAACCGGTACATGTGAACATTCGGATAAGGCGATGGTTGCGCAAGATGCGACTGAACGGCGATGAGGGATCAGGCACCGTGACGGGCGTGGCGCTGATTGCGGTATGCGCGGTAATGCTCACGATGCTTGCATCGGTGGGCAATTTTGTCATCACCCAATCTCGGGTGCGAACGGTGGCCGATCTTACGGCGCTTTCTGGAGCGACGGCGTTGTGGCTTGCGCAAGGTGATGCCTGCTCGGTGGCTGGTGCTGTCGCACAGGAACAGGGAGGACAAGTCCTGCGGTGCGACTCGGAGCAGGAGGATATCATCGTGGAAATATCGATGCCCACCAGGATTCCATTCGCCGACGAGGTATCCAGCACGGCGCGGGCGGGACCGGATCAATGCCGATGAGTGCTGTGTGTGGCGGCGACGGCATCATACGATTTGCTGTCCAGCCCGCTAAGACCGTGGACGGGATGGGTCTGGTGTTATGACGCGGCTGTGATTATCTTGGCGTATATGGCATTGGCACATTCACGAGTAGGCATGATAGGCAACCCCGTCGCCGATCGCGGTCAAGCGGCCGGAATCAGCGCGGCGGTGGGCGCGATGCTTCGTTGGTTCGGGCGCCGCCATGGTTTCGACGTCTTCGATATGACCGGCATAAGCTATCAGGATTCGCTGGACAATGCTCGACGCCAGCTCGGCTCCTACGATGCCCTGATCGTGGTCGGCGGGGATGGGATGGTCAATCTCGGTGTGAACGCGGTCGGTTCGTGCGGCATTCCGCTTGGTATCGTGGCGGTCGGATCGGGGAACGATTTCGCACGAGGGCTGCGACTGCCGGTGGGACACCCGGCCGAGAGCGTGCGCGGGATCGTCGGGGGCCTGGTGTGCGCAACGAGCTTGGAAGTGGACTTGGGACGTGTCAGATTCCATACGAGTGCCGCCGACACGAGCAAGGCGGGCTCGGCATCCCGTCCCATCCGGCGGTGTATACGGGAATCGGCGTCATCGCCATTCCATGTTGAGGATTGTGCCGATGCGTATTCGACGGTCCGGTCTCGTGAAGGTTTCCCGCGACCCGGTGATCGGTATTTTGCGGGGATGCTTTCCTGCGGGATCGATGCGAGCATCAATGATCGCGCCAACCATTCGGCGTTGCCCAACGGCGCTCTGCGCTACGTGGCTGCGGTGGCCCGGGAGCTCCTGCATCTGCGGCAATATGGATACCATGTATCCCTTGAATTACCGGATGGACGACTGGAAGACCGTGACATTGCAACGCCATTGCTGACCGTGGCGAATTCACGGCATATCGGCGATGGGATCGCGATTTCGCCCTATTCGCGTTTCGATGACGGGCTGCTCGACCTCATCTGGGTGAAACATATGCCCAGCGTGGTGGAATGCGTTCATGCCATCACGCTCGCTTATCGAGGTCAGACCATGAAATCCGCATTATTCGGATGGCGGCGTGTCCGACGCGTCGATATCACCAGAGCGAATATAGGCGCCAGACCGCCGATGCTCATGATGGACGGTGAATATGCGGGCGATTTACCGGTCCGGGTCGATGCGATCGGTCGTGTGCTGCGGCTGTTGGTACCCCCTGCGGTGGCGCGGCGGGGGTTGCTGCGCGATGACGCGGACATTGATCGACGGGTTCGCGAGGATGTCCGTGGATAGTTGACTGCGCTGTGCCATCGTCCTCATCATCCCATTGTCTGAGCCGTAGTCCTTCTTCACGCGGCGTCGGCGACCAATGGTGTCGTTCATATCATCCCATTGTCTGAGCCGTTGCGGCATCCGCATGTTCTGACAGGTGCTTCGT
>CALNAE010000129.1 GCA_937874315.1 uncultured Bifidobacterium sp. | reverse complement strand
ACCGTCGACCTCTTGCATGCCATGCAAGCGCTCTCCCAGCTGAGCTATAGCCCCGTGTCGAGGACGGGGCGCATATTAGGGAGGAGCCCACGGACTGTCAACAGCTTTTTTTAAAGACCTGGTTTTATTTTTTGGCCAGCAGAACAGGGACTTACCCCTCAAGCGGTTCAGCCCGGCATTATAGCCAGCTGCTTTTCCCAGTCTTTGGCTTCTTTTTTGGACGCCCCACCCAGCCGTTCCAGCGCCTGCCGCAACCGGAAGCGGGTCAGGTCCGGACCAAGGATTTCCATGGCATCCAGCACCGAGACCGAACTGGCCTGGCCGGTAATGGCGGCAAACATCAGTGGCATGACATCCCGCAGCTTCAGCTCCAGAAACTCTGCCACAGCCTGGATCTGCGCCGTGATCCGCTCCTTGTCCCACTGACGCAGGCTTTCCAGCTTCCACAGCACCAGCTGCAACAGCTGGCGGACCCGGGCCTCATCCAGCTTTTTGTGGGCAAACAGGGCCAGGTCAGGCATAACCCCTCCCTGAAAGAAAAAACCGGCCAGCGGCTCGATCTGACTGAAGGTTTCAACCCGCCCCTGCACATGGGGGGCGATCTTCATCAGGTATTCCGGATTCAGGGCCCAGTTCTGTACCTCGCGGGCAAAAGCCTCAACACTCAGCTCGCGAAGCCACTGGCCATTCAGCCAGGAGAGCTTTTCCATATCAAAGATCGGGCCGCCCAGAGAAATGCGCTGGATGTCGAACTGCTCGATCATCTCCTGCAAGCTGAATTTTTCCCGCTCGTCCGGCATGGACCAGCCCATGCGCCCCAGATAATTGAGCATCGCCTCAGGCAGAAAGCCCATCCGCTGGTAGAAGGTCACCGAGGTCGGATTCTTGCGCTTGGACAGTTTGCTTTTATCCGGGTTGCGCAGCAGCGGCATATAACAGAGCACGGGCTGCGTCCAGCCAAAATACTCATACAGCTTGATCAGCTTTGGTGCTGAAGGCAGCCACTCCTCGCCCCGTAGCACATGGGTAATGCCCATCAGATGATCATCCACCACATTGGCCAGAAAGTAGGTCGGCAGCCCGTCCGCTTTCATCAGGACCTGCATGTCCATGCGGTCCCAGGGAATTTCAACCTCACCCCGCAGCAGGTCCGGAACCACACAGACACCTTCCGAAGGCACCTTCATCCGCACCACATGGGACTCCCCGGCGGCAATCCGGCGCCGGGCCTCTTCGGGAGCCAGATGCATGCAGTGCCCGTCATAACGGGGGGTTTCCTTGCGGGCCATCTGTTCGGCCCGGACCTGTTCCAGCCGCTTGCTGGAACAGAAGCAGGGAAAAGCATGTCCACTGGCCACCAGTTCATCCGAGTACTGCCGGTAAATGGCCCCACGCTCGCTCTGGCGATAGGGACCATGGGGCCCGCCCACATCCGGGCCCTCATCCCATTCGATCCCCAGCCAGCGCAGCGCTTCAAAAATCTGCTGTTCTGACTCACGGGTTGAGCGCAACTGGTCAGTATCCTCAATCCGCAATACAAACTGCCCGCCGTGCTGCCGGGCAAAACAGTAGTTGAACAGGGCAATATAGGCAGTCCCTACATGGGGATCACCAGTGGGTGACGGAGCAATACGGGTGCGGACTGTGGTCATGCGGACACTCAGCAAAAGGCCATACGGAAAGGCCCGTGATGGTAGCAGGCCCGCCGGCCATGGCTCCAGCGCAGCCCGGCTCAGCGCTGCAGCTGCTGATCCTGCAGCAGGCGCATTTCATCCCGCACCCGGGCCGCTGCCTCAAACTCCAGATCCCTGGCCAGTTGCTGCATCCGGCTTTCCAGCTGGCGGATCCGGCGACCGAGCTCGTCCGCAGACAGGCTGGCAGCATAAACCGCCGACTCCTCTGCTACCCGGGCTTTCTGGCCCCGGCGACCGCTACGGGCACCCGGCACCGCGCCTTCCATGATATCGCGGATATCCCGCTGAACCCCCCTGGGCACAATACCCCGGGCCGCATTAAAGGCCAGTTGCCGGGTCCGGCGCCGTGCGGTCTCATCCATGGCCCGCTGCATTGATCCGGTGATCTGGTCAGCATAAAGAATAGCCCGCCCCCGCAGATTGCGGGCAGCCCGGCCAATAGTCTGGATCAGGGAGCGCTCGGAACGCAAAAAGCCCTCCTTGTCGGCATCCAGCACGGCCACCAGCGCCACCTCCGGCATATCCAGCCCCTCGCGCAGCAGGTTGATCCCCACCAGCACATCAAAGGTACCCAGCCGCAGATCCCGGATAATCTCCACCCGCTCCACCGTATCAATATCCGAATGCAGGTAACGAACCCGGACACCATGGTCGCCCAGATAGTCGGTCAGATCCTCAGCCATCTTTTTAGTCAGCGTCGTAACCAGCACCCGCTCACCGGCGGCAACGGCCCGGTGAATCTCGGACAGCAGATCATCCACCTGGGCCGTAGCGGGCCGGACCATGATTTCCGGATCAACCAGTCCCGTGGGCCGGACCACCTGCTCCACCACCTGGCTGGAATAACGGGCTTCATAAGGCCCTGGCGTAGCTGAAACAAAAAGGGTCTGGGGGGAAATAGCCTCCCATTCCTCAAAACGCAGCGGCCGGTTGTCCAGTGCTGATGGCAGACGAAAGCCGTAGTTCACCAGAGTTTCCTTGCGGGAGCGATCCCCCTTGTACATGGCACTAATCTGCGGCACCGTGACATGGGACTCATCAATGACCATCAGGGCATTATCCGGCAAATAATCATACAGCGTGGGCGGTGGCAGACCGGGTGCCCGGCCGGACAGGTAGCGCGAGTAATTTTCAATGCCGGTGCAGTAGCCCAGCTCCAGCAGCATCTCCAGATCAAAACGGGTCCGCTGTTCCAGCCGCCCGGCCTCCACCAGCTTGCCCGCCTCGCGCAGAACAGCCAGCCGGGCCTGCAATTCACCCCGGATCTGCTCCACCGCTTCCAGCAGGATCTCCCTAGGCGTTACGTAATGAGTTTTCGGATAAAACGTAAAGCGTGGCAGGCGGCGCAGCACCTCTCCGGTCAGCGGATCAAAAGCGGCAATATTTTCAATTTCATCATCGAACAGCTCGATCCGGATAGCCTCCAGCTCCGACTCTGCCGGAAAAACATCTACCACATCACCACGCACCCGGAAGGTAGCCCGCTCAAAATTCAGGTCATTACGACTGTACTGCAGCTCAGTCAACCGCCGCAGCAGGGTACGCTGATCAATAGGCTCACCCCGGTCCAGATGCAGCACCATTTTCAGGTAGCTGGCCGGGTCCCCCAAGCCATAAATAGAGGAAACCGTGGCAACGATAATGGCATCAGACCGCTCCATCAGCGCCTTGGTGGCGGACAGGCGCATCTGCTCGATATGGTCATTGACCGACGCATCCTTCTGGATATAGGTATCCGAGGAAGGCACATAGGCCTCAGGCTGGTAATAATCGTAATAGGAAACGAAATACTCCACGGCGTTGTGTGGAAAAAATGCCCGGAACTCGCCATACAGCTGGGCCGCCAGCGTCTTGTTTGGCGCCAGCACCAGGGCGGGCCGCTGCACCCGGGCAATCACGCTGGCAATGCTGAACGTCTTACCGGAACCGGTAACGCCCAGCAGTGTCTGGTGACTCAGGCCGGCCTCCAGCCCCTCCACCATCTGGCGGATGGCCCCGGGCTGATCGCCCGCTGGTGCAAATCCGGTAACCAGCTGAAATCCGGACATCACATTACTCCCGGGAAATTTCTATCCAACATAACCCGGCCACTCTGCTCATGGCCATTGAGGAGACATAATTGACCCTTAATGTGTCCCCATGGAACACACTGTCTTGCTCCTGAAAACATAAAGCAGACAAACCAGCCTGGCAGGCCCGAAACAGCCCGGCCGGACTGTCGCCGGAGTCCGCTGTGACCGTTATACTTTCCCCCGGCTCACCCCGCCTCCCGGGGATGATGCGGCACCCATCCCATCCTGGTTCTACTCCGAGCGCTCACCATGAGTTTGTTTTCTGCTGTCGAAATGGCTCCCCGCGACCCGATTCTGGGGCTGACCGAAGCTTTCAATGCTGACCCACGGCCCGGCAAGGTCAACCTGGGGGTGGGTGTTTACTATGATGAAGAAGGCCGGATTCCGCTGCTGCGCGCCGTTGCCCAGGTCGAAAAGGCCCGGGTTGAGCAGCAGGCACCCCGTGGCTATCTGCCGGTTGATGGTATTGCAGCTTATGACAGTGCGGTCCAGCAGCTGCTATTCGGCCCTGAATCCGCCCTGCTGGCCGAAGGCCGGGTCGTCACCACCCAGGCACTGGGCGGAACAGGTGCCCTGAAAACCGGCGCAGACTTCCTGAAACGCCTGCTGCCCACAGCCACGGTAGCCATCAGCAACCCCAGCTGGGAAAACCATCGGGCACTGTTCCAGTACGCCGGCTTCCCGGTGGTGAATTACCGCTACTACGATGCCGCAACCCGTGATGTGGACCGGAACGGCATGCTGGAAGACCTGAACCAGCTGCCTCCACGCTCCATCATCGTCCTGCACGCCTGCTGCCATAATCCCACCGGCGTAGATCTGAAAGCAGAAGACTGGCAGCGGATCATCGATGTTATCAGGGCCCGGGAACACGTGCCCTTCGTGGATATTGCCTATCAGGGCTTTGGTGATGGCATTGCAGAAGATGCCCTGGCGGTCCGCCTGTTTGCCCGTTCCGGCCTCGATTTTTTTGTTTCCAGCTCCTTCTCCAAATCATTCTCCCTGTATGGCGAACGGGTCGGCGCCCTGTCCATCGTCACCCGGAGCCACGAAGAAGCCTCCCGCGTCCTGTCCCAGGTCAAGCGGGTCATCCGGACCAACTACTCCAACCCGCCCATTCATGGAGCCAGCATCGTTTCCAGCGTACTGAACAGTCCTGAGCTGCGGGCCAGCTGGGAAAACGAACTGGCCGAAATGCGCAGGCGCATCCATCGCATGCGTGAAGCACTGGTCCAGCGTCTGCACGCCAAAGGCGCCCCGGGAGATTTCAGCTTTGTCAGCCGTCAGCGGGGCATGTTTTCGTTCTCCGGCCTGAGCCCGGAACAGGTGGAGCAACTGCGCACTGATTACGGGGTTTATATCGTCAGCACCGGCCGGATCTGCGCTGCAGCCCTGAATGATCGCAATATTGATTATGTGACCGATGCCATCGTGCAGGTTCTGGGTGGCAAAAGCTTGACTTACGCCGGATAAACAGTAGGATAGCGCCCGCAGTTCCGCGATAGCTCAGTCGGTAGAGCAAATGACTGTTAATCATTGGGTCCCTGGTTCGAGTCCAGGTCGCGGAGCCAAATTCGGTTATTGTATTTTTTAGTTGTTTTATCGCGAACCTCCTTCCTTACAGGAAGAGGAATTTGTGATGCTAGCAGTAACGGTCATACCCACTAAGGGTGGCGTAGTTAAATCAATAAATTACGCCCCCTCGAAGGACTGCAGACTGATGCAGGCTTGTACGTCCTGATAAAAAACCTTGATGTTCAGCACATCCGCCCTAATTATCATAAGCTTTCTGCCGAAGCCAAGAGTGGCGTCCATAAACTGATTGCGCTCAATCAGACGGCTGCTGATCAGGTGGTGTCCCGGACTATTATCGAACGGCCCCATATCATTGTCTCCAACAATTTCCATGGCCAGCTTCCTCAACTCCTGCTGGCCGCCCCTGATGGCCGCTTCCATTTATCGCATCTTATCCAGCAGTTCCGCTAGGATTACGATGTGGCTCTGATGGATACCCAAGATTCCCGCAACGTCGCCGACGCCCTGCGCGAGATGTTCCCGGAAGTTGCCGATGCTTGGGTCTCGGTCATGTCTGCCCATCTGCAGCATTTAATCGCATTTTGCCTAGCCACTGCGCCGGGACGGGCTATCCGTCGATTCAAACCCTGTAATGACCCAGTGATTTCCTGCTCAGGTGTAACCTTTCCAAGGAGACACTGATGAGTGCGGTAATGGACGAAGAGATCAAGCGATGGACGGCGCGGCGCAAGTCGGCATTGGTACTGGAGATCATCCAGGGCAAGACGACGGTGGCGCAGGCCAGTCGGCAGTTCGACCTGACCCCCTCGGAGATCGAGAGCTGGGTGGAGGACGCCAGGCGGGGCATGGAGAACGCCCTGCGGGCCAAGCCGGAGGACGTTCGCGAGCAGTACGAACGGCAGCTCAAGGAGCTGCAGGAAGCCTACGGCGAGGCGATGCTGGAGCTGCGCGCACGAAAAAAATTGTCGTCCCTGCTGGGCAAGGACGAGACCTGATGGTCACGATCCAGCAGGGACTGCGGGCGGACGGGTTCGAGGTGTCGATGGTGAAGCTGTGCCGCTGGTTCGGGGTGGCACGGCGCAGCGTGTACTACCGGTCGACCAGGGCGGTGCCGAAGGTGAGGCCGAGCCGATCAAGGCCTTGATCGAGGAAGAGCCTTCGTTCGGTTACCGGACGGTGGCCGGATTGCTGGGTATGAACAAGAACACGGTGCAGCGGGTGTTCCAGCTGATGGGCTGGCAGGTCCGCAAGCGGGCCGTGGGCATGCGACCGCGGATCCAGGCGCTGATTACCCGGTTCGGCACGCTCGGTCGGGTGCCGACCCCGTTCCTGCTGCGGTCGGACAATGGCCTGGTGTTCACCAGTCGGCACTACACCCGGATGGTCCGCAGCTACGGGCTGCAGCAGGAGTTCATTGCCCCGCACTGCCCGCAGCAGAACGGAATGGTGGAACGGGTCATCCGCACGCTCAAAGAGCAGTGCGCGCATCGTCACCGCTTCGAAAGCCAGCAGCACGCCAGCCGCGTGGTCGGCGACTGGATCCAGTTCTACAACCACCGGCGCCCGCATCAGGCGCTGGGCATGAAGACACCCGCTGAGGCATATGCTTTAGCGGCCTGACCTGTGCAGAAACCGCTGGGTCATTACATTTGCGCTGCCTGGCGGTCTGTAGATCGACCGCCGGGGTTTTCTGGCTCTTCTTGATGAAGCCGTGGAGTAGCACCATCCCGGAGCCGACAACCGTAAAGATGACGCGAGCAATCGTGTCGCCAAGGTCTGTCCGGACCTCCCACCGCCCGGTGTCGAGCTTGCGAACCACCGGCATCCCGATGGGTCAGTCGAGCCGCACCGTTATGGTGCGCCTGGGAAGCGCCGTGTGTGCGCTTACCGCTCGCAGGGTATTACCCCTGGATCCCGGTACGGATTTTGAGTGTCGTGGTTGCCTGTTTATGCAGTCTGACGTGCATTGATGCGCTCCTGGAGGAATGCCCCGATAAGCCAGAAGAGGATAGCTCCTTCTGACTATCTGATCATCCGGCACACAACAGTTATGTAGCACCTAATAAAAAACCCCGGTCAGGTTTCCTGATCGGGGTTTTTTGATTGTGTCACGCCAAAGTCACGCTTTTATTATTGTTTATATTTATAAATAAAAGCGTTATTTTCGTTAAATGGTGCCCGGAGCGGGGGTCGAACCCGCACGCCTTTCGGCTCCGGATTTTAAGCGACAGCATGGATTCCGCACCGGGCATTCTCTCGGCTTGGATACAGCTTGCTGTAGCAGGTTTTCCGTAGAGTCAACGCCTTGGATCATATGCCGGTGCGCGACGCAAACCGCCCCGGTTCTCTTTCGCCTGGCTCCTAGCAGGCTCCTGGAATCGGGGCCTTCCGGGAGCACCTTATGGCGAAGATCAAGCTGACCAAAAGCGTTGTTGACGCGGCTCAGGCGCGGACCTGCGACGTTGAACTCCGGGACACGATCGTTCCGGGCTTCTTGTGCAAGGTTACACCAACCGGGCGAAAGGTATTCATGCTTCAGTACCGCACGAACTCTGGCGTGCGGCGCAAGCCGGCGCTCGGCCAGTTCGGCGAGCTGACCGTCGAGCAGGCCCGGTCGCTGGCACAGGACTGGCTGGCCGAAGTCCGGCGTGGCGGCGACCCTGGACACGACAAGGCCGAGGCCCGCAAGGCACCAACGGTCAAGGAGCTGTGCGGCCGGTTCATGGAAGATCACTCCAAGGTGCGCAACAAGCCGAGCACGCAGGACAGCTACCAGTACCAGATCGACAAGTACATCGTCCCTGCCTTCGGCACTAAGAAAGCCCATGAGGTCACGCGCCACGACATCACGGCGCTGATGAAGCGCATGGAAAAATCCCCGACGCAGGCCAATCGGGTGCTGGCTTGCGTGCGCAAGATGTTCAACCTGGCCGAACTGTGGGGCTACCGTCCCGATGGCTCGAATCCATGCCGTCACGTATCCAAGTATCCTGAGAAAGGCTCAACCCGCCTCATCACTGACGAACAGATGGTCAAGCTGTTCGCCTATCTGGACAAGGCAGAAGCCGAGGAACTGGAGCATCCGACCTACCTGCTGGCCATCCGCCTGCAATTCGAGTTCGCAGCCCGCATGTCGGAGATCCTGCTGCTGCAATGGGACTGGCTCGACCTGCCCAACAGCCGGGTCGTCTGGCCGGACAGCAAGACCGGCGATATGTCCAAGCCCTTGAGCGCGGAAGCGCGCCGCTTGCTGGAGAACGCGCCTCGCTACGGCAAGTCGCCCTACGTCTGCCCAGCGACCATGAACCACGACAAGCCGCTCAGCCCCCACGCCTACTACAGTGCTTGGCGGCGCATCCTCAATCGCGCCGGCGTGCCGCATGTAGGCACCCACGGCATCCGTCATCGCTCGGCCACCGATATCGCCAACTCCGGCATCCCGGTCAAGGTCGGCATGGCGCTGACCGCGCACAAGACCGTGGCGATGTTTATGCGTTACGTCCACACCGAGGACGACCCGGTGCGCAAGGCTGCCGAGTTAGTGGCAACCCGACGCAAGTCGGTTGTCAGCGCTCGCCAGAAGCAAGAGCAGGCAACCGTATGACCTGCGGCCACAAGCCCGCCACGCCTGCTCCGATTGTCGTGTCGCCGTCACGACAATCGAGCGGGCCGCTCCTTCCGCCTGGGCACCAAGCTGGGGTCTGGAAAAGTGTGCCCGTTACGGGTATAGTTTGGAGGCCGAGATGACGCGCATCCTCAAGCGGAAGGACTTTGCGAGGTGGCAGGCGGGCGAGAAGTTGCCCGACGCCGCCTTGTGCAAGGCAGTCAAGGAGATGGAAAGCGGTCTGATCGACGCGGATCTGGGCGGCCATCTCTACAAGAAGCGGGTGGCGCGTCCCGGCGGCGGCAAGAGTGGCGGCTACCGCACTCTGCTGTCGGCCCGAATCGGCAACCGCTACGTGTTCCTGCATGGGTTTCCCAAGAGCGACAAGGCGAACGTCACGCAGGACGAGAAGAAGGCGCTGCAATTCGCCGGCAAGGTGTTCCTGGAACTGTCTGCCGAGAACCTGTCGAAGGCGTTGCAACTGGGCGTGTTAGTGGAGGTGCATTGTGAGCAAGATCATTGAATCCCTGCGTGGCGACCTGGCTGCGCTCCACGAAGTGGGAGCAATCAGCAAGGTGACGATGCGTGAGTTCGACGCGATCTGCCCGCCGCCGGTGCGGGAGTTCAGCGCTACCGACATCAAGCGCCTGCGCGAAGGGCTGAAATTCAGCCAGCCGGTGTTCGCACTTCACCTGCACACCACCGCTTCGACCGTGCGAAAGTGGGAGCAAGGCGAAACCCATCCCACGGGGCCTGCACTCAAGCTGCTCAACGTCATCGCCGACAAGGGTTTGCAGGCCATCATCTGACGCATTGGCATTGTGATGCCGCACGCCCGGAATTACTGAGGCTGGGTAGTCGCCAAAGAGCGTCCTTCTCAGGAAGCGGTCGCTTTCGAGGCCCTTGCGCCGCTGACCTTCCTACTCGCGTGAACAGCAAGGACGTTCTGCACGAAGCGGACTCCCGTGCTTCTAGCGGCAAATGCTGCAACCAGGTACTGGCCAAGGAACCAAGCCGCACATATCAGAATTCGCGCCCGATCCACATCGTTGAAATACATGACTGCGGGAACCACCGGAACGAGAAGTATCGACATCGCTGCGATATCTCGGAACAGCAGGTAGTTCTTATGACTATCCGCGACTGAGGGATCGGAATCAACCTGCTTATAGAGGCCATACCACTTCGCATTCTGATCCCGCTCGTCGAATGGAAAATCGCCAACATGCTTCTTCAGCTTCTCCAAGTCGATTCTATGGTCTGCTGGTGCATGCACCGAAAAAGCCCGAGATCCCGGGAGTGGGTACTTGATACGCCAGAAGACGAGAATAGCTTTGACGTTTGCTGAAATGAGCGACGAGAGGATCAACGCTGGAATCGGCAGCAAAGTGGTCAAGCTGCCACGAATCACTGCCAGCCGCGTCGGCGTCAAATCCTCCACTGCCGTATGAAACGCCCAGACCAAAAGAACGAGGCAATCCAAGACAAGTGTCGCCACTAGCCACGCCAGATTACGCCCTTTGAGCGTTTTACTGCTGTAGTCTTTGTTGTCTCTCATCCGCGATACTCGGTGTTAATGGTGAAACGGCCGGCATCATCGACTCGAAATTGAATCGTGCCATCGCGTCGCGTCGTCAGCACATGGCGATTCCTCCCCGTAGTGGCGACCATGACACCGTTTGGCCAGTGGTCAATGACGCGCTGCCGGTAAACCTGAGTCATCCGCTGCGTGTCATGGACGATGGCCTTGTCTGACATCACTATCGCCTGCGGGCGACAGTAGTTAAAAACTTCAGCACAATAGCCGTTCTCTCGGCCGTGATGAGAAGCGACAAGGATGGTTGTTCCGGTTAGCTCGGCCCGGAATGCGGGCTGTTCGAGTAATGCAAGCCAGCCGTCTTCTTCAAGATCACCGGGGAACAGGATCTTGAATGGTCCGTACTTGAAAAACACCACCATGCTCAGATTGTTGGTGTCATAGAAGCGTGGAGTAGAGTTCCAGAAGGCTCTGAACGTGATACCTCCCATGTTCTGATCGAACGGGGTATCTACAGGGTGGACATAGCCAGCATGAAGATCCAAGTATCGCTCGATATCCTCGGTCACTTCCCCGCCCACTTCCTTGATGACTCGCAGCACTTCAGGTGAAACGCTGCGATTCCTGATGAAGGTCGAGACAGCTATGCCTTCCTGCCAAAGGTTGTTCAAGTCGCTGATGTGATCGAGGTCCGCATTCGTTACGAACAAATAGTCCAGTACACGGCGCCCGAGGTGATGCCGGATGTAGGCACTCGGCTTCCAGCCCGTATCTCCGTTATCTCCCGAATCAACCATTGCCAAGCGCCCCTCTACTCCAAAGGGCGAGCGATGCGTGAGCATCGCGCACGCGCCGTGCTGGACGTCCCATATATTGAGGATCATCTCACCAGGCATTTCAGCGCGCCGCTCCCTGCAGGACTTGAACATCGCTCTCGCCGACGATGAGCTGCACGGCAGGTAGCCCATCGTCGGCCATGCCAAGCGCCAGGTGAATGAGCTGCACAAGATCGTCCCGACTTGGTGATGCCGAATGTCCGGGTGGGTGACTGTGCCATTCACCGATATAGCGAACCATGCCGGCCGTTCGCGCCGAGGCTTCCTTGACGGCCTCTGCAAGCCCTTCGATGCCTCGCTCAAAAAAGGTTGGGCTGGCCTTGCTGTCTGGCGGAGCGGGAAGCCCCATGACGACAATCACAGCCTTGATGTTGAAATCGTAGTAGCCAAGCAGTACGCCACCCGTTTCGTTGGGGAAACCTTGCTGGCGCAGTTGGCGCAACTGACACAACACGCCTTCGTCGATGTATAAGTCCAGCCCATCAAGTTCGAGGCGCTGTTCTGCCGTTACTGGAACATCGTAGACCTCGACGGCACCGCGTTCCGGGTCACGCTGCCAAACGCGGATCAGGGCATCTTCGCGTGTTGCCGCCGATTGAACCTGCTCAGCCAGTGTGCTGGCGTGCCCCGTAATGCGTGAATACGGCATTACGAGCGAAATGTCGCGGCAACTTGCCCCACTCCAGAACGTGCCCGTATGGCCAGCCAGGTGGATTCGCCCCCAGTCCTGCTCGATCAGTGCACGGTAGTACTGCGCCTCCAATGTTCGAAGCCGCTGCGATCGCTTCGCATCTTCGGCAAGCAATACGGCCGCATTGCCATTGGGCGTGACGAAGACAGAGAAATGCCGCGGAAAGGTGTCGATCGCACTTGTCAAGCGCGGATATTCAAGGATAGTTGAGGCATCAACCACCAAGGTCGCGCCATTGAGCGCCGTTGCAACAGGTTCCTGCCCAAGATCACAAGCATCAGCCACGATCGGGGTAATCTCAGTGGCCCCTTGCATTACCGCGGCATGCAACTCGGCGGCGACCGTAGCTTTCGTTACGCCGACGTGTTGCGCATAGGCAGCGTGCCGGGAAAGGTTGTGTGGCTTGACGTGGTCCTTGTCGATGATGGTCCAGCGCCCCCAGCCACTGCGCCCCCATAGATTCAATAGCGCGCTACCGAGAGAGCCTGCGCCGATCAGTACACCTGTCGGCCCCTCCTCCGTGAGGCCGGACTGCTGCCGAGCCATCGCGTCGTCATTCTGCCTGAGCACTTCCATCGGCAGCACGAGCTGGTCACGCCAAGCCGCAGATGGCTGCTGATTCAGTAGATCCTGGTAGTACCGGTTCTCATGGACGAGCAGCGCACCACAAGCGACACCAAGCTCCAGGCTATTGATTGGTATGAAGAACGCTCGACGTGCGATCCGGTCCGGGTCGACGTCGGCCGCTCGACTGATCGGTATGTGCAAGAGAACGACCGTCCCTTGGTCATTCTTCGAAGCAATAGCTCCCGTTTGACCGATGCCGGCCTGTAAGGCTGTGCGCAAGGGACCGATGAGATCCACTCCGCGTCGCGTCAGCAGATCGGCCAATTGTCCCAATGTCGCCGGATCACGCTCGATGAAGCCGTGAACGACGGAGGGCAAGAGCAGCTCGATATGCTTGGCGGTCTTGGCTTGCGGGATGTTCGTCGCCACAGGCACCAAGAAACAGGTGAATCCTCCGTCTGGGCGCTCTTGCTGGCGAACGACGACGAAATGCTGGTCCGTGTTCTGTCGCAACTTGTCCAGATTCCACGGCAGGACAAGTTCGTACTTGCTGGCGAAGAACAGGTGCTCAACCGGCTGGTCAGCCGGATGCAGTTCGCCACGGGCGCTCTTTTCCAGCCACCACTGGATGCGCCGGAGGAACGCTTGTGGTGTCCATGTGCGCATCACTACCGCTGAAGGCTCGAAGTACAGGCAAAGGCTTGCTGGTGCGCCCGGTACGCCCTGGTTCTGATGCATCAGCACAGGGAAGTCCTGGCGCAATGCCAGAACCTCGATCAGCTTCTTGGCGTCATCCGGAACGCATAACGCCAAGCGCTCTCGATATTGAATACCAATCGGGTTCTTTGGAGGAACGTCGTCGCACTCGACCTCTACGACAAGGCATTCAAGCGTGGGAACGCCATCAACAGGATGGCGGAAAATCTGGACAAGCGAATAGTCGCGCTGCCGCTGAATCGCGTCGAGCAGCGCCTTCGCACGGGGGATGGTGAGTTCGCTGGCGTCCTTGACCTCTACGACGTTCGCGAGTTCATGGTACGCCTCAGCCATCATCCAGCCCGCCAGCCAGCACGCGGCGGGGTCGAAGTGATGATGGCCGGCGCACCGATAGACGCCGAACGCTTCCAGGTCACACCGCCACTCGCGATCTCGAAGGTGATTGGCTCGGGCTTGTTGGCGTTCGGCTCCTCCATCGTCACCAGGAACTTGCGTCCACCGACTTCCTTCAAGTAGCGCTCGTAGGTGTTACGAGCCTGGATGTGCGGCGGCTGAACCTGTTCATAGGATTCCTTGATGTCGGGAATCGGTTTGCTGCAACTGACGATGTAGGCATCGCGCTTCCCTTGCAGCAACAGTTCCTTGACCAGCGGCTTCGGCTCGGTCTCTTTGTCACCTTTCTGGCCTTCCTCGTTCAGCGCCAGATAACTGCAATGGTGCGGAATGTTGTAGAGATCCCAGGCAAGACGATCATCGTTCTTGTGGTACCTCGTCGTGCGGACGATGTCTTCCATTTCCTCCCAGGTGGCATCACCCACTTCCAGGTAGTCGTAATACGCGCCGTCCGCCTGAAAGCGCACATTGAACACAAGCGAGGCGCGGTTACGGATGATGTCTCCGTCGTCGCAATGTTTGATGAAGGGGGAATGGCAAAAGAACTCGACGCCATCGTTGGCAAGCGCAAATCCGGGGACGATGGTGCCAGCATCAATGAAAAGGTGGTCTCGCGCGGTGACTGCTTCGCCTCGATCCTTCAGTCGAGGCTCCAGCCAGTCCATCAGGGCCAGGGGTTTCGAGAACACCAAGATGTCCTTGCCTTCGAGCAGGCGATGTCGTGCCTCCTGCCGAAGCAATACGAACTCTTCTTGCTGATGGTCGTTGTCGGCCTCCTCCAACAGCATGGCGGCAGGCACCCAAAGCTCTCGAATCTTGATCCGACCCTCGCCTTGGTATTTCTTGGCGTGCTGAAGCTCGAAAAACTCCGTACTGCCTTGGATGTGATCCAAGTCCGCGTGAGTAAAGGCGACTACATCGAAATAGTCCCGGTCAACCTCCTTCAGTTCATCCTTGAGGCGGGTCTTGAGGTCAATTGCCGGGGTGTCGGCATCTTCGGCGTTACCGCGATGGCAGAAGTCAAACAGCACGCGGCGTCCTTGGGAAAGGACGATCTGGGTAGTGTCCCCATTGCCTACCGGGTAGAAAACGACCTTATGCACGTCTGCCACGAGATGCTCCTTGTTCAGGAAAGGTGGCAGTCCGGATGCGTCTAGCACTCTACCGCCAAGAGTGCCAACACTATATGTGCGAGTCAAAATGCAGTCAACACACTACATATGGGATGTCAACCCAGTGAAAAGAGGCGCGCATCACATTTAAAGGAGTGGCGTCCCAGCGTTGCGCCGTTGGGTTCGTGGGCTGCGCCCTGCGCCTCTGGCGAGCCGCGGCCATCCGGCTTTGATCCCTGAGGCCTCCGGCCCTGGCGGGCCTGCGCGCTCCGCTTGCCGAGGTTCGTGTATGGCATGGGGCGGTCTTGCTGTTTCCCCTCACCGTACCACGGCGTTCTCGCCGTCAAGGGCGGCGCGCGCCTTGCGCGCTGGCGTCCTGGCGGCCGGCTTCGCCCCCTGACTGCTTGCGCTGCGCCGTGCTGGCGCCGGTTCCGGGCAATTCCGCCCGAGCAACCGGAGCACGATCATGTCGCAGCTTTCCCTCTCTTCCGATGCGTCGCTGCTAGTGCGTGACGGCCGTGGCCGCTATCTGCCGGCGTCGGCCGACCAGATTCTGGAGGCCGCGCGTCGGGTCATCGACCAGAAGATGCAGCGCGGTACCGAGTTCAGTTCACCGGCAGTGGTCAAGGAGTATCTGCGCACCAAGCTCGCCGGCTTCGAGCATGAGGTCTTCGCAATCCTATTCCTCGACACGCGCCATCGGCTGATCGAGTACGTCGAGATGTTCCGCGGCACCATCGACCAGGCATCGGTGTATCCGCGCGAGGTCGTCAAGGAGGCGCTGCAGCACAATGCGGCGGCGGTGATCTTCGCGCACAACCATCCAAGCGGGAATCCCGAGCCGAGCGCTGCCGATCGGGCACTGACCCAGCGGCTCAAGGAGGCGCTGGCGCTGGTCGAGGTGCGCACGCTGGATCACATCATCGTTGCGGGCGACCGGACGACGGCATTCGCCGAACTCGGTTGGCTGTGACCAAGGTGGGCTTCGCCCCCTTTTTGCTACGCCGCCGGGGAGTTTGCACGATTGCGCTTCTTGGCGGCCGACGCGGCGTCACTTGCCGCCGTTGCGTTCGCGCTGGCGAAGCCGCTTCACATAGGTGCTGTCCGCCAGCTCGTCTGGCCCAAGGTCCAATGCGCAGTTCGCCAGCGAGGCCAGGGTGCCGTCGGTAAGCTTGAAGCCTCTAGGTAGCAGCCCGTAGTTACGTGCGCTGTTTTCCTCGATGGAGGCGAATAGCGCCTTGAAGAAGTCGGCCCGTGACGGACGCGATGCCACGGTGGCCGCCGCGGTCAAAGGGTCTGTGGCCTCCATGCCGGCGCTCTCCGCGTCGGCGGCCAGCTCCCGAAGGAACTGATCCAGTGATGGCCAGTATTTCAGATCGAACTGGCCGCGAAGGGCATCCAGGCGATCCTTGACCCAGGAGTTGAACAAGTAGTTGTGCCCGGATGCCGCTTCGATCACGTCGCAGACGTGGTAGTGCGTTTCGCTGCTGAAACCGGAGGTGTTGTTGAGGTCGGTACGCCGTTCCAGAAGTTGCGCCAGTTCCTCGGCCTTTCGCGCGATCTGCCGGTTGACGCCGGCCAACTCGTCCCGGGCGACACGCGCCTGGGCGATCTTCTCCGGGCTCCAGAACGCCGCCGTACTCAGCAGAAGGTCCAGGAAGACCTTAAGTGCCGGCGGGCGCGGGTGCAGCTTCTCGTACAACTCGTCATAGGCGTCCCTCAGCTCGACGCCACGGGCGAGCAGACGGTCGGCGACGGCGGTCTCGCTGGGCAGGATGCCGTGCTCGATGTTGTAGCGCTTTCCTTCGATGAGGATGGCTTCGCAGGCTTGCTGCGGGTTCGTGGTCTGGGCTGAACTCATGCTCCGTCCCTGATGTTGAAGACGCTTTGCAGCGTATTTAACCAAGGCGGGCTTGTCGGTACCCGAGTCTTTGTCGACCGGCTGTCTTTCAGGTACCTCCTGCGATCTGGGCGTCCCGGCCAAGAGACGGCCGGCCGCGCTGTCGTGCTGCGCATCGAGCCTCGCTGCGCGAGTCTCGCCCCCTTCGGGCTTCCATCGTTCCCTCGCTCCGCTCGGCTGACGCCTTCGGCCCGGCTTCCAGCTTCGGGCCTGCGCGCTTCGCTTGCGTGGGGGCTGCGCCAACGCAGCGGCCGTTGCCTGTCCAGCCGTCTCCCCTGACTTCATCACCTTGTCCGCGACTGTAGCCCGCGGCCGTGCGCCATCAAGGCGCGCCGGGCCGTGTCCTCGCTGCGCTGCGGGCCGCACCCACCCGGCGCTTTCCTCCTTGACGGCTTCCGTCCGCGCGCTCCTGACCGTCGCGGGCGATGAACTCAGGAAAGACGGTGGCAACGAGGCCAGCCCAGGTCTCCGCGCCGACCCCACCGGAAAGCCGAAAGGCGGGCTCCGAATCTAGGAATCCGGTGTGCGGTTTCAACGGCAAACCCTTTGTCAGGAGAAAGATCATGCAACTCGCAACCCGTTTCGCTTCCCGTTCCCCGGTGCTGCGCTCGGAACATCCCTTGTCGGATAACCAGATTCGCGGCGTGGCCCCGTCCATCTTTGCGGAGGCCCCGCACGAAAGCCGCTCGGAACGGTACAGCTACATCCCCACCGCCGCCTTGCTGACCGAACTGCGCAGGGAGGGTTTTCAGCCCTTCATGGTGTGTCAGACCCGCGTTCGGCAGGACGACCGCCGCGACTACACCAAGCACATGATTCGGCTGCGCCATGCCAGTCAGGTTAATGACGCGGAGGCCAACGAAATCATCCTGCTGAACTCCCATGACGGGACGAGCAGCCTTCAGATGCTGGCTGGCATGTTCCGTTTCGTGTGCCAGAACGGACTGGTCTGCGGCGACACCGTGGCGGACGTGCGCGTGCCCCATAAGGGCGACATCGCCGGCCACGTCATCGGAGGCGCCTATGACGTACTGCACGGCTTTGGTCGGGCGCAGGAATCCCGCGATGCCATGCAGGCCATCACGCTGGACAACGGCGAGGCCGAAGTCTTCGCCCGCGCCGCGCTGGCGTTGAAGTACGACGAAGACAAGCCCGCGCCCATCACGGAATCGCAAATCCTGATGCCGCGCCGTCACGACGACAGCCGCCGCGACCTGTGGAGCGTGTTCAACCGCACGCAGGAAAACCTCATCAAAGGCGGCCTGTCCGCCCGCGCGACCAACGGTCGCCGCCAGACCACCCGACCCGTGCAGGGCATCGACAACGGCATCCGCCTGAATCGCGCCCTCTGGCTGCTGGCCGACGGCCTGCGCCAGTTGAAAGCCTGAATCCCCACGCGGCAGGGGCAGGCAGCAGCCCTTGCCACTTCCTTCGCTGCTGCATTCCCTAACCACAAGGAGTTATCACCATGAACGCCATCACCCAAACCGAAGCCCGCACCATCCAAGCCCCCGCACTGGAAGCCGCCGACCCGACCAAGAACCTGATTCTGGTTCCGCTGTCGCGGTTGCTGTCGCGCCGCTCCAAGCGCAACGTGCGCACGACCCCGCGCATGTCCATCCCCGAGCTGGCCGCGAGCATTTCCCGCGTCGGCCTGCTGCAAAACCTCATCGTGATTGCCGCCAACGATGGCGAGCAGTACGAGGTCGTCGCCGGCGACCGCCGCCTGACCGCCTTGAAGCTGCTGGCGAAGAAGAAGCGCATCCCCGCAGACGTTGAGGTGCCGTGCCTGCTGGTGGCCGACGCTTCGGCGCGAACCGTCAGCCTTGCCGAGAACGTGCAGCGCGAGAACATGCACCCCGCCGACCAGTTCGTCGCCTTCGCCGCACTGGTCAAGGAAGGCCGCCCGGTGGAAGACATTGCCGGCGACTTCGGCGTGTCCCCGCTGGTGGTGCAGCGCCGCTTGAAGCTGGCGAACGTGTCGCCGCGCCTGTTGGCCGACTACCGCGCCGAGGCCGTGACGCTGGAACAGTTGATGGCCTTGGCCGTCACCGACGACCACGCCGCGCAGGAAGCCGCCTTTTACGGCGCGCCGACGTGGCAGCGCGGCCCGTCCGCGCTGCGGGAGCGCCTGACCGAGCGCGAAATCAATGCCACTCATCCGCTGGTGCGTTTCGTCGGGCTGGACGCCTACACGGCGGCAGGCGGCGGCATCCGGCGCGACCTGTTCGCCGAAGGCGATGCAGGAACGTATCTGACCGACGCTGCGCTGCTGGAAACGCTGGTGCGCGACAAGCTGGACGCGCTGGCCGAGGACGTGCACGCCGAGGGTTGGGCGTGGGTGGATGCCACGCCGCACATCAGCCACGCCGACCGGCAGGCGTTCCAGAACGCGCCGCGCCAGCGCCGCGAACCGAACGCCCGCGAAGCCCGCCGCATCGCTTCGCTGCAAACCCGCCTCGAAAAAATCGACGCCGAACTGGAAGATGCCTACGACGCCGAGGACGAGGGCAAGGCCGGGGCGCTGGAATCGCGCCGCGAACAGGTGGCCGAGGAACTGCAAGCCGCGGAGGACTCCTTGCAAAGCTACGCCCCGGACGTGCGCGCCGTGGCCGGTGCCATCGTCACGCTCGACCGTGAAGGCGAAGCCGTCATTCATCGCGGCCTGCTGCGCGAGGCGGAGGCCAAGGCGTTGCGCACACTGCAACGCCTGCGGCAGGGCTTCGGCACCGTGGAAGGCGACGCCGGGAACGATGACGAAGGAGACGACGCCGAGCAAACCCGGACCGCCGCCATGTCCGACCGGCTGGCCCAGCGGTTGAGCGCCCACCGCACCGCCGCCCTGCAAATCGAAGTCGCGCGGCATCCGCAGGTGGCGCTGGCCGCGCTGGTGCATGGCATGGTGCAGACCGTCTTGCAACCTGACGCCTACGGCGACGGCTTGCCGCTCGGCGTGCGCCTGACCGTGCAGGACCGGCTGGAAGGCGTGGCCCCGGATTGGCCGGAATCGCCCGCCGCCGTGGCGCTGCGCACGTTGCAGCAGGTCGCAGGCGAAGCGTTGCCACAGGACGGCGCCGAATTGTTCACCGCGCTACTGGCGAAGTCGCAGGACGAGCTGGTGCGGCTGCTGGCCGTGTGCGTCGCGGCCATGGTGGACGCGGTGACGCCGCGTGCAGTGCAGCGCCAGCCCGGCACGGAACTGGCGCAGGCTGTGGGGCTGGAGATGGCCGCATGGTGGAAACCGACCGCCGAGGGTTATTTCCGGCACGTACCGAAGGCGGCGATTCTGGAAGCTGTGGGCCAGTACGCCCCGGAGCATGTCACCCGCCTGTCGAAGTTGAAGAAGGCCGACATTGCCAGCGAAGCCGAACGGCTGGCCGATGGCACCGGCTGGATGCCCGCCGTGTTCCAGGCCGAGGATATGGACGCCACCACAGCGCAGGATGCCCTGCAGGCCACGGCCAATGACGAGCCGAAAACCATCGAAGTCCACGACGAGGTGCAGGCGCTGGCCGCATGACCTTCACCATCGCCGAGCGCCCCGACTGCTGTCGGGGCGCTTCGGCAGCCCTGGAGCTTTTCCCATGAACAACCAGAATCCGACCACCCGCCTGCGCATGGCAGCGGGCTTGCCTCCGGCACGGTACACGCCCGCCGCTGGCACGGCGAGGGCGACGTGCGCAGTTACCGTCTGCCTGCCGGCTGGACGGCGATTGCTGACCAGACGGAACTTCACCTCATCACGGCCATGCCTTGTCGCGTGCCGTATGGTGGATTATCGAAACGAAAGAGTAAGCGTGATGAAGATCGTGATTCGCGCTGAAAAATCGGCCCCGGCGCGGTGGCGCCGGGGCCGTCCAAAGACATCCGGGCGCTGCCCGTTGGCTGCGCCCGGATTCAACGAGCAACACCAAGCACCACTCATTCCAGGTTGAGGCTATTGGGGTAGCGGAACTTGTTCGCGTGCCGGGATTTTCTGAGGCGGTAGCAGATCCATGACGTCGCAGAACAAGGCGCGGTGCTTCCAGTCGTTTCTGTCGCCGATCACGTAGAAGCGCCGTTTGGCGCGCGTCGCCGCGACGTTCAAGAGGTTGGGCTCCGATACCGCCCAGTTGCGAGCACCTGATCCCTCCGTATTGCCGCCCAGCACCATGATGACGACCGGCGCTTCCTTGCCTTGCATGGTGTGGATCGTGCCGGACACCATCTTGCTGCGAAGCATGCGCTTGAGGTTTTGCTGGACCGCCTTGAAGGGCGTGATGACCGAAATGTCCTTGGCGGTAACACCATCCTCATGCAACAGCGCGAGCAACTCGCGTAGCGCCTGGCCTTCGGCGGGCACCCAGTTTCCTTCGGATGGACCGCTGGCTTGTATCCAACCCGTCGCCAGACTGGCCCGCGTTTCCTTGTCCGCGCGCGGTGCCATCGTTCCATACACCATCGCTCCGTCATAGGCGATGCGGTTGGCCAACTCGTGCATGGGCTTGTCACAGCGACGGTGCACGACCAGCGGCAGTCCCACCCAGGTCTTGCTGTCGGCCGGTCCCGCCATGCGCCCCCACGCGGTGGCTTCGTCGGCCAGCGTCTGAGCGGACTGATGATTGGGGAGCCAATGTGGCTCGACACGGTAGCGTGTGCGCATGTGTTCCAGCACCGCATCGGATACGGTGACAATGGGCTTGAGTTGCAGGGGGTCTCCCACCAGCAACGCACGGCGGGACCGCCACAGTGCCCCCACCGCCGCCTGGGGCGGAGCTTGGCCGGCCTCGTCCACTAACAACCAGCCGATCTCACTGGCGCCCAAAGATCCAAATGAACGGGCGAACGATGCGAAGGTGCTGCTCAGTACCGGCACGACCATGAACAGCGAAGCCCACGCCGAGCGAATGGCATCCCGTGAAAGCCCCTGGTAGCGCGAGTCTGTCAACAGGCCGTTGATGAAATACAAGTTGGAACGCATCCGGGATGCCTCCAACTCGAAGAACGTCTGATGGAGCTTTAATGCTTGGACGAACACGCGCGCACGTGCTTGCCGCCAACCTTCGATACGCCATGGCTCAGCCAACTCAATGGCATTGCCATGACCGATGACACCACCTTGTAACCACGCGAGCAGGTGATCGGCCCGGCAGGTACTTGCCAGTCCGGTGGCGTCGCGCGTCAAGGCTTGCTCTTTGTCCTTTGATCGCTGAAGCGCGCGGTGCGCATCGTCGATCTGCTTTTCCAAGCTCCCCCTCGATACGTCGAGTTGCTTGGTCAGGCGGGCGATTCTGGCGAACTCAGCCTTAGCCAGATCACGCTGGCCTTCCAGCAATGTCTGCGTTGTATTCCAGTCGCGCTGAGTTCTCCACAGGCTGAACAAGTTCGCCAAGAAACCCGGCTTGCGGGTTTGGTGTTGGGCAAGTGCGTCCAGGCACTGCTTGAGTGCCATGTTGGCGGGGCAGCTTTCCTCTGCATCCAAGCGCGAGAGCTGATTGACCACATCGGTCAGTTGCTGTTCGAGTGCGCGAAGTGCTTTGGACTTGTCGGCAATCGTCCTCCTAGCCTGCCAAATAGCCTGGATCAGCTCACGGATGCGATTGGCATCGGAGCATGCCTTGCGCGCCTCCGCCTTGACCGCTTCGTAATCAGAGACGGCTTGCTGCCACAAGGCTTGACGTTCCTCCGAAGAACGGGTCGCGTTGACCTCGGCATTCGCGCCGAGCCACCCCAGAAAACCCTTTGGTCCTTTCCCTGTCTCGGGTGGCACCCCATCGTCCTGATCGCCGCTGCCGTCATCGCTCTCCGCCCCTGCGGAGGTGTCGGAGAACAGGCCGTCCACGATGTTGTCGATGTCCGCATCAGATTCGAGGTCGGTATCGTCTTCGGCTGCCGAGTCAGCCTTGCCTTCGCTGCCGGAGGGGCGCTGGCCATAGAAGTAACGCTCCACGAACTTGGTGCGTCGCGTCTTGCTGCCCAATGGGCCCGAAATCAGCCCCCAAGCGGGCTTGCCGGCAACCAGTTCCCCTAACTCAGCGAAATACTCGGCTTCGGGCAGCCAGCTCTCGTCGATCTTGTCACGCTGGGGCAATTCAAGCGTGACGTTCTCCACAGCACCATTGTTGGACGAAGCAACCACGATCTCGAAGCCATACAGCGCCGGGTTTAGCTTGAAACAAGCCTGCAGCTTGCCACCGTCGTTGGCAGCTTCGCGTCCGTTGCTCACGAACCCGTCGGAGGCTCGGCGCAAGGTGGCAAGCACGTCGGCCCGACTGGTGATGATGGCGGCAATCAAATCGCGCAAGAGGGTCGTCTTTCCGGTGCCAGGTGGGCCATTGACGCCTAGTAACCCCTGTCCATTGGCTAGGGTGGACAGAATCGTATTGACGGCCAGTTGCTGGGAATGCACGAGGCCCAGGTGATGCTCTGTAGGCCAGCAGCTATTGGCATAGGCATCCGGCATCAGTCGGTCGATCAGCGGCAGCGATGCACGGTGATCGTCCACGTGCAAACGTGGCTGGGGATCGTGCCGGCGCAAATACTGATCCAACGGCTCACTTCGCACGCCCTTGCCGATGTTGTCGGCGACATCGGCAAGATCATCGAGCAGGAAACTGTTGAGCGGATCGTCTTCCGATTCGGGCTTGCCGGGATTCACGGGCTGGGAGCGAAAGCGAAATCGATGGCGATCCATGTCGCCAAAAAAGTCATCTACGCCCAGAAACTGGAGAATCCATTGGGTCAGTTCGCGCAAAGCGTTGCCGGACACCTGTTCTTCGAGCAGCGTCTTCGCGTAGTCGCCGATGGCCTTTTGATCGTCCTCGAATCCTCGGGTCCAGTCCTTTCCGGTCAGCACCCGACCCAGGAACCACGCTTCGCTGGAAAGCACGAAGCTGTCATCGACCAGCCGACCTTCCATAGTGAACTTTGCCGCAAACAGCGCCGATTCACGGAACTGCGGCTCTCGATAGCCTTGATCGGCGCCATAGACTTCGTTGAGCTTGTTGGCCACGAGGCGGCTGTCATACAGATGGGCAAAAAGCGTATGGCTCCATACGCGCCTCTTGGGCAGCCCCTGTTTGCTGACGACGCTTTCCGCTACCCACGGAACAATGGGACGCTGGATGGACGTGTCGTGGATGAACGCCTCGTATCGGCCGCTACGTTTTTTCAGCTTGGGTGCCGACTGTGGTTGCAGCAACTCGACGGCATGCCAATAGCGGACGATGCTCTCTTGGTCCTTCAATATTTCTTCTCCTCAATGGCCATTCGGATCTCTTCAGCGATGGGCGAGGTCTGACGTTCAATTCGATGTATAGAAGCGGCATTGGCGCGTCAAACTTGACGCCCTGAGTATCAAGAGTACGCAGACCCTGAATAATCGCATGTCACGGCGATGGTTGGCGCGCTGGCTCTTGCCGTGACTCTCTGGATTGGGTTGTGCATGTGCATGCCGTCTTCGATGCTGGTGGTTCGCCGCCTGTACGTCACGAAGGACGGTTCACCGACACGCCACCCGGCCTCACCCTCCTATGGAGCTTCCACGCCGCACCTCAAACAGGTTTCCGCATGCTGCGGCAAGGGGCGTTCTCGTCTGTCGTTGGCGTGTTGGCCTTGCCCGCGTCAGGGCGCAAGCCGGAGCACCCGTCATGCGGGGATGCCGAGTCGGTCACGTCTCCATTCGGGACAGGCGGCCCGTGCGTCCTTGGCTTGTCGTGAATCCTGGCGAGGGCGCGGCTGCGCCTTGGGCTTCATGGCCGCAACCTTCCAGCGCAAACAATTTCCCCGCCGCTGCGCGGCTTCCTCGCGGGACAAATTCTTTGCGCTTCCAGGTTCTCCACGTTGTTGCGACCGCTGCGCGGTGCGGTCCGCCCATCCCCCGCCGGCCGGTTCACAACAAGGACGCACTGGCGCGACCTTGTTCAACCCGAAAGGAGAAAACATCATGGCCAACATCGGCACCTTCACCGCAGAGAAAGACGGCTTCACCGGCACGCTCCGCACCCTGACGCTCAACGTCAAGGTCAAGCTGGTTCCCAACGACAAGGGCGGCAACGAGAACGCACCCGACTTCCGCCTTCAGGCGGCCGGCCACGACATCGGCGCAGCGTGGAAGAAGACCAGCGAGGCCGGGCGCGACTACCTGTCGGTGACTCTCGACGATCCTTCGTTCCCTGCAACGGTCTATGCTCGCCTGATCGAGAACGAGGACGGTACGCACGACCTGATCTGGTCGCGCAGCAAGCCCCAGGCGGCGTGACCGCCACAGCGCCCCGCCCGTCGCGGCGGGGCGACTGCTACCACGACATCCTGCCCATGTAGCGCTTGAAACTCTCGATGGAGAGTTCCAAAAAGCGGCGGCTGTTCCGCGCAAAGCCTGCGTCCAGCAAAGCTGTGATGGTCGCTTCCGATTGAAGCTCCAGAATCAGTGAATTGGCTGACGATTCATGCCACCCAACGCGCCCTACGGGCATGCGGGCGAACAGGCCGTGAGGTGTATTGGCCAGGGCTTGTTCCAAACTCGCTTCGCTGTCCTCCTCCAGATAGGCAAGAGCAGCAAGCAATTCAAATCGTTCAAACACCAGCTCAAACTCTGCCGATACACCTGCAAAGCTGGACCGCCAGTTCGTCATCACTTCGAGCAGATGATCGCTAAGAGGCGTCTTTCGGCGGTCGAGGCCCTCCAACTCGTTCCAGACCTCTTTTCTCGCGCCTTTCCACTCATCCAGGAACAGCGCGGAAACCACTCGTTTCGGGTCGCGATGTTCCCGAGGCCAAGGTGCAACCAGCAGCTCGTGAAGTGTTTTCCATCGCAGAGAGCGTGTCAGACCGACGCCGTAGGCGGTGAATATCAAGACAGCCGGATAGGATCGCAAGCCGAGCCAAACCACTAGGCCGTTTCCAACTTTCTCGGCCTGCAGATACAGCCCCCTGATGATGTCGAGGATCGTGGTCAATTCGGAACCATCCCCCCATCTGCCGAGCACGCCAGCCATGCGCGTCAGGGGTTCTGCCAGCGCCTCGTATCGCCGTACCCGCGATCGGAAATCTTCCTGATTCCACTGGCCATGGGGCGCGAATTGGCTCCCATCGAGCTGCGCCATCAACCGCTCCGCCTCCTGCGAAAGCAACTCGTCCAGTTGAATACGGTGTTCCGGCTTCGCCAGGTAGCGCTTCGTGCTATTGACCAACAATTCGACGCTCAGTGGATTCTGGCGCTGGCTCTGCTCAAGCGTTTCGACTCGCTGTTGCAGTGTTTGGAAAAATTCGTCCGCTCCTGAGATCGGTATCGTTTTGGCACTTCGGTGGATGGCCAGCTCGCTGGCCCCCGAGCCCAACGCACCCCGGGCTGCCCAATACACGGGATAGCGCCTGTTCGGTGCACGAAGGAAGGCCGCCCGCAGTGCATGATCCCATTCACCAGACCAGCCGCAGATGATCAGACCATGCTCATCAAAGATGCGGTCCAGCAGTTTGTCGTAGCTTTCCGGATAAGCGCTCAGTTCCTGATCAGTGTTTAGGATGCGGGCATCCTTGTAGTCACCATGCAGTTTGAGGAGGTAACAGCGACTATGCGTCAATGGCTCGGCACCCGCCAAAACGTCTGCGGAGGAAACCACTGTGGGCTCGACTCCTTGCTCCCGAAGGGCATTCTCCATGAGCCGGTCGAAGTTGGTCGTGACGATGACCCGGACGTGACCAGAACGAACCAACTGCGCTATTGCGTGATGCGCCTTGGTTGGAATTTTCCGGCCTTCTTCGCGATCCTGCGCGTCTGGCTCTATGTACCGATGCAGTATCGCCCTCCGCTCGTCGGGTGAACTGGCGATCTCCTCCAGCAGAGCGGAATAGTTCGGCTCATGCCCGGTCTTTTCCCGGTACCACTTTGCCCAATCGGACTGTTCCTCGACGCCTTGGGCAGTCGCCACGCGGCGCACCAGGTCCAACGTGATTTCCCAGCCGGTGGGAATCTCTGCGGAACGCGACAGGCCCGACCCCAGAAGAACAGCGAAGACCCCCTTGTTCTCGTAGACGGAAAATCCAAGTTGGGTGATGGGGTCGTTCTGGAGAAGTGTCATTCGTCGTCTGTCTGTGCCAGCAGTTCAAGCTCATGCCGAACCTGCGAGAGTAATTGGTCCGCCTTCTTGGAGTCGTTCCCCGAATACGCCAATGTCAGAAGCGTCACCGGATGGATCTCCATCACCTCGCACAACTCGGCCAGCTTGTTGAGCGTCGGGCTTTTCAGGTCGCGCTCCAGCGAACTCATGTAGGTACGACTGGACACGTCGGAGAACGCTTCCTGGCTCAAGCCACGCGCTTTCCTGACCGTCCGTATCGCCGTCGCTAACGAGTGCTTTGCCGCCACCTATGGTTTCCCCTCAAAAACCAAGATGACAGCCGATTGCGCCCTATAGGGCTACAATCTATAGTGTTCATTTGGCGATGTTGATTTCCGTATTCGTGCTTTTACGGAAATCCGCATCGGCGGATTCCGACAGAATCGGAGAACCGCATCCGTGCCTTTCCAGACATACACGATTCCGCTTCCGTGTTTCCGTGCCTGTACGGATTCGATGGTTTGTGCATCCGTGCTTGCGCACGAAAGCACGCCTCCGGCTTCGCGGTTCCGTGCTTCGGCGCAAAAGCGAGTTCGTGCAACCTTGGCTTTGCGGGATTCCTGACCGTGACCCAGCCGTTGACCACCGCCGACGAACGCACGCAACTGCTCGCCAATGGCGCGGCACGCGCCACTGGCCAGCACATCGACCCGCTGCCCGTGGTGCGGCTGTTCACTCCCGACGCGCACGCCATCTGGCTGCTCGCTGCGCTCGATCCCGCCGATGGCAATACCGCGTGGGGATTGATCGACCTCGGCATCGGGATGCCGGCGCTGGGGACGGTCAAGCTGTCCGACCTGGCCGGCATCGTCGGGCCGCAGCAGCGCCCCGTGCTGCGCGACGTGTATTTCCGCGCGGCACGGCCGCTATCGGAGTACGTCCGGCTCGCACAGCGAGACGGCTCCATTCCCGACTAGCTGGGGCGAATTGTGTCTTTTTCGGTCTGGTTCCAGACAGCTACGGTCTGGATGGGCGCTCTTGCGCCAGCCGGGTGCAACCCTGATCGAAAAAGACAGGATGCACAGCGCGATTTGCGGCAGGGTGGTCGATGCTGCGCGACATTTCCGCGCAGCGTAGCCGCCGCACTCGGACGTTTCGTGCAAGGCTTCGGAGCCAATCGGTCTTGACACCCCTCGTTACAGCTTGAGTTTACGCCTGATGGATGGCGCTTTGATGTTGTTGATGCCGTAGCTCCCATGTTCGACGCCCGTGGCGACGTACCTGCTCGACAGGAGGTAACGTCATGGCTGATCGAAGCACTGATGCCTGGTATCCGACCGCCGCGTACCTGTACGTGCTGCATCTGGACGGCCCCGCACTGGCATGGGAATACCTGCGCCGGCATCCCGACTACCGGCGCGACTGGCTGCACCGTTGTCGCCAGCCGGAAGCCGCGCAGGCGTGGGGCTTGCGCCTGCTGGAAGACCCGGCATTGGATGCGCGTGACGCGCATCCAGTCTGGTTTCTCGACAACGACGCCATGCTCCAGTTCTACCCGGACGCTGACCCGCCGCCGGATGCGGCGGTGTTCGAGTTCTGGCGCATCCCCGGAAACAAGCACCTGATTCACGATGGCAAGCGCCTCGTGCTGACCGCCTGTTGGCCGGGTTGCTGCGTGCGGCTCGCACTCGCGCCGGGGCTGGCCGATGGCATGGCCTTCCTCTACGCTGTCCGCGCTTGCGCCGCGCCTTGCGCGATCTACCGCACGGTCGCGGCCGAGATGGACAAGCTGGCGGCGGCAGATGGAACCACGCCTACGGCCGCGGCGCGTTCCCGGCCAACGCCGACCGCGCTGCTGGAACTGCACACCTTGCAGGCGCTCGATGCGACCCTCGCGGGCGCGTCCTTGCGCGAAACGGCCATCGGGCTGTTCGGCGCCGAGGCCGTGGCCGTCGGCTGGTACGCCGACGGCGGCCTGCGCTCGCGCGTGCGCCGCTTGATCCGACGCGGCCAATCGCTGATGCGCGGCGGCTACCGCCGCCTTGCACAGCTTCATTGACCTGCGCAGGGTCGCTTTGCCTGCGCTGCAAAACGACCCTCTGCGCAACGCATCGCTTTTTCGAGACTGCCTCCATCCGGCTGCGCTGGTGCCGCCGGCGTTTCTGACCGATGGAGGTTCACCCGATGCGTCCTGCTCCCTTGCGGCCTGCCGCCGCACCCGTCGCTACGCCTGCACAGCCCCAACGCTACCTCACCAACGACGAAGCCGCCGAGTACCTGCGGCTGTCGCCGCGCACGCTCGAAAAGCAGCGTGTGATCGGCAACGGGCCGAAGTTTCGCAAGTTCGGCCGCCGCGTGATGTACGCGGTGGCCGACCTCGATGCCTGGGCCGACCAGCGCAGCTACGAAACCACGTCCGATCCCGAATACGCCGAAGACCACTCGGCCGACAGCCGTGCGCGCTGATCGGTGCATCGCCGGTGGCCGTCGCCATGTCCAACCCATCGCGGGAGCGGGAACAGCTCGACCTGTTCCGCGCCTTGCCGGGCGACATGGTGCCGCGCGATGCACAGGACTTGATGGCCTATCCGTTCTTCTCGCTGGCAAAGTCGCGGCGCACCGCGCCGATCGACTTCCGCAGCGGCAACATTACGATCCGCGTGGAAGGCACGCAGGAGCACGGCATAGCGACCATATGGGACGCGGACGTGCTGATATGGGCGGCCTCGCAGATCGTCGAAGCGCGCGACGCGGGCCTGCGGCCGTCGCGCCTGATGCACGCCACACCCTACGAGATCCTGCGCTTCATCGGGCGCGGTGTGTCGCTGCGCGACTACCAGCGCCTCAAAGCCGCGCTCGACCGGCTGCAATCGACCACCGTGGCGACTTCCATCCGCGAGACGACCGGGCGGCGGCTGCATCGCTTCTCGTGGATCAACGAATGGAAGGAACTGGCCGACGCCCGCGGCACGCCGCTGGGCATCGAGCTGATCCTGCCGGACTGGTTCTATGCCGGCGTGCTCGACGCCGCCCTGGTGCTGACCATCGACCCGGCGTATTTCCGGCTCACCGGCGGCATCGAGCGGTGGCTGTACCGGCTGGTGCGCAAGCACGGCGGCAAGCAGCCCGGCGGCTGGCAATTCGACTTCCGGCACCTGCACAAGAAATCGGGCAGCACGGCGAAGCCCTACGACTTCGCCTGCGACCTGCGCGCGCTGGTCGCGCGGCAGTCGTTGCCCGGCTATGTGCTCGGCATCGAGCGGATGCCGGGCAGCAACGCCGAACTGCTGACCTTTCGGCCCGTGCTGCACACGGCACGGGGATAACTCCGGGAAAACGTGTGAACGGCCTCGTGCTATCAGGCGTGCCGGGTATCGTGCTATCGGGCGTGTCCCTATCGTGCTATCAGGCGTGCGAAATCGCCGGAAAGCCAATAACGGCGCGGGTTTCGGCGCGCTCTAACTTACCTAACTTAAAAGCTCTAACTTTTGGTAAGAGCGCGCCGGTTCGGTGGACAACCGCCGAACGGCACGAAGCGCAACAGCCAACGCCCGGCTTTCCAACACGGAGAGCCGCGCCATGATCGTTGCCTTCCTCAACCAGAAAGGCGGCGTCGGCAAGACCACGCTCGCTACGCACGTTGCCGGCGAACTGGCGATGCGCGGGCAGTCGGTCATCCTGCTGGATGCCGACCCGCAAGGCTCGGCGCTGGACTGGACGCAGCGCAGAAGCCAGCAAGGCTTGCCACGGCTGTTCAGCGCCGTGGGCCTCGCCCGCGAGACGCTGCACCAGGAAGCGCCGGAGCTGGCCCGTCGCGCCGATCACGTCGTCATCGACGGCCCGCCGCGCATCGCCGCCCTAGCGCGCTCCGCGCTGCTGGCGGCCGAGCGCGTGCTGATTCCCGTGCAGCCCAGCCCCTACGACTTGTGGGCGTCGTCGGAGATGGTCGCGCTGATCCGCGAGGCGCAGGTGTTCCGGCCTGCGCTGCGCGCGGCCTTCGTCGTCAACCGGCGCGTCAGCACCACCATCATCGGCCGCGAGGCACGCGGCGCGCTTGCCGAGCAACCGCTGCCGGCGCTGCGCGCGGAAGTGCATCAGCGCATCGTGTTCGCCGACAGCGTGGGCGCTGGCCGGCTTGCCCGCGAGACGGCACCGGACAGCGCCGCCGCCCGCGAGATCGCCGCGTTGACCGACGAGCTGCTGCGGTGGCCGACATGAGCCAGCGCAGCGGCAAGCGCGTCGGCATCGGCGCACGCCCACCGGCGAACCCGCACGCCGAGGCGTGGGTTCGCCAAGGCGATACCGACGGCATCCAGAAAGCCGACCTCTACACCGCACGCCTGACCCTCGACATCACGCCCGCGATGCGGGCGCGCATCAAGGTGTCGGCGTTCACGCAGGGCGTGACCGTCGCCGAACTGCTGCGCGCGCTGCTGCAACGCGAGTTTCCCGAAAATCGCATGGAGAACCTGCCATGAACGTATCCGCTCTGGCGGCCACGGCTGCGCCGCCGCCATCGCTTGCGGTGCTCGCCGGCCAGGCCGGCATTGCACCGCTGACGCGCGTTTCGCTCGCTTACATCGAGCAGCGCATCGACGTGTACCTGCGCTTCGGCGAACCGGCACGCACCGTCCGGCTCGACCGCTGGCGGCGCGTCGCGGTGTTCCTGCCGCGAGCGATGTTCTGCCGCATCCACTGGCAGGCGAACGACTACGGCACGATCCGCTGGCAGCTCATGGTGATGCAGGCTTGCACGCCGCTGGACGCGGCGCAGCGCATCCCCGGCGTGTTGCCGGGCGCGCGCCTGCTGCTGCACGCCGAGGGTGAACCCGCCGTGCGCGCCATGCTGGCGCAGCTCGACGCCATCGAAGCGCAGAGCATCGCGTCCGCCGACGTGTCGCCCGCGTACTGGCGCACGCTCGGCAACCGGCTCGCTGCGCGTCTGCCGCTGCCGGCGTACACCGCCGAGCGGCACGCCGCCTGGCTGGCCGGGAGGGCGCTGCCATGACGACCGTTCCTGCCCCCGCTGTTCCGCCGCGTCCTCGCACGCGCGGGCGCGCTCGCATCGTCGTGGCGACACTGGCCGCCGTCGGCTTCGCTGCGCTGGCCTGGGCGTCCTTCGTGTCGCCGCTGCCGCGCCTGACCTACAACCCGTCCGACAGCGTGGCGGTCGGCTGGTATCGCATCGACCCGCGCACCGACTCGCTGCCACGTCCGTTGCCCGTGGACAGCATCGTGCTGGTGCCGCTGCCGGCCGAGGCTGCCGCGCTGGCAGCGCAGCGCGGCTACCTGCCGGTGCGTGTGCCGTTGCTCAAGCGCGTGGGTGCGATTGCGCCGCAGGAGGTGTGCATCGCGGGCGGCATCGTCCGCATCGACGGCGTGCCTTCGGCCGCCGTGCTGCGTGCCGACCGGCTGGGCCGTGCGCTGCCATCCTTGCAGCTTTGCCGCCGCCTTGAACCCGGTGAGCTGTTCCTGTTGAGCACGACCAATCCGGCGTCGTTCGACAGCCGGTATTTCGGCCCGGTCAATGCAAACACGGTGATCGGTGTTGCGCATCCGGTCTGGCTGGAGACACGCCGATGATGGCCGCCGATTCGCTGCGCTTCATCGTGCCATCCGGCGTGTTCTTCCGTTGGCCCTCGCCGTGTCGTCGCGCGTGTCGTGCCAGCGCATCCGCGCTGCACGTCGCGCAACATCCGGCGACGCTTTCCCCCGTGCAGGCATCTTGCCTTGAACGCGCCCGGCCGATGGCCGTGGCCGCGTTCCCCGGCGTGCTGGCTGCGAGCAGCGCAGCGCCGCCGGGCCGCCGATGCCTGGAGCGACAGCGAAAGGCAAAGGCGGAAGGCAAGATAAAAGGTCGCGGCACATCGCCGCTTGAAAACCTTGTCTGCACATGGGGGGAGCGCGGCACGCGCTATGGGGCGGCAGCGTGCCGCGAAGGTGCGCAAGGCCGCATCGGCGTTGACGAAAGCGCGTGCCTCGCCCGCTGGACTGCGCCGGTCTTGGATGGAGCTACGCCATGAGCCAGCGCAAGGATCAGAACGACAGCGACCGTTTCCGCGTCCGTCCCGGTGCGCCGAAACAGCGCGGCGATGCCTTCATCAACAAGGTGCTGCGCCAGACCAGCAAGGCCGGCGCGAAGCTCGGCAAGGCGGCGGGCAAGGTCGGCCAGCGTCCCGGTTCCCGGCTGGGGCGCGGCCACGTCGCGGCGCGCTTCGCTGGCCGTGGACTTGGGGCGAATGCCCGGCGCGCGACAGTCAAGGTGCGGCTGGTGAATCTGGCGCAGGCGGGGCCGCGCTCGACCGCCGCGCACCTGCGCTACATCGAGCGCGAGGCTGTCGATCGCCAAGGCGGGCCAGGCCACGCCTACGGGCCGATGACCGACGACGCTGACCTCGAAGCGTTCAAGGAGCGCGGCGAAGGCGACCGCCACCAGTTCCGGTTCATCGTCTCGCCGGAGGATGCCGAACAGCTCGACGATCTGCGCACCTACACCCGGCACCTGATGGCGCGCATGGAGGCCGACCTGGGCACGCGGCTGGAATGGGTCGCGGTCGATCACTGGAACACCGACAACCCGCACACGCACGTCGTCCTGCGTGGCAAGGACGACACCGGCAAAGACCTCATCATTTCCCGCGACTACATCGCCGAAGGGATGCGCCGGCGGGCGTCGGAACTGGCGACCGAATGGCTGGGGCCGCGCACCGAACTGGAGATGCAGCGCGTCATTCAGCGCGAAGTCGATCAAGAGCGGTGGACGGGGCTGGATCGCACCTTGCAGCGCGAAGCCGGCGACGATGGCCTGGTGCGCGTCGAACGCTTCGCCGAACCCAGGCTGCGACGGCCGCGACAAGTATTGATCGGTCGCCTGCAACACTTGCAGCGCATGGGCCTGGCGACTGAACAGCAGCCCGGCGCGTGGGCCGTCCATGCCGACGCTGAACCGACCTTGCGGGCAATGGGCGAACGCGGCGACATCATCCGCACCATGCAGCGCGCCATGAGCGGCAAACAGCGCGAACTGGCCGTGTTCCAGCCCGTCGCGGATGGCCGTACCGTCATCGGTCGCGTCATCGGCAAGGGGCTGGCCGACGAGTTGTACGACAAGGGCTATCTGATCGTCGATGGCACGGATGGCAAGGCGCACTACGTTGCGCTGCCGCCGCGTGCCGAGCTGGAGCAGTACCCGACCGGCGCCGTGGTGGAGGTGAAAGGTGCGGCCGACGTGCGCGCCGCCGACCGCAACATCGCCGCGCTGGCCGTCGATGGCGTGTACCGCACCGATCATCACCTTGCGCTCGCCCAAGGTCAGGCCACGCCCGACCGCGACCCGCGCGAGGTGGTGGCCGCGCATGTGCGCCGACTCGAAGCCCTGCGCCGCGCCGGTATCGTGGAGCGCGAGGCCGAAGGCGTCTGGCGCATTCCCGGCGACCTGGCCGAACGAGGCCGCCAGTACGACGCGCAGCGCCTTGGCGACGGCGTGGCGGTGGAACTGAAATCGCACCTGCCCATCGAGCGGCAGGCACGCGTGATCGGTGCCACCTGGCTCGACCAGCAGTTGATCGGCGGCGGCAAGGGGCTGGGCGACCTGGGCTTTGGGGCCGAGGTCAAGGACGCGCTACGACAGCGCGCCGACTTCCTGACCGAACAGGGATTGGCCGAACATCGGGGGCAGCGCATCGTCCTTGCTCGCAACCTGCTGGCGACGTTGCGCGGGCGCGAGCTGGCGACGGCCGCGGAGGACATAGCCGCCGAAACCGGGCTGGAGCATCGGCCCGTCGCCGACGGGCAGCGCGTGGCCGGCATCTACCGGCGTAGCGTCATGCTCGCCAGCGGGCGCTACGCGATGCTCGATGACGCCATGGGCTTCTCGCTGGTGCCGTGGAAGCCGGTAATCGAACAACGGCTGGGGCAACAACTCGCCGCCACGGTGCGCGGCGGTGGCGTGTCGTGGGAAATCGGCCGGCAGAGGGGCATGTCCATCACCTGACTTGCCGCTGCGCTGACTCTATCGGTGTTCCGAACCGCTGGGGTTTTCCACACGCAGCGCATCGACAACCAGCGAGAACGCCGGCGATGGTTGCCGGCGGCTCGGGTAATACAGGTGATACCCCGAAAACGGCGGGCACCAGTCTTCAAGCACGCGCACCAAGCGTCCTTCTTCGAGGTGTGGCGCGAACTCTGCTTCGGGAAGATAGGCAATTCCCAATCCGCCGACAGCCGCATCGGGGATATGGGTTGTCGTATTGAAGATCACCGGGCCATCGACACGAATCCGCAGCTTCCGACCCCGACGCTCGAACTCCCAAATATCCAGACTTCCGTGGGTCGGGAACCGGATGTTGATGCAGCGGTGATTCACCAAATCGCGCGGCGTTTTGGGCTTTGGGTGCTTGGCGAAATACGCAGGCGAAGCGACGGCAGCCATCCGCTGATCGAAGCCGATGGGGACGGCGATCATGTCCTTATCGACGGTTTCGCTGAAACGCACGCCTGCATCGAAACGATCCGCAACGATGTCCCGGAACCCGTAATTGACGTCGAACTCGACCTTGATGTCGGGATATTCGAGCAGCAGCGGAGCGAGCTTCGGCAGAAGCGTCGTCCTGATGATGTGGTCGCCACAGGTGATACGCACAGTGCCGGCCGGCTTGTCGCGCAGCTCGGTCAAGGCATCCAGCTCGTCCACGATGTCATCGAAGCGATGACCAATGGTTTGCACTAGGCGCTCGCCCGCTGCCGTGGGCGACACGCTGCGCGTGGTACGCGTGAGCAGCCTGATCTTGAGTCGCGCTTCCAAGCCGGACACCGCCTGGCTCAATGCCGATTGGGTGACGCCCAATCGGGCGGCAGCGCGGGTGAAGCTACCTTCGCGCGCGACTGTCACGAACGCTAGAAGGTCGTTGAGGTTGTACCGGGGAGTAGGTTTCGGCATGGCTCACCTGATAGGCGATTGATTAGCAAAACTTATAGCCCATTTAAGGACTTATCGGCTTATCAATCCTGGATGATTCCACGAAAATGCTAACAGGTCGAGAGGGGGCTAGAGGCTCCTTTGAGTTGAAGCCCACCGGAGATGGTTTGCGTCTAAAGCCACCGACCCGACCACAGCCTCGGCACTGAATCGAACTGACGAATGAACAAAACCAGCAGACTTCTGGCCTTCCTTGCATTGGCACTCGCGTTCGCGTTGCCTTCAGTGGGCTATGCACAAACCGCCGTATCGGTGGAAACCGTCAACATCTGCGCCATGATGCGCGCGAAGGATGGTAAGGCCGACGAGCTGCGTAATGCACTCCTGGCGCTGGCGACACCGACACGCAGCGATGACGGTTACATCGCCTATGACGCCTATGAGGAAAAGAGCGGCGCGCTTTTCCTGCATGAAGTATGGCGGTCGCAGGAAGACCTCGACAGGCACCTGCAAAAGCCCGACGTTCAAGACTTCGTGAAAAAAAGTCCTGCTCGACTGGATGGCAAGAACGACGCGCACTTCGGCAAGGCCATTTCCATTTCGGAAAAGCCGCAAGCGTCCCGCAGCGCCGAGAGCATCAGCATTTGCAGCATCAAGCATCCAAAAGCTGGGAAAGCGGACGAATTGCGTCGTGCCTTGTTGTCGTTGTCTTCACCGACAAGCAAGGAGCCGGGAAACTTGGCTTACAACATCTACGAAGAAAAAGACGGGTCGCTTTTCCTGTTCGAGACGTGGCGCTCGATGGCTGACTTGGAACGTCATTTCGGCACGCCGTATGTCAAGGATTTCCGAAGCAAGGTCGATGGTTTGGCCGATGTCAACGAAGTCCATATCGGCAAGCCAATTTCCAACCAATGAATGAAGGAATCACCATGAAAGTAATTGCCTATGGCGCCCACGCCGGCGACAAACCCCTCGAACCCTTGCAGATCACTCGCCGCGATCCTGGCGCGCACGATGTCCAGATCGACATTGCCTATTGCGGTGTCTGCCATTCGGACTTGCATCAAGTGCGCGATGAGTGGGGCGGCACGCACTATCCCTGCGTTCCCGGTCACGAAATCGTCGGCCGTGTGTCTGCCGTCGGCGCGCATGTAACCGACTTCAAGGTCGGCGATCTGGTTGGCGTTGGTTGCATCGTCGATAGCTGCAAGCACTGCGAGGAATGCGACGAGGGACTGGAGAACTACTGCGACGGCATGATCGGCACGTACAACTTTCCAACCCCGGACGCGCCTGGTTGGACGCAAGGCGGCTATTCGCAAAAGATCGTCGTGCATGAACGCTATGCGCTGCGCATCCGCCACCCGGAGGAGCAACTTGCCGCTGTCGCACCGCTACTGTGCGCCGGCATCACGCTGTATTCGCCGCTACGCCACTGGAACGCCGGGCCAGGCAAGAAGGTCGGTATCGTTGGCATCGGTGGTTTGGGCCATATGGGTGTCAAGCTCGCTCATGCGATGGGCGCGCATGTCGTGGCCTTCACCACGTCTGAATCGAAGCGCGACGCAGCGAAGGCGCTGGGTGCCGATGAGGTGGTTGTCTCGCGCAACGCCGAGGAAATGGCTGCGCATACCAAGAGCTTCGACTTGATCGTAAGCACCGTGGCTGTGTCTCACAACCTCGATCCTTTTTTGGCTCTGCTCAAGCGTGACGGCACGTTGACCTTGGTTGGCGCTCCGGCCACGCCGCATCCGTCGCCCGAAGTCTTCAATCTGATCTTCAAGCGTCGTTCGCTCGCCGGTTCGATGATCGGCGGCATCCCGGAAACGCAGGAAATGCTCGATTTCTGCGCCGAGCACGGCATCGTCTCCGACATCGAACTGATCCGCTTCGATGAAATCAACGGTGCCTACGAGCGGTTGCTGAAAGGCGATGTCAAGTATCGCTTCGTGATCGACAACGCCACCCTTGCCGCCTGAATACCGCTCACTCGGAGAGATCGCAATGAACAAGCAGAACGAAACTGGGAATGAAGTCGCCGAACAAACCACACCTAATATGGGACGCCGTGACATGCTGAAAATGACAGGAACTGGCATTGCTGCCTTGAGTGTCGGAATGCTTGCATCGGAGCAAGCAATGGCCGCGTCAAAGGCAACACCCCTGCAACTTACCGATAACGGCCTGTTGTGGGACAAGACCTTCACCCAGAGCGACAAGGTTGACCACAAGAAAGTCAGTTTCAGGAACCGCTACGGCATCACCTTGGTTGGCGATCTGTACCAGCCGAAGAACGCCAGCGGAAAACTGGCGGCGATTGCCTTGAGCGGCCCTTTCGGCGCGGTCAAGGAGCAGTCTTCCGGCCTGTATGCGCAAACTATGGCTGAGCGCGGGTTCGTCACGCTGGCCTTCGATCCGTCCTATACCGGCGAAAGCGGCGGCGAACCGCGCAATGTCGCCTCGCCGGACATCAATACCGAGGATTTCAGTGCCGCCGTGGATTTCCTCGGCCTGCTGCCGAATGTTGACCGCGAGCGCATCGGTGCCATCGGTATCTGCGGTTGGGGCGGCATGGTGTTGAATGCCGCGGCCGTGGACAAGCGCATCAGGGCCGTGGTCGCCAGCACCATGTACGACATGACGCGCCTCATGTCCAAAGGCTACAACGACAGCGTGACCCTCGAACAACGCACGCACATGCTGGAACAGTTGAGCCAGCAGCGTTGGAAGGACGCGGAAAATGGCGGCCCGGCTTATGGCCCGGTGATGAACACGCTCAAAGGCGGCGAAGCACAGTTCCTGGTGGACTACCACGATTACTACCGGACGCCACGCGGTTTCCATCCGCGTGCGGTCAACTCGAATGGTTCGTGGACGATGACGACGCCGTTGTCGTTCATGAACATGCCGATTCTGACCTACATCAAGGAAATCTCGCCCCGCCCGATCCTGTTTGTTCACGGTGAAAAGGCGCACTCGCGCTATTTCAGCGAAACCGCCTACGCGAACGCGGCGGAGCCGAAGGAACTGATGATTATTCCGGGTGCCGTTCACACGGATCTGTATGACGGCGGCAAAGACCACGTGATTCCGTTCGACAAACTGACCGAGTTCTTCCGCGCCCATCTTGCATAAAGAGCAACGCCATGCCGCACGTCACCATAAGGCAGATAAAACGCAACTGCATCGTAGCCGCCTTGTTGGTTGCCTGCTGCGTGTGCGTGAGTTCGGTACAGGCCGAATCGAGTGCGGCCGAAGCTGGCAGCGCCGGTAACGCCGCTCCCAGCCAAGCGGGAGCGCATCGCATGAATATCCGTATCACCATCGGTTCGGCAAGCATGGCGGCGACGCTTGCGGACAACTCGACAGCGCGAGATTTCCTCTCCCTGTTGCCGTTGACCGTCACGCTGCGAGATTTCAGTGACGCGGAGAAAGTTAGCGGCGCATTGCCCAAGCGGCTTTCGGAAGAAGGTGCGCCAGCGACCGATGCCGGTGCCGTGGGCGACATCGCCTATTACGCTCCGTGGGGGAATATCGCGTTCTATCGCGGGCGTGGCCCCGACGCATACGGCGTCATCAAGATTGCAAGGATCACTTCCGGCATTGAGGCACTCAATCAGCCGGGCCAGGTGCGCGTGACGATCACTCGCGCCGATTAAATTGGAGTATTGCCTATGTATGCCGTGGGATTGAACAACTACGGTGGCCCCGAAGTTCTGCAACGGGTGGAGCTTCCCGACCCGCACCCAGCTCCAGGCCAGGTGCGTGTGAAGGTGCGCGCCGCTGGTATCAACCCGGTCGATGTCATGGTGCGTGACGGCTCTCTTGCCGGATGGTTCGCAGATGCGAAGCCACCTTTCGTCCCCGGCATGGACATCGCAGGCACTATCGACGAGGTTGGCGAAGGCATCGACCCGCAGCTTGGCGTTGCCATCGGTCAGGCAGTGGTCGGTGTGGTGGACAACTTCGGCAGTTACGGCGGTTATAGCCAATACGTGTGTCTGCCTGCGGCTTCTGTCACACCCGTTCCCGCTGGGGCGTCGTTCCACGAAGCCAGCGCGTTCCTAATGAACGCGCTGACGGCCCGCAATGCACTGGACACCTTGCATCTGCCGCCGGGTTCGACGGTACTGGTCACGGGCGCAGCCGGTGCAGTCGGTGCTTACGCGGTCGGGCTGGGCAACGCCGATGGGCTGCGCATGGTGGCGATTGCCTCGCCGCAGGATGAGGCGTTCCTGCGCGCTGCCGGTGCTGCCGAGGTCATCGCACGCGGGGACGACGTGGCCGCGCGTATTCGTCAGGTTTTCCCCGCTGGCGTCGATGCGGTGGTGGATGCGGCCAGCCTGGGCGAGCAGATCGCACCTGCCGTCCGCGACGGCGGAACGATCATCACGTTGCGGCCCGGAAACGATGATGGCCTGGAGCGTGGCATCAAGCCGGTGTTCGTGAACGTGCGCGAACGCGTCACCGACCATGCCGCCATAGCCAAGCTCGGCCAGCAAGTGGCAGACGGTTTGTTGACTCTGCGCGTTGCTGCCGTTTTCCCAGCGACCGATGCGGTAGCTGCCCATCGTCGTTTCGACGAAGGCGGCTTGCGTGGGCGCGTTGTCCTCGATTTCGAGAGTGTGGAGGGACGTGGGTGACGAGTTCCGCATCTCCAACACCGTCCGAGGGCCGTCAAGCATGGGGCGCTGTCCTTGCGATGTCGCTGGCAGCGTTCGCATTGATCGCGTCCGAGTTCATGCCGGTCAGCTTGCTCACGCCGATTGCGGCCGACCTGCATATCAGCGAGGGACGAGCCGGACAGGCCATTTCCGTTTCCGGTGCGTTCGCACTGTTGACCAGTTTGTGCATTTCGTCGTTGGCGGGACGACTTGATCGCAAAGTGCTGTTGTTGGCGTTGACGTTGCTGATGATCGTATCGGGCACCGTTGTCGCCTTCGCTCCGAACTACCTGGTGTTCATGGTCGGGCGAGCGCTTATCGGAATTGCCATCGGCGGCTTCTGGTCAATGTCGGCTGCGACGGCGATGCGATTGGTGGAAGACCACCATGTTCCGCGTGCCTTGGCAATCTTGAACGGCGGCAATGCGCTGGCGTCGGTGCTGGCCGCGCCTATGGGGAGCTTCCTCGGCTCGATCATCGGTTGGCGTTGGGCGTTCTTCTGCGTCGTTCCAATAGCCGCCATCGCTTTCGGCTGGAAGCTGGTCGGCTTGCCTTCCATGAAGGTGGAACAGATGCCCAACTCCGGCAATGCCTTCAAGCTGCTGGCCCGGCCTTCGATATTGTTGGGAATGATCGCGTGCGCGCTGTTCTTCATGGGGCAGTTCGCGCTGTTCACCTATCTGCGTCCATTCCTGGAAACGGTCGCCCATGTTGGCGCTACGACGCTTTCGCTGATACTGCTCATCATCGGCATTGCTGGATTCGTTGGCACAACTCTGATCGGAATGTTCCTCAAGGATGGTCTGTATCGAACGCTGACCGTCATTCCGGCCTTGATGGCGGCCATTGCCGTAGCCCTCATTGCATTTGGTGGCTCAATCACATTGAGCACCGTCTTGCTCGGCATTTGGGGATTGGTGGCAACGGCGGCCCCCATCGGTTGGTGGACGTGGCTGGCGCGCACGCTGCCACAAGATGCCGAGGCCGGCGGCGGATTGATGGTGGCGATCATCCAGCTCGCCATCATGCTCGGCGCGACGGTCGGTGGCGTCCTGTTCGACACCAGCGGCTATCAAGCCACATTCGGAGCAAGCGCGGCCTTGCTCGCCATCGCAACGATTCTTGCCATTCTGACGGCCCGCTCCGGGACACGGACGATCCTTACCAGCCAAGCGACAGCGCAATAGTCAGGGCGTACATTTCCGGTGCTGATGTCCGTTTCTGGCCGAATGGTCGGTTCGTCGTCGCATAGGGAGATTGGCAAGTGGAGCTTCGTCATCTACGGTGTTTCTTGGCGGTTGCCGAAGAACTCCACTTCGCCCGCGCCGCGGAACGACTGCACATCGAACAGTCGCCGCTGTCGCGGGCGATCAAGGAGTTGGAAGAAGACCTCGGCGCACAGCTCTTTGTGCGTACCACGCGCAGCACCCGACTAACCCGTGCAGGGAAGCTATTTTTGGAGCACGTACCGCGTATCTTTACTGCCTTGCAACAGGCACGCGACAGTGTAATAGCTGCTGCCAATGGCTTTCACAGTCAGTTGCGGGTCGCGCTTTCGGACGGTATCCCGCCGTCGCGTTTCTCGACCTTTCTGGCGTTGTGCCGTCAAGAAGAACCGGAGATCGACATACGGTTGTCCGAGATTCCGCTGGCGCAGCAGATCAAAGGGCTGCATGACGATCTGTATGACGCAGGATTCGCGCGATCGGATGAAGTCGGCGATGGCATTATCGCCGAACCCGTGTGGTATGACCCTTTGATGGTTGCGGTGCCTGCTAGACATCCGCTGTTGAAATACAAGCGCATCCCCTTGGAGGAAATGTTGCGCTATCCATTGGTACTCGCAGACCCTAGTGCCTGCGAGGGTTACGCGCGACAGATTGAGCGTGTGTTGCGGAAGGTCGAGCAAGAACCGTTGATCGCCGAGCGAGCTGCATCTGTTGACTTGATGATGGCACTCGTCGCTGCGGGTTTCGCTTTGGGGCTGGCTGGCGCTTCGCAGATCGCTGCGTGCCATGAACCGAACGTGGTTGCTCGTCCATTGGTAGGCGATACGCCTATGCTTACTACCTATCTGCTGCGCCTCGACTGCGAACCATCTGAAATACTGGTGCGCTTCATTGAGAGGGTCAGCACTCTTGAAGCACCATCGTCAAAGAAACCCGCTGTACCATCTAATCCCAGTGCCTCGGAGGAAATCGAGCCATGAAGAAGATGATCCCGCTTCTCCTTGCTGCGACGCTAATGGCCTGCGGCAAATCAGAGGCACCGAAGCAGGTACAAGCCGACGTGCCGACCGTTGAAGAACTGGCGGCCAATCCCGAACGACTCAAAGAGCTGCGCCAGCAGTGCAAGACTGACCGCCCTGTTATGGGCGACGTGTTGTGCAACCGTGTAGCCGAAGCAACACGCAAGCGATTCATCGGCGATGGCAAAGTGCCGTACACCCCGCCAAAGGAAGTGCCGAAGTTCTGATCGTGAGCAATCCGTGAAGATTTTTTGATTATTTTCACGACACGCTGTAACACGCCATTGCTTTCAGTGTTTTCTTTTCACACGTTCCTGCGTGAAATATTGCTTTTTCCTCGATATTTCTCCCGATAACGGTCTTTGACCGCTTCTTGACCTGACGCCAATCCTCGCAACTACGGCACGCCTTTGTGCCGCGTGTTGCGCAGGAGAAAGCGGAGGCCGAGATGCAAGGTCAAGGCGTGCTGTTCGGGCAAGTTGCCGTTGTTTTCGGCATTGTGATCGCCGGTGTATGGGCCGCGACGCAATGGACGGCCGCAGCCTTGGGCTACCAACTACGCCTTGGCTCGCCGTGGTTCGACTTCTTCGGCACGCCGGTTTATCACCCGTGGCAACTGTTCCCGTGGTGGTTCGCCTACGATGCCTACGCGCCGCGCATCTTCAACATCGGCGGCGCAATCGCAGGCGGTAGCGGCCTGGTCGCCGTGGTTGTCGCCATCGTCATGTCGGTGTGGCGCTCGCGGCAATCGAAGCTCGTCACGACTTACGGCTCGGCGCGTTGGGCAGAAGTCGCCGACATATACAAGGCTGGCCTCGACAAGTCTGCGGGTGTTTTCCTCGGTCTGCATCGCGGCCAATACCTGCGCCACGAAGGCCCGGAACACGTCCTGACGTTCGCGCCGACGCGCTCCGGCAAGGGCGTTGGCCTCGTTGTTCCAACGCTGCTTTCGTGGCCTGCATCCGCCGTCATCCACGACATCAAGGGCGAGAACTGGCAGATCACCGCCGGCTGGCGTTCGCGCTTCTCGCACTGCCTGCTGTTCAACCCGACCGATGCCAAGTCAGCCGCGTACAACCCGCTGCTGGAAGTGCGGCGCGGCGCGCATGAAGTGCGCGACGTGCAGAACATCGCGGACATTCTCGTTGATCCCGAAGGCGCGCTCGAACGTCGCAACCATTGGGAGAAAACTTCGCACGCGCTGCTGGTCGGCGCGATCCTTCATGTGTTGTATGCGGGCGAGGACAAGACGCTGCGCGGCGTCGCCAACTTCCTCAGCGACCCCGCGTGTCCGTTCGAGTTGACGCTTCACCGGATGATGACGACGAAGCACTTGGGCGATACACCGCACCCTGTCGTCGCGTCCGCTGCCCGCGAAGTGCTCAACAAGTCGGACAACGAGCGGTCGGGCGTGCTGTCCACGGCCATGTCGTTCCTCGGCCTGTACCGCGACCCCACCGTGGCCGAAGTCACGTCGCGCTGCGACTGGCGCATCGCCGACCTAATCGCATCCGAGCATCCCGTCTCGCTGTACCTGGTGGTGCCGCCCTCGGACATTAGCCGCACGAAGCCGTTGGTGCGCCTGATTCTCAACCAGATCGGCCGGCGCCTCACTGAATCGCTCGACGGCAGTGACGGCATCGCACGCCGCCACAAGCTGCTGCTGATGCTCGACGAGTTTCCTGCACTCGGTCGGCTCGACTTCTTCGAGACGGCGCTTGCCTTCATGGCCGGTTACGGCATCCGCAGCTTCCTCATCGCGCAGTCGCTCAACCAGATCGACAAAGCCTACGGCCAGAACCATTCCATCCTCGACAACTGCCATGTTCGGGTGACGTTCGCCACTAACGACGAACGCACGGCCAAACGGATCTCCGAAACGCTCGGCACCGCGACCGAGCTGCGCGCCCAGCGCAACTACGCCGGCCACCGGCTCGCGCCGTGGCTGGGGCACCTGATGGTGTCGCGGCAGGAAACCGCGCGTCCGCTGCTGACGCCGGGCGAAGTGATGCAGCTCCCGCCCGACGATGCCGTGGTGATGGTATCCAGCGTCGCACCGATTCGCGCGAAGAAGTTGCGCTACTACGCCGACGCCAATTTCAAGCGTCGCGTGTTGCCGCCGCCCGCGCTCGTCGCTGACCGCTATGCCGACGTGCCGCCGGCTCGCCCCGACGACTGGAGCGCGCTGGCGATTCCGGCCATGCCTGCAATGCCTGCCGTTGCCACTGACCTGTCGGGCACTGGCACCGCCGATGACGGCGGCCCGCGTCGGCAGCCGGAGCTGTCCGAAGTCGCCGCCTACAGCCTCGAACAGCAGCCGGCCGACAACGACTTGGCGCTGCTCGATGACGACGACCTGCCGTTGCCGCTTCCTCGCCAACTCGATCCGGCCATGCAACGCACGGCTCGGCTGGCGTCCCTCGACCAACAGGACGGGATCGAGCTATGAGCCAGTACCGCCTCAACCTGTTCATTCCGCACGAGCACGCCAAGCGCCTCGACGAACTGGCCGCGAAGAAAGGCGTGTCGAAGTCGTCCATCGTCGCGGCGGCGTTGGCGTCGTGGCTGTCGCCCGATGCGGGCGACCAGCGGGAGGCGGCCATCGCCAAGCGGCTCGACCGGCTGACGCGCCAGTTCGAGCGGCTGGAGCGCGACCAGAACATCGAGATCGAAACGTTGGCGTTGTTCGTCCGCTACTTCCTGACGGTCAGCACGCCGGTTCCCGAAGCGCATCAGGAAGCGGCGAAGGCACAAGGCAAAGCACGCTTCGAGCAGTTCGTCGAACAGCTCGGTCGGCACTTGCTGCGTGGTCGCAGTCTCGTGCGCGACGTAGTGGAGGAACTGCAACCGGACACGGCACGACTCGATGAGGCGGCGGCGCTGGCCGAAGCGCAGGAGCGTGCCACATGAGCGCGCAACCGCAGTCCTTCGCCATCACCTCGCTCGATCGTCGCATCCGCATGTTGCGCACGGCAATGGGGCCGGTCATCGCCGCCGCGCTCGAAGACCCGGACGTGGTGGAAATCATGCTCAACCCCGACCACACCCTATGGGTGGATCGGCTGTCGTCCGGTCGCGCGCCGCTGGGCGTGGAGCTGTCCGAGGAAGATGGCGAACGCATCATCCGCCTGGTCGCCGCGCACGTCGGCGCGGAAGTGCATCGCGGCCAACCGCTGTTGACCGCCGAGCTGCCGGAAACGGGCGAACGCTTCGAGGGCATCCTGCCGCCGGCCGCACCCGGCCCGGCCTTCGCGCTGCGCAAGCGCGCCGTGAGCATCATCGGCCTGGATCGCTATGTCGCCGACGGCATCCTGTCCGCGCCGCAAGCCGAGTTCCTGCGCCGTGCCGTGCGCGAACGCCAGAACATTCTCATCGCCGGCGGCACCAGCACTGGCAAGACCACGCTCGCCAACGCCTTGCTTGCGGAAATCGCCGCCACCGGCGACCGCGTGCTGGTGCTGGAGGACACCATCGAACTGCAATGCGCGGCACGCGATCACGTACCACTGCGCACACGCGCGGGTGTCGTGTCGATGACCGAACTGGTGCGCGCCACGATGCGCCTGCGTCCCGACCGCGTGATCGTCGGCGAAGTACGCGGCGGCGAAGCCCTCGACTTGGTGAAGGTGTGGGGCACCGGCCATCCCGGCGGCATCGCCACCATCCACGCCGGTTCCGCGTTGGGCGCACTGCTGCGTCTGGAGCAGTTGGTTCTCGAAGTCGCGGTGAACCCGCCGCGCGCCCTGATCGCCGAAGCGGTGAACGTCGTTGTGTTCATCGCCGGCCGCGGTCGCAAGCGCCGCATCGAGAGCATCGCCCGCGTCGTCGGCCACGACAGCGAGGGCTATCGCCTGGCGGACGTGCTGGAGCCACCGCCGCATCCAGAGCTGCCGCTGTCTTTCCCATCCCCCGACCACTCTGGAGAACTGCCATGACGCAGATTGCCCATGCTTTGCGCTTTTCCGTAAATCCGGCTTCGATCACTGCACGCCTGCGCCGTCTGATCGCACCCGTACACCACGGTCTGCTGACCGCTGCGGTGATGCTGATGGCGGCTGGCACCGCGAAGGCATCCGGTTCGTCGATGCCGTGGGAAAGCCCGCTCGAATCCATCCTTGAATCCATCCAGGGGCCGGTCGCGCGCATCGTCGCCGTCATCATCATCATTTCCACTGGCCTCGCGCTGGCCTTCGGCGATACGTCGGGCGGCTTCCGCAAGCTCATCCAGATCGTGTTCGGGTTGAGCATCGCCTTCGCCGCGTCCTCATTCTTCCTGTCGTTCTTCAGCTTCTCCGGCGGGGCTGTCGTATGAGCACGACCCACGACCTGCCGGGCTTCGAGGTGCCGCTGCATCGCTCGTTGACCGAGCCGATTCTGCTAGGCGGTGCACCGCGCACCGTGGCGATTGCCAACGGCACGCTGGCCGCTGCGGTTGGCCTCGGCCTGCAAATGTGGATTCCGGGGCTGGTGCTCTGGATCGTCGGCCACTCGCTCGCCGTGTGGGGCGCGCGCGTCGATGCGCATTTCATGCAGGTGTTCGCGCGCCACCTCAAACACAAACCGCTGCTGGACGTGTGAGGGAGGACACCGCGATGCTCAACCTCGCCGAATATCGCCAGCGTCCGGCCTTGCTCGCCGACTGGCTCCCGTGGGCCGGATTGGTCGCGCCGGGTGTCGTGCTCAACAAGGACGGCAGTTTCCAGCGCACGGCGCGGTTCCGTGGCCCCGACCTCGACAGCGCCACGCAAGGCGAGCTGATCGCCACGGCGGCGCGGCAGAACAACGCGCTGCGCCGCTGCGGTTCCGGCTGGGCCTTCTACATCGAAGCCGAACGCCGCCCAGCGGCGGACTATCCGCACTCCGAGTTTCCCGAACCACTGTCGTGGCTGGTGGACGAGGAACGCCGCGCGACCTTCGAGGAATCGGGTAGCCACTTCGAGAGTGTCTATCACCTGACGCTGCAATACCTGCCGCCGGAGGAAGCGCGCGCCCGCGCCGCCGGGCTGCTGTACGAGAACCGGCCCACCGAAGGCGTGGACTGGCGCGAGCGCTTGACCGCCTTCGTCGCGGAGACGGAACGCCTGTACGACTTGCTCGATGGCGTGATGCCGGAAATCGCGTGGCTCGACGATGCCGAAACGCTGACCTACCTGCACGGCACCATCTCGACGCGGCGCTATCGCGTGGGCGTGCCTGAAGTGCCGTTCCATCTCGATGCGCTGCTGGCCGACGCGCCGCTGATTGGCGGGCTAGCGCCCATGCTGGGCGACCAACACCTGCGCGTCGTCACCGTGCGCGGCTTTCCGACTTCGACCTGGCCAGGGATTCTCGACGACCTGAACCGGCTGGGCTTCGCGTACCGCTGGAGCACGCGCTTCATCTGCATGGACAAGGCCGAGGCCGAAAAGGAACTCGGTCGCCTGCGCCGTCAATGGTTCGCCAAGCGCAAGAACGTGCTCGCGCTGCTGCGCGAAACGATCTTCCAGCAGGAAAGCCCGCTGGTCGATACCGACGCCAGCAACAAGGCCGCCGACGCGGACGCGGCGATGCAGGAACTCGGCAGCGATCAAGTCGCCTACGGCTACATCACCGCGACCGTGACCGTGCTCGACACCGACGCCAATGCGGCCGATGAAAAGCTGCGCATGGTGGAGCGTGCGATTCAGGGGCGCGGCCACGTCACCATTCCCGAAACGCTCAACGCCGTGGAGGCGTGGCTGTCGTCGGTGCCGGGCAATGCCTACGCCAACGTGCGCCAGCCCATCGTCTCGACGTTGAACCTGGCGCACCTGATGCCGGAATCGGCGGTGTGGGCGGGGCCGGAGAAGAACGACCACCTCGACGGCCCGCCGCTGGTTGTCACCCGCACCGAAGGCGCGACACCGTTCCGGCTGGTCACGCACATCGGCGACGTGGGGCACACGCTGGTCGCCGGCCCGACCGGCATGGGCAAGTCCGTCCTGCTGGCGCTGCTGGTCTTGCAGTTCCGCCGCTATCGCGGCGCACGGATCTTCGCCTTCGACATGGGGCGCTCGATGCGCGCCACCATCCTCGGCCTCGGCGGCGAGCACTACGACCTTGGCGCCGATGGCGGCATCGCGTTCCAGCCGCTCGCGCGCATTGACCAAGAGGGCTATCGCACCTGGGCCGCCGAGTGGATCGAGGGTCGGCTGCGCCATGAAGGCGTCGCCATCGGCCCCGACGAGAAGGTGGCGATCTGGTCGGCGCTCGGCAGCCTCGCCGGCGCACCGCTGGAACAGCGCACGCTCACCGGGTTCTCGGTGCTGCTGCAATCCAACGCGCTGCGGCAGGCGCTCGCGCCGTATGTGCTCGGCGGCGCACACGGCAAGCTGCTCGATGCCGACCGCGACCGGCTGGGGCTGGCCGACGTGCAGGGCTTCGAGATGGAGGAGCTGATGCACAGCAAGGCCGCCGTCATGGCCGTGCTGCATTACCTCTTTGCGCGCTTCGATGAGCGGTTCGACGGTGCGCCGACGCTGCTGATCCTCGATGAAGCCTGGTTGTTCCTCGACGACCCGGTATTCGCCGCGCGCATCCGTCAGTGGCTCAAGACGCTGCGCAAGAAGAACGTCAGCGTCATCTTCGCCACGCAGTCGCTCGCGGACATCAAGGATTCGAGCATCGCGCCCGCGATCATCGAGAGCTGCGCGAGCAGGATTTTTCTCCCTAACCCGCAGGCCACCGAGCCGCAGATTCGCACGATCTACGAGGGCTTCGGCCTCAACAGCCGGCAGATCGAAATTGTCGCCACCGCGCAGCCTAAGCGCGACTACTACTACCAATCCAGATTAGGCAATCGCCTGTTCGACCTCGACCTGGGGCCGGTCGCGCTCGCATTCGCGGGCGCATCCACACCGCAAGACCAACGCGACATAGACCGCGTGCTGGCGCAGGCCGGCACGCCGGGCTTTGCCGGCGGCTGGCTGCGCCACAGCGGCCTCGATTGGGCCGCCGACCTGCTGCCGTCCGCACCGGCGGCGGCTTCCTTCCTCGCTACGCAACCGCTGGAGGTTTCGCCATGAGAACCCGTGTCCTTTCCGCTTCGCTCGCTGCCGTGCTGGCTGGCTCGCTGCTGCTCGCGCAGCCAGCGGCGGCCATCACCGTATTCGACCCGTCCAACTTCGTGCAGAACACGCTCACCGCCGTCCGCACGCTGGAGCAGATCAACAACCAGATCAACCAGCTCCAGAACGAGGCGCAGATGTTGATGAACCAGGCCCGCAACTTGACGAGCCTCGACTTCAACATCGTCAACCGGCTGCGCTCGACGCTCGCCACCACCGAACGCCTGATCGCCGAGGCGCAAGGGCTGGCCTACGACGTGCAGAGCATGGATGCCACGTTCGCGCGCCTGTACCCCGACCAGTACGCGGCCACCATCAGCGGCGACCGCATGGCGCAGGACGCCCGCGAACGCTGGCAGAACACCTTGAACGGCCTGCACACCGCGATGCGGATGCAGGCGCAGGTGTCGCAGAACCTCGCGCAAGACGAAAGCGCGCTGACCGACCTCGTGAGCCAGAGCCAGTCGGCCACCGGCGCGCTGCAAGCCATGCAGGCGACCAACCAGCTTCTTGCCTTGCAGGCGAAGCAGTCCATCCAGGCCCAGCAGCTCCAGCTCACGCAAGACCGGGCGGCCTCGCTGGAACTGGCGCGGCAGGCCGCCGCCGTCGAACGCGCCCGCGAAGTGCGGCGGCGCTTCATCGGCACTGGCACGCCGTACACGCCGCAGCGCGTGGACTTCTACTCCAACTGACGGGAGACGGCCATGCGACACGCTCCCATCCTGCTGACCGTGCTGCTGGCTGCGTGCGGCCAGCAGCCAGCCGAAAACCTGGCCGATGCGCTGGCGGCTGATCCCGTGCGGCTCAAGGCGTTGCGCACGCAATGCACGGCGGATCGGCGAGCCGTGGGAGAGGAAGCGTGTCGCGCTGCCGCCGAAGCGTTCCGGCGGCGCTTCTTTGCCGGCCAGACCGGGCCGGACGAATACCGGACGCTGGCCGAACTGCCGCCGATACCGGCGAGCTTCGACACGTCCGACGACATGCAGGAAGGCGACGCGCCGCTCGCCGCTGCGGAGGCTGCGCCATGAACGATGTGACCATCATCGACCGCTTCCTCGATACGTTCTCGCGCTACATCGACTCCGGCTTTGGGCTGCTGCATGGCGAAGTCGCGTTCCTGACCGCAACGCTGGTGGCGATCGACATGACGCTGGCCGGCTTGTATTGGGCGCTCGGCCACGCCACGGGCCAAGGCGAAGACGTGATGGCGAAGCTCATCCGCAAGGTGCTCTACGTCGGTGCCTTCGCCTACATCATCAACAACTTCAATCTGCTGGCCGGCATCGTGTTCCGCTCGTTCGCCGGGCTGGGCCTGACGGCCACCGGCTCGATGCTGACGATGGAGAACTTCTTGCAGCCGGGGCGGCTGGCGAAGGTTGGCCTTGATGCGGGCGGGCCGATCTTCCTTCAGCTCGACGACATGATGGGATTCCCCGAGGTATTTGCGAACCTCGATGCCATCCTCGTGCTGTTCCTCGCATGGCTGGTGGTGATCCTCTGTTTCTTCGTGCTGGCGATCCAGCTTTTCATCACCCTCATCGAGTTCAAGCTGACCACGTTGGCCGGCTTCGTGCTGGTGCCGTTCGCACTCTGGAACAAGACCGCGTTCCTCGCTGAAAAGGTGCTCGGCAACGTGGTATCGGCCGGTATCAAGGTGCTGGTGCTGGCCGTCATCGTCGGCATCGGCACGGGCTTGTTCGCCGAGTTCCAGGTCACGCCCGGCGAACCATCCCTCGACCACGCGCTTGTCGTGATGTTGGCCTCGCTCGCCTTGCTTGCGCTCGGCATCTACGGGCCGGGCATTGCGACCGGCTTGGTGTCCGGTGCGCCGCAGCTCGGCGCGGGCGCGATGGCTGGCGCGGCGCTGGGCGCGGCCGGAACCGCCGTCGCGGTTGGCGCTGCGGCTACCGGCGTCGGCGGTGCCGTGGCCGCCGGCGCGCGCCTGGCACCCGCCGCCGCACCGCTGGCGGCCACCGCCCCCCCCGCCGCCGCCCCCCCCGCCGCCAGTCCGCGCTCGGCGCTCCAAGCCGCTTCCGCCCCCGCCGGCCGCCTCGCCCCAGGCGCAACGACGGCCCTCCACACCGGCCCCCACACCCGCGCCCCGCCCGACCGCCCGCACGCCCCCGCCCGCGCACGTTCCCTCCGGCCACCGCCCCCTCCTTCCCTCCGCCCCGACCCTGCCCCGCCCTCCACCC
>CALNAE010000128.1 GCA_937874315.1 uncultured Bifidobacterium sp. | reverse complement strand
GCGTTCTCGGCACGCTTCCCTGCGACGAACAGGTCACCGTCGAAACCGATCAGCCCCAATATTCAATTTTCAATCATCAGACAGCCCGCAGCAGCGGACTCTTCATGGTATATCACACTCCAGGCAATGGTCAAACCGCCCTCGGTGAAATGTCGGCACCATATACAACACGTGCAACACCCGCAACACACAACAACGCCATGCCATCTTAGCATCGCCATTACACTGACAGGTATGAGAGTGGTGTTACAGCGGGTGTCCCGAGCCAGCGTCGAAGTCGCCGGCGACGCCGCCGGACTCAACGATTCGAGAGACGACGATGAGGGTTCAGCGGATGGCGATCTGCAGAGCACCGAAGCCGCCGGCGAAGTCAACGCTGTCGCCAATGGCGAACCGGGCAGTCATGCCAAGGGCGGTGCCACGTCTATCGACACAAGTTTCACTCCACAACATATCGGCTGGGGGTATGTGGCATTGGTTGGAGTCAGCGATGACGACGGTGCCGAGCAGGTGGCGTGGATGGCGCACAAGATATCCCATCTGCGTGTATTCGCCGACGCCGGCGGCGCCATGAACCGCTCCGTTCTCGACATCGGTGGGAGCATCCTCTCGATCTCGCAATTCACCTTGTTCGCCGACACGCGGAGAGGTAATCGCCCTAGCTTCATGCGGGCCGGCAAACCGGATCATGCGGATCGAATCTGGCAAGAGCTGAACACGGCGCTTCGCGCAGAGGGTCTGACGGTGTTCGAAGGCAGATTCGCCTCGCACATGCGAATCTCCTTGGTGAATGACGGACCGGTGACCATCTGTCTCGATACCGACGCAGACCGGTAAAAACGACGCCCACCGACGCAGAACGATGTCCGTCAATCGCAGTCGCGAAGCAACAGTCACCACCGCAAAACAACAGTCGTTATCGTCGCGCCCGACTGGCGACAGGCACCGATGACGAATGAAGCGTCAGCCGACACCAGGCGTACGGTCGCCCGGCGATGGCGCGACCACATGCGCCATGCACGATTACCGGCGGGAACGGGGTCATTTGATAATCGGCCGCAACGGCGCCGACACGTCGACCTGATGCTTGTCGCCGATCTTACTGGGATCGTTGATGATCTTATCGACGACGGCTTGTTTCAACGTAAAGTTGGAATCGTCTCCCCAGACGATGGTGTAACGCCCGCTGTCCAGCTCCGTCGTGATCGAATCCTGTGTCTGCGCGCTCACCTTCGAGATGCGTTGGCGCATCGTCTCGGGCAGATCACTGAGAATTCGCAATGTGGAGAGCACCGCGCGACTGCGCAGGCCGCTGTTCACATCGCCCACCTGGATGACGGGGATGCCCTTGACCGAGGCACCCTTGACCGAGTTGAGTACACGGCCCTTGGCGTCGACCGCGGTCAACGATGAATCGCCGCTTTTCAGCATGGCCGCCGGTCTCTGCGCTGTGATGCTCACCGTCATCCCCTGGGGAAAATTCTTCTTCGCCGTGGCCGATGTGACGCCGGGAATATCGTTCAGCTCGGCGGTCACCGCAGAGGTAGACACCAAAAACAGCGACTTGTCCGCCTGTTTATCGGCGATACTCATGATCTGCTGACTGCTGACCCACTCATTGCCCCCCGCTATGACGATGCTGCTGGACTGAAGACGAAAAACGCTGGAGAAGAACAACAGCCATATCAGGCCGGCGACGGCAAGGCAGGCGGCCATGACGACGCCGGCACGCACCGCGATCACCCGCGCATTGGCATGACGACGCTCCTTGAGTCTGGCGCTGAAGTCCACTATCTTCGGTCGCGCGATCATTCCCAAGCTGCCCGAAGTCTCCTTCAACGTTTTGGAAACGAGATCTTCGCTTCTCAGCCGGCGTGCATCGACGAAACCGTCCGCATGCTCGCTTGCGTCGCCGGGACCGGCCTGCGCATCGCGAGAGGATGCCACGCGTCTGCCCGAACGACGAAGACCCGCGTCATCACGCCCCTTACCATTGCGACCACGACTTCCCTTCGACCCGGAACCTTCGGAACCAGACGTAACCACCCGTCCCACGATCAATCCTCGCAAGCGTCGCGGTGGGCCTTGAGCGCATGCAGAACCACCGGAACCATCGTCGTGATGTCGCCGGCGCCCACGGTGAACACCACATCACCGTGGTGGGCCCGTAAAGCGATCATCTGCGCGGCCACCTGCATATCCTCCACGTTCTCAATCCAATGTCGCGCCGGTTCGTGAACGAGTCTGGCGGCCTGGTCGCAGATCGTCGCGCCGGAGATATCGGGGAAATCCTCCTGGCGCTCACGCGCGGGGAATACGCCGGTGACGATCACATCATCGGCCTTGCCAAGCGCCTGAGCGAATTGCCGCGCGAAGAACTTCGTGCGGGAGAACAGGTGCGGCTGGAACAACACGTGCAGATGCGCCTTCGGATACCTACGGCGGGCCGCGTCGAGCAGGGCCGCAATCTCCGTGGGGTGATGCGCATAGTCATCCACCACCGTCACGCCCTTCTCCGTGCCATGTATCTGGAATCGTCTGACGGCACCGAGGAACGTGGATGCGGCGTCCGCGGCCGTTCGGGAATCCATGCCGAGGTCGATGGCTGCCAGCACGGCCGCCGTTGCGTTGCGGGCGTTGTGGATGCCGGGAATCCTCAGCGACATCGGCACCGTCAGCTCGGCCTCGGTATCGAACACCTGCTGTGGAATATTGAGCGTGAAACGCTCATGACCCGTACCGGCACTTTCGTTCTCCGCCATGATACGCACCAGCTGCGCGCCCTGTACGTCACCGAGCTGCGTCGCCGAGTGCGTCGAATACACCACCATCCGCGCGCGCACCTGTGGATCGGCGTCACGAACGACCGCCAACGCCCCCTCATCGTCACCGCAGACGAACACACGCTTCTTGGCGTGTGCGACATAGCGCACGAAGGCCTCGCGATACGCCCGCTCCGTGCCGTAATGATCGAGATGATCCGCCTCGACGTTGGTCACGATGGCGATGTCTGGTCGATATTTCAAGAAGCTGCCATCCGATTCATCGGCTTCGGCCACCAGCACATCGCCATGGCCCGCATGACCGCCGTCCCCGACCGATCCATCGGATTCCTGAATGGAACCGCCGATGGCATAGCTTGGATCGCCCAGAGCGCCGGTTCCCGCGACGCGCAGCATATGGGCGAGCATGGAGCTCGTCGTCGTCTTGCCATGGGCACCGGCGATGGTCACCGTACGTCGGGCATGCATCAGCAAGGCCAAAATATCGCTGCGATGGACCAACCGGATACCCTGCGCCCGCGCCGCCACGATCTCGGGATTGTCAGCAGTGATGGCACTGGAATACACCACGCAGTGAGCCGCGGAGACGTTGCCGGCCCGCTGCCCAATATAGACGGTGATTCCCAAGGATTGCAGGCGACGGGTCTTGTCGCTTTCCTCACGATCCGAACCGGTGACCGTGATGCCTTCCTCATGCAGCATTTCCGCGAGCACGCTCATACCCGCTCCACCGATACCGATGAAATGGGTGGCGCCAAGATCCGCCACCGTCTGAGCGGCAGCGAATGCGCTGAGCGTCGGGTCGAGCGCTGTACAACGATCGTCATCGGCAATTTCGGACATCATATACTCCTTGAGGTTCACGTAAGACCGTATTCCATTATGGTCATACCCGCTCCCAAGCCTATCGAGCCAGATCCAATATGTGCTGGGCCATGACCTGCGCGGCGTCACGAATACCATACCGCCAGGCCGCCTCGCCCATACGCTCGAGACTCTGCGCATCCGTGAGCAGCTGAGGAACGTGCCCCTCGACCCACGAGGCGGTGAAATCCCGGTCGGAGGTCATCAAGCCACCTCCTGCGGCCACCACGGGCTGAGCGTTGAATCGCTGCTCGCCATTGCCGATCGGCAATGGCACGTAAACGGCGGGCATGCCGATGGCGGCGAGTTCCGAAACCGATCCGGCCCCGGATCGGCATATCACCAGATCGGCGCAGCCAAAGGCCAGATCGATTCGTTCCAGATACTCGGCGACATGGTAATCGGCACCGGGTTTCGATTCGGCACGCAAACCGCTCAAAACCCTGTCACCCGCTGATTGCGAAACCAACGCGCGGACTTCATCGCTTTTGCCTTGTCCCGTCAGGTGGATGATTTGCGCGTGCGGAAGCAATCTGGATGCCGCTTCCGCTACGGCACGGTTGAGACTGGCCGCGCCCAACGAGCCCCCGGTGACGACTATCAGCGGGCGATCGGGGTCGACGCCCAGCTCCGCGGCGCTGTCGATGCGGACCTGCCGTCGGTCGGACTCGAGCCGGGCGCAGAGCTGAGCCATGGCAGGGCGCAACGGCAGCCCGACGCGTTCGATGGTCGTCTGCCCTCCTGGACGCAATCCGGTGTGCTCATATGCGGTTCCGATATAGGCGGCCCAACGGCTCCCGAGTTTGTTGGCCATGCCCGCGCGCGCGTTCTGCTCGTGAATGACGATGGGCAGTCCCATGCGATGGGCCGCGGCATACACCGGCGCGGATGCATATCCGCCGAAGCCGGCGATCACCTGGGCGTCGCGGCGCTTCAGGATGGATCGGACCTTGCGAGTTTCGCGATGCCAATCCAGTGGGAATCGAACCGCGGCCATATTCGGACGTCTGGGGAACGGCACTTTGGCAATCGTGTCGAGTTCGTATCCGGCCTGCGGCACCAGCGTGCGTTCCAAGCCGACGCTGGTCCCGATCACGCTGACCAGGCTGTTGTCATCGAGCCGACGCAAGGCATCGGCTACGGCGAGCAACGGATTGACATGGCCGGCGGTACCTCCTCCGGCCAGAACGATATGCGGTGTTTCGATAGTCATGATCACGAGCTTAGCGCGGCTGTCGCCGCCTTGATCTGTGGTTGTTCGCGCATCATGCTCGCCGCCACGCCGGCGGCGATCAAACACATGATCAGCGAGGACCCCCCGGCGGAGATGAAGGGCATCGGAATACCCATCACCGGCAACAGTCCCACCACCACCATGATGTTCACCAATGCCTGGCACACGATCCACACGGCGATGCAGACCAGCACCATGGCCTCGTAGCGATTGGTCATATGCACCGCGATGCATACCAGGCACCAGCCGAGGATCATATACAACAAAATCACCATCAACGCGCCGAAGAACCCGGTCTCTTCCCCGATGATGGCATAGATGAAGTCGTTATGCGCCTCGGGCAGGTAATTCCATTTCTCACGCGAATTTCCGATGCCCGCCCCCAGGAGCCCTCCGGAGCCCATCGCATACTTCGCATGAATCGCCTGATAACAGACGTCTTGCTGTGCGTCGGTCGAACACGGCTGATAGGTTGCGAGAATACGGCGCATACGATTCGGACTGCTCACGACGAATATTGCGACCAGACCGACCAAAACCGCAGAGATACCAGCCAGCCACTTCGGGGGGAACCCACCTATCAGCAAGCTTGTCCCTCCGATGAGGATCAGAATCATAGTCGTTCCCAGATCCTTGCCCACCATGACGGCGGCGAGCGAGCCGAGAAACACGAGGATGGGCGCGGTATAGGCGCGCAAACCCCGCTGCGCGTACCGCCGTGTCGCAATCTCCATGCCCGTGGGCATCCACAGGCACAGCCCCAGCTTGAGCACCTCGGCCGGCTGCATGGTGAAGACCCCGGGTATGCCGATCCATCCGGAATTGCCGTTGACGGAGATGCCGAGCGGGGTGATGGTCACCAGCTGCAACGCGATGGCCACACCGATAAAGGCAAATGACCAATGATGGTACGCGCCGGCCGACACCCTGGAGGCGCCCCACCCCAACGCCAGTCCCATCACGCAATAGACCCCCTGGCTGATGGCCTGCTTCCAGGGGGAGGCCCCTTGGGAGATCATCGTGATCGAGGAGCTGGAAAACACCATTACCACGCCAAAGCAAGTCAGTGCCAGGACGGCGATCCGGAACCCATGGAAGCACCAAAGCGGGTTGAGCAGTGAACGCCATCCGGTATAGCTGTTCAACCGACCTGCGCCGGGGTTCCCGTTATCACCCGAGCCGTTGGGGCTTGAGGATCGCTGCGCACGCGGACGACGTCCGACGCCGCGCGAAGGCCTGACGCCGGACGCGGAAGCGCGCGGGGGTTTCTTGTTACTCGCCATGCGCCTTTACCCATCGTTGCGATTCCCGAGCGAACTGGTCGCCCCGATCTGCATATGAAACGAACTGGTCCATGGATGCGCACGCGGGCGCCAGCAGAACCACATCACCGGCGGTCGCGTAGGCTCCCGCGGCATCGACCGCACGAGCCATCACCGTTTCACGATCGGTCGGGTCGATGACGGTTATCGCAATATCAGGTGCCTTGGCCACAAAGGCCTCCAGCATCGGGCGCTGATCGACGCCTATGACAACCGCCGCCGCGACGGTTCCCCGCTGTTCGGCGACGAGCTCCTCGAAACGCGAGCCCTTGGCCAGTCCCCCGGCGATCCACACCACGGACTTAGGACGATAGCTGCTCAACGAAGCGTTCGCGGCCGACGCGTTGGTGGCCTTGGAATCATCGACGAACCTGACGAACCCATCGCCGATTTTCGCCTTCGCGACCGTGGCGATGCGGTGCCCCCCGGGGACGAACGTTTTCAAGGCGTCCAAGGCACGATCGAGATCCGCGCCGTATCCGAGCGCCAGAGCCAGAGCGGTCATCGCGTCCGCCAGAAGATGCGGGTAGATGGTGCCGTCTGGCTCGGTCAGATGCGTGAAGGCGGCGATGCGCTCGACACGATGCGGCCGCCCATACGTTCCGCCGGCGACGCCGCTCATATCCACGATATATCCGTTCGAGAGTCCGATCTCCCCGGCTTTGGGTTCATGCAACGTGAATCCCACCCTGCGGCACCCCTGAATGGTTCGAGCCCGTTCGGCCAGACGACTCACCCGTTCGTCGTCGGCGTTGTACACCAGCGCGCGACGAACGCCATGGAAGACCTTGGACTTATCCGCCGCGTAGTTGGCCATGCCGCCATGCCAGTCGAGATGGTCGTCGGCGATATTCGTGATGGCCGCGCAATCCAACGCCAACGACTCCGTGAAGTGCAGTTGGAAGGAACTCAATTCGACGCAGAGCACGTCGTTCTCGGCCTCCACCGCGGCGTGGGACACGGGCTTGCCGATATTGCCCACGGCAGGGGCACGCAGGCCACACGCGGCGAGCATCGTCGAAACCATCTGCGTGGTCGAGGTTTTCCCGTTCGTCCCGGTGATGCCGATCCAGCCCGCCGGTTTCCCGGTTCCCACATGTTCGACGCGAAGATTCCAGGCGAGCTCCACCTCACTCCAGACGGGGATGCCGCGTTCCTTGGCGGTAACCAGAAACGCCGTGCGCGGATTGAATCCGGGGGACGTGACGACCAGATCGATCGATGACCAATCGATGTCATCGAAGGAATGCAGGTCGGCCTCGTCCTTGCGTTCGTCGATCGTAATCACACGGGCCGCGCGACCCCGCAACACCTGCTGCGCACTACGACCGGAGACACCGAGACCGGCGACCAGCACCGTACAACGACCTATATCCATAAGAACCCCTTGTCAAAGACCGACAGCCGACGAACGAAACCGATGGCGTTATGAGAACAATAATCCGGATCGACTCGCCCAGTCAGCATAGAACACCATCACGCCAACGAGCACGAACACCAGTTCAATCATCCAGAACCTCACCACGACCTTCGATTCGCTCCAGCCGAGCAACTCGAAATGGTGATGAATCGGCGCCATCTTGAACACGCGATGATGCGTGAGCTTGAAACATCCGACCTGGATGACGTCGGACATCGTCTCGATGACGAAGAGACCACCGATGATCAAGGCCAGGAATTCGGTATGCGTCGAGATGGAAAGCGCGGCGAACAGTCCGCCAAGCGCCAGGGAACCGGTATCTCCCATGAAAATCGTCGCGGGATTTGAATTGAACCATAGGAAGCCGAAGCAGGCGACCGCCGCGCAGACCGCGATGATGGTCAGATCGAGCGGATCGGAAACCGCGTAGGCGTATCCGAAACGGCCAAGGTTCTTTAAGTGGTAGCTCTCCCAGAACGCGACGATGGCGTAGCCTGCGAAAGCGATCATCGACGACCCCGCGGCCAGACCGTCCAGGCCGTCGGTGAGATTCACCGCATTCGTCCATGCAGTCATCAGAAAATTCACCCAGATCACGAACAGTATGATCGACACGATACGACCGGCGAAGGAGAAGCTGAAGAACGGATGCTCGATGAAACTCATGCCCGCCTGTGCGCTGGGAAATCCCGATTTCGTCGGGACCATGAGGGACAGAACCGCATAGATGGTGGCCAACACGAATTGGCCGAAGAACTTTCCCGAAACGGACAATCCCGTGTTCTGTTTTTTGCGAACCTTCGCAAAATCGTCGATGAAACCGAGCGCGCCCATGGAGACCATGGCGAACAGGACCAGCAGAGCCGATCCCGAGGGAGCGCCCCCGCCGATAATGGCCCGGTACAACGCTGAGCTCGCCCAACCGATGATAACGGCGATGATGATGACCACGCCACCCATGGTCGGCGTGCCGCGTTTCAACAGATGCGATTGCGGACCGTCCTGCCTGATGTACTGCCCGTAGTGCAGTTTATGCACCACCCGAATCAGCAACGGCGTGCCGATGATAATCGTGGCGAGGGATACCAGAATTCCTATGATGAGCGAAATCAATGTGTGTTCTCCAGTTCTCTTCCACGTTCACAGCTACGGTCGTTCACTTCTCACACCGCCGTCTCACCGGTTCGTGCGCTCCAGCGTTCGATCAAGGACCCCAGTCCGGAGGCATGCGATCCTTTGACCAATACGACGGACCGCGGGCGACCGGCGACAAATGCATCCACGGACCGCTCGGCCTCATCGACGGTATGAACCCACTGTACCGAACACGATGCATCAGGCGCGGATGCGCGAGCCCGCTCGTCGGCGCCTTGCGCCAGGGCATGCGCCAACGCGTCGAGATGTCCGTCGGCGTCGCTGCCCACGGCGATGACGGCTTCAACCCCACTATTCACGGCATATGCACCGACGGTTCGATGCAACGCCATTTCCTCGGGACCGAGTTCGAGCATCGCCCCGAGCACCGCGACACGAGGATGCTCCCGTACGCCATCGCCCCTCCACGCGGCCAGTGCGTCCAACCCCGCCTTCATGGAATCGGGGTTGGCGTTGAAGGAGTCGTCGATCAGAGTGAATCCGGTTCCGGCGACGTCTACCCGCGATATCGCCATACGATGCGGACTGATGACCCGCACGGTTCGTAGGACGGCGGCGATGCGATCCAGCGTCATACCATAATGATGTGCGACGCTCGCGGCAGCCAATGCGTTATAGACGTTATGCCCGCCCGAGATCGCCAATGTGACTTCGCTTTCCTTGCCTCGACCACCCTCCTGCGCTGCGTATTCACGCATCTTGAAGGTAGGACGATCCGCGGCATCCTCGCCGATGGCATCGGCATTCAGTCCTACGCGCGATTCGCCCTCGTTGCCGTCTTCGGCGTGCTCGCCGAACCAGATCACCCTGCCGGGCGCCAAGGCCGCCATGTCCGCCACGTGGGCGTCATCGGCATTGAGTACGGCGATACCGTCCGGGAGCAGCCCGCGCACGATCTCGCTTTTTGCCCGTGCAATGAGTTCCACCGAACCGAACTCCCCGAGATGCGCGGTGCCCACCTTCAGCACCACTGCCACATCGGGCGGCGCGATGGTCGTGAGATTGGCTATCTCCCCAACATGGTTGGCTCCCATCTCGGCAATGAGGAAACGCGTGTGCTCGTTGACCTGCAAGGCCGTCAGCGGCAAGCCGATGTTGTTGTTGAACGACCCGACGGGAGCCACCGTCGGCCCCAGATCCGAGAGCAGGGCATGGAGCAGATCCTTGGTTGTGGTCTTGCCCACGGATCCGGTGATGCCGATGACGGAAAAATCGGTGCCGAGCTCACGCCTTCGATCGATATTGTGTCTGGCCAACGCGCCGAGTGCCTGAACGCTGTTGTCGACCACGATCTGCGGTATCGGAGCGTCGGGGACCTCATGTTCCACAAGGGCGACCACGGCTCCCGACTTCGCCGCGGCTGCGACGAACGCATGCCCGTCCACACGCTCACCGGCGATGGCCACGAAGGCACACCCCGGAAGGACCTGACGGGAATCGTCGGCGACAGACGTCACCACAACGTTTGGATCCGCCCCAGTCCCGTACACCGGTACAACGGTGCCTGACACAGCCTGCGCTATTTCATTGATGCCCATGCCGATCATGGCGGCGTCCTCACTCATATCCCCGTCTCCTCTTTATCTGTCCGGTCTCGTTCAGCTCAGTTCCTGCGAAACGCGAAGCGCGCTTTTGATATTGTTGCGGCGAACCCCCGCGGCAAGCACCATGGCCACCGAAAGCGACAGCCGGCGCTTGCCGTCGGAATCGTGGACGACCTGCGACTGTTCGGCGAAGACGTCGGACTCCTGGTTTCTGGTGATCAGATGCGCCTGGGCATCCATGGTGAATCCGAATGTCCTGCGCAGCGCTTCGGTACGCGTTCTCGTATCGTCATCCGCGCCAAGCACGTCGGTATCGCCCAGCACATCGATGTTCACGGACTGCAAAGCGTCCTGACGCAACGTCGTGGGATCCATCGACAGCACCACTGCGGCCGCGCCATCCTCTCCGCAGATGGACAGGATGTGCTGCATGTCGAAGATGCCCAGCGGATATGTGACGTCAAGCGAGCGTTCCAGTGATGTCGATCCGGCGGCGCTGACCACCCCGACGGGGTTGCCGAGCATATGGAGGAAGTCGGCCAGCCGAACCACATTTGCCTGAACCTCATCACTGTCAGCACCCGATACGGCGAACACCGCAAGCATATTGGCGGGGTCCCCGGCGAGATCGCTGGCCAAAGCCCCGAGCTGTTGTTCCGTCGGCTCCGCGAACAGCAACGGAAAATCGACGTGCTCGATCAAACCACGCATGGTATGGGGAATCATGGCCGCGTAGGCACCACGGATGTGCGCTTGTTCGAGCCGATGGACGTCAATCGATTCGAAGGGGATGTAGAGCGAACCCGGCCGGACCGATCCAAGATCATTGGCGATCGAGGTGATCGTGACGTTGGTCGCGAATGACGGCGTGAGTTCATATCCATAATGGCTGACCAGATATCCCAAGGTCATCCGCCGTCCGACGGACTCACCTATTGCGCTCATCAGCACTCATCCTTTCCACTCGCCGTCACCAATCCACTGCAATAGCATCAGTACGAGGACTGGATGTCGGTACTTCATACTTCTGCATAAGGAATTCACCGATCTGTTTGAAGACCGGGCCGGCGGTCAAGCCGCCAAAGCCTCCCACCCGAGGGTTCTTCATGACGACGGTGACGACGAACTGGGGGTTGTCGGCGGGGATGATGCCCGCCCAGTCGCTCACGATCGACGTCAGGCTGCCATCGGGGCTGAGCACTTCCGCGGTACCGCTCTTGGCGGCGATCCGGTAACCGTCCACCCCGGCGAACTTATTGTAGAGATCACCCGAGGACTCCATAGCGTTGAGCACCTGCGCGGCGACCTTTTCATCCACCACCCGCGTCGATGATGATTTGTCTGGTAGCGTCACATGCCCGCCGGCGTCGGTGACCGACTTGATGATCGATTGCTGCTGTCGCACGCCCTTGTTGGCGATGGTGGCGACCGCGTTGGTCAACTGCAGCGCATTGACGGAATACCCCTGGCCGAACAGGACGGTATCCTTCGTGCGTCCGTCCCAATTCTGATAGTTGGACAGCGTTCCGACCGATTCGCCGGGAATGCCCAATCCGCTGCTTTGTCCGATGCCGAACTTGGTCAAAAACTCATAGCGCTGCGCATTGGAATAATTCGAACCGGCCATCACCATGCCGACGTTCGAGGACTCCTTCAAGATTCCCGCCAAGGTCCAATGCTCGTTGCCGTGCGTCTCGGCATCATGGAACACCTGGCCGTTCTGGTTGATGCTGTACGGCACGGTGAATCGGTCGGTAAGCTGATGGGCGCCCGTCTGCAGCATCCCCGCAATCGAGATGGTCTTGCCTATCGATCCCGGTTCGAAGGTCTGCCCGACGGCCCGCGAGACATTCAGCTTCGCAGCGCTGCTCCCGGCCTGGATCTGATCGGTGTCATCCAACGCGATGATCTGACCGCTGCGTACGTCCTGTACCACGGCAAGCGCCCAGTCGGCCTGGTATTTATCCTTGCCTTCGGTCAATACCTTCTTGACGTACCAATCGACGTCGCTGTCAATGGTCAGCGTGACATTGCCGCCGTTCACCGCGGCTTTGGATTCGGTTACCGTGCCGGGGATCTCCTCCCCGCCGCCACCCTGCTGGTACACCTTGTATCCGTCCGTGCCGGTGAGCTTCGAGTTCTCCATCTGCTCTATACCGGCCACGCCGTTGCCATTGCCGTCGATGCCTCCGAGCAACGAGCCGATCGTGGTGCCGTTGGAATACAGCCGGTCACTACTCAGCTTCGCATAGATATAACCGTCGAGATTCAACGCGTCGATTTTTCGTTTGACCTCCGGCGTCACGTCCTTCTTGAGCAGGACATAGCGACCCGAGACGCTGAGCTTGGCCCCCAATTCCAGCGCATCCACGCCCAGCACGGGAGCGAGCAATTTGGCGACGGCCGCGGCACCGGTCGCATCCACGGGCTTGCCGTCGATCTGCTGGCAATTCGACGCGGTCTGCGACGTGCATGTCGTCGGTTTGAAACTCTGCGCAGCTTGAGGATCGCCGATGATGGTGTATCGCTCGACGCTCTGCGCGAGCACCGTGCCGTTGGTGTCGAGAATCTCACCACGCGAGGCGCTGATCTTCACCGGCAACGTCCGACTAGCCGTAGCGGCCTGCGCAGTTGATTTTCCATTGAGCAATTGGATGGATATCAGCTGTCCGATGCACAGCATCGCCACCAACCCGAGGATGATGGAAATGCTCAGACACTTCGAGACGAACCCCCGGGTCGAAGTGGGACGTTTCATTCGCACGTTCATTGTTTCGTCCCCTTCTCGGCATGGTACCCACTGAGATCAATCGAAATCGATCCCTGCTGCGCCACCATTCCCATCTTCTGCGCCTGCTGCGGCAGCGCGGCCTGAAGCGAATCAAGTTTGGCCTGATCGTCCTCGACATCCTGCGTGAGGGTGGAGATGTTCTGCTGTACCTGCGCCTGATCGAACGAGTTCTGCGCCATCTGGGTGCGCAGGGTGAGGGATGCCATCAGACACGCGGCGAGGAACACCACGGCGATCATCACATTGATCATCGGGGCCTTGCGGGTACGCGTCCATGCCATCACCCGTTCGAATCCACGGCTCATGGCGGCACGGCCCGTGCGACTTCCCGTGATCACATGAAGCTCCGGGCGAACCGGCTTGGCGTCAGGTTGCTTCTGACGCCCGGCCGGGACCGCATTCGAACGTATGGTTCTTATTGACGAGGCCATTCATCCCCTCCTGATGACGGTATGTGGTTGTTCAAGTCGCGTTGTCCGCAGAAAACGAGTGACGAAACGGGGCGGTATCTCGCGTGTCAACTCCACTGCGCGCAAGCGCACCGACTTCGACCGAGGATTCGCCTCGATCTCCGCCTGCTCGGCTTTGATCGCCCCACGGGTGAGTGCGGAGAAAAATGGCATGTCCTCATCGGGAATCACCGGCAGACCGACGGGGACGTCGGCGTGCAGTCCCTGGCCCATAAACGTTTTCACCGTCCGGTCCTCCAGCGAATGGTAGGACTCGACGACCAGACGGCCATGCACCGCAAGATGCAGCGCGATCTGCGGCAGCGTCCGCGCCAACTTGTCCAGTTCGCCGTTGACTTCGATCCGCAACGCCTGAAAGACCCGTTTGGCCGGATTGCCCGGCGATCGGTGGGCACGCGGCACTACCTCGTCAACCAACTGATCGAGTTGGCCCGAAGTCAGCAGCGGTCGTGTCGCGCGGCTTCGCACGATCTGACGTGCGATCGGTCTGGCGAAGCGCTCTTCCCCATAGGTTCTGAAGATCGCGGTGAGGTCATCGACGTCGTACGTGGCCAACACCTCGCGCGCGGTGAGCGCCTGTTCGGCGTCCATGCGCATATCGAGAGGGGCATCGTGCGAGTATGAGAACCCACGATCACGTTCATCGATCTGCAGGCTGGAAAGTCCCAGATCCATGAAGGCGGCATCGACACGATTCAGCCCTTGGTCGCGCAGCACATCACCGAACCTGTCGAACGCGGCATGGACAGGGGTGAATCGCGCGCCGAAACCGGCTTCGCGAATGCGTTCGGTGGCCAGCGTCAACGCCTCGCGATCCCTGTCGATGCCGATGAGATGGGTTTGCGGAACGGCCGCAAGCAACGCACAGGCGTGGCCCGCGAGTCCCAGGGTGCAGTCGACGACGACGCTGCCCGGGTGGCGTAATGCAGGGGCGATCAGCCGGATGCAGGTGTCGAGCAGTACCGGGGTGTGGATGGCGTTGAGATCGTTCATCAGAATTCCACCGCCGGTAACACGTCGTCGGCGATGTCCGAATATCCCTGTTCCTTCTCCTGCAGATACTGTTCCCAGGCCTGCCTGTTCCAAATCTCGGCGCGGGTTCCCACGCCGATCACGACGATATCGGATTCGAGCCTGGCGTAGTCGCGCAGCATCGGCGGCACCAGCACGCGACCCTGCTTATCGGGCTCCTGGTCGACGGCTCCCGAGAGGAATACGCGAAGATAATCGCGGGCCGCCTTATTGCCCATCGACGTGTGCTGAATCTGCATCGCGATCCTGCGGAACTCGGACTGCGGCAGAAGATACACGCAGCGCTCCTGTCCACGCGCCATCACCATGCCGGCACCGAGCTGGGATCGGAATTTCGCCGGCAGCGCCATCCGTCCCTTCGCATCGATTTTCGGCGTGTAGGTGCCCAGGAGGAAGGGCAACGAATCCATGGCGCCGACCGAGACGGCGGCGTTCGTCGCATCTTCGTTGGCAGTGGGCTGATGATGTGCTGATTCCTGCGGCATCGCCCACCTCCTTCACGATCCAGAGCGCCGTCAATTCACAACTGATTCCCCACTGTACCCCACAAATCACCATAATCCCCCACCGGCATTTAAATTTTCATTGATTTCCTTCACATTGCGTCCTGCGACGACATATTCCGTGAGTCACCGCTGCGCCCGATCGAATCGAAAACGTAGGGGCTTGGCGGTATATTTGATTGCTTGAGTTTTCACGAAGGGATATACGCAGCATGTCGAGTTACTCTTCCCAGCTCCATGAAGAACAGCAGATGGTTGACCGGGCTTACTCACGTCTTGACGCCTTGCGCAGTCAGACGAAGAACAGGCTGAGCACGGTGCGAGCGGCTGGTTCGCACGGCTCACCGACCCAACGCACGGAACGAGATTCGTTCGCCACCCTGTACGAGGACCGACTGGCGCAATTGCGCGCCGTCGAGGACAGACTGGTCTTCGGCCGCCTTGACGACACCCAGGGCAACCGACGATATATCGGTCGCATCGGCATGTCCGACGACCGTCACGAGCCGATGCTCACCGATTGGCGCGCGGATGCCGCCCGACCGTTCTACGAGGCGACCGCGTCCAACCACGGCGACATCGTGATGCGTCGGCATATCACCCTGAATTTTCGTGAAGTAACCAGCATCGAAGACGAGGTCCTCGATATCCACTCCGCGCGGGTCGGTCAGGCCAGCGATGCCGGTACGCTGACCGGAGAGGGCGCCCTGCTCGCTTCGTTGGGTTCGCGCCGCACCGGTAAGATGACCGATATCGTGGCGACGATTCAGGCAGAGCAGGACCGCATCATCCGCGCGCCATTGGACCGCACGATCGTGGTCCAGGGAGGACCGGGAACCGGGAAGACCGCCGTCGCCCTGCACCGAGCGGCCTACCTCTTGTACACGCATCGCCGGAAGCTGAACAATTCCGGGGTCCTGGTCGTCGGGCCCAGCAGCGCCTTCCTGCACTACATCGACCAGGTACTGCCCTCGTTGGGGGAAACCGGAGTGGTCAGCCGCACCATCGCCGACCTCATCCCCCGCATCAGCGCCACCGGGAGCGATACGCCGTACAACGCCAAACTCAAGGGCGATCGCCGCATGCACGCCGCGCTCGCCAGCGCCATAGCGGCTCGGGAACGGGTGCCATCCATGCTGCCCAGCATGCGGATCAACGGCATCGAGGTACCCATGCTCCGCGTCGACGTCGAACAGGCGCTCACCGATGCGCACCGTACCCGTCAGCCGCATAACAAGGCGCGGGAGACCTTCGTCAGGAGCATGCTCGGCGCGATGCGCAACCGCTACGTGGAACGTCTTGACTATACCCCAGAGCAGGCGGAATTGTCGGACGTCACGCTCCAGCTGCGCATGAACGACGACATCCGTCGCACGCTCAATCTCGCATGGCTTCCGATGACCGCGATCTGGCTGGTCTCTCAGTTACTCAGCAAACCACGGCAACTACGGCGTTTTGCTCCATGGTTGAGCGAGACGGATATTCAATCGCTGATGCGCCCACGCGAATCCTCGATGACAAGATCGGATATCGCACTGTTGGACGATGCGATGGAGATGCTGGGGCCCGATCCCAAAGACGTCGCACGACAGGCGGCCCTGGCCTCCAAACGAAGCGCCGACGAGCAGTTCGCCAAGGACACCCTCGCGCAGGCCGGCATCGGAACGGGAATCGTCAATTCGCAGACCCTGCTGGATGCGATGAACGACAATTCAGGTGAACTGACCGCGCAGCGTGCGGCCGCCGACCGTGAATGGACCTATGGCCACATCGTCGTCGACGAGGCGCAGGAACTCACCGCCATGGACTGGAGAATGCTGCTGCGCCGTTGCCCCTCACGCTCGTTCACCATCGTCGGCGATGTGGCCCAGACCTCGGCTCTCGGTGGAACGCGCCGATGGGAAACCACCATGAACGCGTTGTTCGGTCCACAACGTTGGGATCTCAACGAACTGACCATCAACTACCGCAATCCCCAGGAGGTCTCCATGCTGGCCGCGGATCTGGCCACGCAGGAGGGGCTCTACATCTCCACGCTCAACGCGGTACGGGCGGTGCCCGATGCCGTGGAGCGCATCGTCGTGCGCGATTCCCACGATCTCAAGGCCGCCGTCGTCGAGGCTGTGATCCGATTGGCGCATGCCTTCGCCGCCAACGATGGCACTGGACGAGTGGCGGTTATCGTGCCGGCCTCCCAGCTCACGAGTACGCATGAGCTGGTTCGGGCGGCATTGCGCCAACATCTGGACGCATCCTTCGTCGCGCAGCTCGATGCCCAAAGCCCGTGGGACCGCCAGATCGTGGTGTGCGACACCGATGCGGTGAAAGGCTTGGAATTCGATGCCGTGCTGCTCGTTCAGCCGGGCATGATCGCCGAGGAGTCCCCATCACGTCTCGTGGCCGCATCCGAATTGTATGTATCCATGACGCGACCCACACAGCGACTGATCGTGGTTCGGACACGCCGGGACGAAGACGAGCTTTCGTTTTAGGATGTACGTATGCCAACTGCATTACTTCTCGAGAACATTCACCCTTTCGCGGCGCAGTCCTTGCGTGAACACGGTTTCGATGTGCGCACCATGAAAGGCGCGTTAGGCGAGCAAGAGCTTATCGACGCGCTGGAAGGCGTCGATCTGCTCGGTATTCGATCGAAGACGAACGTCACGGCGAAGGTCATCGACGCCAGGCCCACCCTCTCCGCGATCGGTTGCTTCTGCATCGGTACCAACCAAGTGGATCTGACCTACGCAGGAGATCATGGCATCGCCGTGTTCAACGCGCCATATTCCAACACTCGTTCCGTCGTTGAACTCGTCATCGGCGATATCATCTGCCTGTTGCGCCGTATCCCCGCGCACACCCACCATATGCGCCACGGCCTGTGGGATAAAAGCGCCCAGGGATCGCATGAGGTACGCGGCAAGACCCTGGGTATCGTTGGCTATGGCAATATCGGCTCACAGCTCTCAGTCGTCGCCGAGGCGCTGGGTATGAGCGTGGTGTTCTATGACATCGAGGAAAAGCTGGCCATGGGCAACGCTAGGCGCATGGCCAGTCTCAACGATCTGCTCTCCGTCAGCGACGCCGTTTCGATCCATGTCGACGGACGACCGGAGAACATTGGGTTCTTCGGTGAAGATCAGTTCGCTCGCATGAAGCAGAACGCGATTTTCATCAACCTGTCACGCGGCTTCGTCGCAGATCTCGACGCACTCGGCCGCCATCTGAATTCCGGGCATCTCTCGGGTGCCGCGGTCGACGTGTTCCCGTCGGAACCCAAGAAAAGCGGCGACCCATTCACTACGGCATTGGCCCAGGCGGACAATACGATTCTCACGCCGCATATCGGCGGTTCGACGCTGGAGGCCCAGGAATCAATCGGGCATTTCGTCTCGCAGCGGTTGGAGGATTACTGGTTCCGCGGTTCGACCATGCTTTCGGTGAACCTGCCGCAGATCACGCTCGGCCCATGCAAATCCGCCGCGCGCATCACACACCTGCATGCCAATCTGCCCGGCGTCCTCGCCGACGTCAACCGGGTGCTTGGGGCGCGTGACATCAACGTCACCGCGCAATCCCTGGGCACGCAGGATGAACTGGGGTATGTGGTCACCGACGTGTCCGAACAACCGGATGCCGCCACGTTGCAACAACTCCGCTCGTTCAAGGGCGCCATCCGCGTTCACGTCATCGCCTAGAAAATCATCGTCCGCGTGGCGCTGCCCGTCGGAGCCGCGCCACGCCGTATGGCGCAGAGTGCCTCCGCAGAGCCACCCCACTGTTCCGATTCTTTCGTGTGACGTCATTCGTGTGACGTCACACGTGCTACGCCGCACGTGCGGCGCTAATCCACCCGTTCGGGCCTGTCGGTGGCATGACGCTCTCCGGAGGCCTCGTCGTGCTTGAGCTCGTCAATGGCATGCTGAAAATCGCCAAGCCCCGAGAAATTCTGGTATACGCTGGCGAAGCGCAGGTAGGCCACCTCATCCAGATCGCGCAGCGGCTTGAGGATGGCCCGTCCCACATCTTCGGATTTCACCTGTGCCAGGCCGCGCGAACGAAGATCCTCCTCGACTTTTTGCCCAAGCAACTTCAGATCGTCCTCGTGAATCGGTCTTCCCTGACAGGCCTTACGAACTCCGGAGATCACCTTGTCGAGGTTAAACGGCTCGACGTTGCCGGAACGCTTCATCACCAGCAACATCGTCGTTTCCAGGGTCGTGAATCGGCGCCCACACTTCGGACATTCACGGCGTCTTCGAATGGAATGACCATCATCGTTGAGACGGGTATCGACGACCTTCGTATCGGGATTCTGACAAAACGGGCAGTGCATGAGCACAAGAATAGCCGCATCGTAAGGATAAGGCCATACCCGCGGGTTGGATGCATCGACGGACATGGATAGCACGTAGCCACGTCACTGTGCAGGGACCAGCAAAGTCTGCCCCGGATGAAGAGCGGAGGACTGCAGGTTGTTCAGGACCTTAAGCTCATGGACCGTTTCGGATACATCGCCGCCGCGCGGGGTTACTTCGCTCGCATATGACCACAATGTATCCCCCGACTGCACCGTGTAGGCGACGACCGATACCGCTCCGGTCGCCGACTGCGCATGCTGCGGGGCGATCATGTTCCAGCCGGACCATGCAAGGGCCGCGGCAAACAGCACCACCATCAACCTACGCATGACATAGGTACGGTGGGTCACGCCACGATCACCGACGGCGGGCTGACGCACGCGGTGGCGACTCATCATATCAACGGCTTCGAGTCGTGCCATGTCTTCAGCATCACCGCTGCCGACATTCATTCTGCGATCACGCAGGCAGATGGCATATGAATCGTGGGAACGTACGAGACCGGTTCTGGATCCAGTCCTCACAGGCATTACAGCAGTCATCCTCACCACTCCTTCGAACAAATGTTCTATCGAACATATGTTTGATTATGGCACAGATGTTCGACCTTATCAAGAGGAGAATCGAACAGATGTTTGATTTCACATGATTTCCACGTTATGCTTGAAGTCATCTACTGCAAGGAGTCCGCCATGAGCACGATACCGTTCACCCCGAAACGCGATGACGAATCTACGCCGGCGCCGCTGAGCGACCGGCAGATCAAAGTGCTTGCGGCCATCCGCAGTCATCTCTCACGATTTGGATTCGTGCCCTCGTTCCGTGAGATCGGCAAGGAGGCGGGTCTGAGAAGCCCCTCCTCCGTCAAACATCAGCTCCAGGTGCTCGAGGACAAAGGGTTCATCCGTATGAACGCCAACAAGGGCAGGGCCATCGAGCTCGTCGACGACAATGGCGCCGCTTCGCAAGGGGTGCAGAACGAGGGGGCGGACGCGTCGGGAACCGCCGCCACGATCAATGGGGCGCACGACACCGAGGATGACGATCGATCCGTCGGCACCTCGTCGTCGGTCGGGGTGACACACGCCGAGATCCTGCGTTTCCCCATCTCGGGCGAAGAATCAGAATCCATATCGTCCTCTCGCGACGTCCCGTTGGTCGGTCGTATCGCGGCGGGAACTCCCATCACGGCCGAACAGCATGTCGAGGATGTCATGCGCCTTCCCGAGCGACTCACCGGGTCGGGCGAACTGTTCATGCTCGAGGTGCACGGCGATTCAATGATCGATGCGGCCATATGCGATGGCGATTTCGTCGTCGTCCGGAGACAGAACACGGCCGTCAACGGGGATATCGTGGCCGCGTTGCTGGACGATGAGGCCACGGTGAAGACCTTGCGCAACGATGACGGCCATGTCTGGCTTATGCCGCATAACCCTTCCTACTCCCCGATCGACGGCACCTACGCGACGATCATGGGCAAAGTCGTCACCGTGCTGCGCAAAATATAGCAGTCCCCGCACAATCGTATTCAGCACAACACGAATACGAACATCGCGTTCGTGAGCATCATAGGCACGGCGATCTCAAACACGGTCGAGCACCGTTCAGGAATGGAGCTGTTCCGCCGATGCAGAGGCATACCCCTCGGGCTCCAGTTGAAATGTGGTGTGCGGGATCGACACGGCGAAATGCTCACGCAGGCATCGCTGCAGCTCGTTGAGGATCCTCCCCGCCTGTTCCATATCCAATCCACGTTCCACCACGACATGGGCGGTCAAGATCGGCATGCCCGTCGCCACCGTACTGGCATGGACATCATGAACGTCAACGACATGGTCCACGCCCTGCATATGCCGGCGAACCTCGTCGAGATCAAGACCGTGCGGGGTCTCCTCCAGTAACACGTTAACCGCATGATGCAGGAGCTTCAACGCCCGCGGCACCATCAATATCGCAATGATCGCACCGGCCACGGCATCGAAGCCGGACCAGCCGGTCAGCATCATCACAACGGCTGAGACCACGACCGCCACCGACCCCAGGGCATCATTCATGACCTCGAGGAAAGCCGCCCGCATGTTCATGTTGTCGGAACTGAACGCGCGCAGGATCATGATGGAACCGATATTGGCCGTCAATCCCAAAATGCCGAAGAAGAACAACAATCCTATGCTGTGGACCCCATCGGCCTTCCCGCCGAACAGCCGCAACCCCGCCTCTACCAATGCGTAGATACCGACCACGAGGAGAATCGCCGCGCCTCCCGCTGCCGTGAGCACCTCGAGCCTGGCCCAACCCCATGTCCTCGTGTTATCGGGCTTGCGGCGCATCAGAATCGCCGTAACCGTCGAGGCCACCAGCACCGAGATGTCGGTGAGCATGTGGCCGGCGTCCACCAACAACGCCAGGGATCCGGTAATCAGCGCACCGAGCACCTCGGCGAGAAAAACCGTGCCCGTCAACGCCAAGGTCATGGTCAACCGCCGCTGATGCCGCCGGTTGATATCTTTCCTGGCCGATGCTGACTGCTTGCGACTCATCTGCTGTTCCTCCATACTCAACGCCGTCCATGTGGCACGGGTTCATTAGCGTATCAGCGCATTTGCGCCGAATCCTTCACCTGTTCCCGAAGCTACCCCCGGCACCGACTCGCCGCGGTTCATCACGACGCGAACGTGGATTCGGCGCGACGAGCGTGATCCGCTCACGGTCACAGGTCACAGGTCACGAATGCCACCCATATCACCACGTGGTACGGATGGCATTCATTGTTGTCCTCACTCGTCGCGCGCACAAGGTGCAATCGCCGCAAAGCGAGCACACCCATCATTGCATCACGGCAACGATCATCCCATCAGAAGCCGAATTTCGCCGCCGTTTCCTTCAACGTCTCGGCGGAACGCTTCAACGCGGCGAGCTCCTTGTCCGACACGGGCGTGGCAATCCGGGAGTTGACGCCGGAACGATTGAGCAGGGTCGGGACGGACATGCATACGCCGGAAATGCCGTGGAAGTCCTCCAGATACGACGATACCGGCAGAATCCTGTTCGTGTCGCTGAGGATGGCCTCGACGATGTCGACACCGGACATGGCGATGGCGTAGTTCGTGGCGCCCTTGCCATTGATGATGCGGTAGGCGGCGTTCTTCACTTCCTGATGGATCTCTTCGCGACGGGCCGCGTCGAGCGGCTCATGACCCGGCAGTTCCTTCCATTCGCACATGGGAACGCCGCCGATGGTCGCCGAAGCCCACAGCGGCACCTCGGAATCGCCATGCTCGCCGGCTATGTAGGCGTGCACGTTCTTCACATTCACGCCTGTCTGCTTACCGATCAGATAACGCAGACGGGCGGAATCAAGATTGGTCCCCGAGCCGAACATCTGATTTGCCGGCATGCCGGACAACTTCATGGAAACGCGGGTGACGACATCCACGGGATTGGTGATGAGCATGTAGATGGCGTTGGGCGCCACTTTCGTGACATTCGGGATGATGGAGTTGATGATCCGCAGCGTGGCACCTGCCAGATCAAGCCGCGACTGTCCCGGTTTCTGCCGAGCGCCCGCAGTGATGACCACCATATCGGCATCGCGGCAGATCTCCACATCATCGGACCCGTCGATGGTGACCTCCGGGTAGAAGCTGGAGCCGTGCTGCATATCGAGGACCTCGGCCTCGACACGTTCCTTAGCGATATCTTGCAGCACGATCTCACGCGCCACTCCGCGTTGCGCCGCGGCAAAGGCAAGGGTCGACCCTACGGCGCCCGCCCCGATAATGGCAAGTTTCGTAGGTTTGTTCGTGGAATTCACCATAAAAATGAGCCTCTCTTCTCTGCGCCCACAGATCGCGGGCGTGTATCAGGTGCAGCTCCATGGTATGCACAGAGTCTGACGTCGACCACCACCGCGGACGCCGGTGACGCGAATCGTCCCACTTTGGCAACGCACGCACGGGGGCAGACCGACGCCTCCGGCATCCGGATACCCGGAATCTGCTCGGCGTCGCATGATGCGCAGTATCTGGCGATACCGGACAACGCGAGGAACGCGGACGAGGTCAGTCGATGGCCTCCCGAACGACCGCAGCCGCCAACCGATCGTCGACCCTGGCAACGACTCGAATCCCATCGTTACGGTAGTCGATCGTCTCCGGCTTGCCGTACCGCCGAATCTTTTCGATCAGCGATCCCTGATCGTATGGCAGCACCGCCTCCACCCGGACGCGCGGCTCGGGCAGAAGCGTTTCGATCGCATCACGCAACGATTCGATCCCCTCGCCGTTCAGCGATGAGACGAGATGCGCGCGCGGATTGAGCGCGGACAACCGTTGGCGTTGTTGGGCATCGCAATGATCGATTTTGTTGAGCACCAACACTCGGGGAATGTCCGCGATGTGGTCGATACCCTCCAACACCTCATTCACCGCATCGATCTGCGCCGATGGATCGGCGTGCGACGCGTCGACCACGTGCACGAGGAGGTCGGCCTCGCCGACCTCCTCCAATGTCGATTTGAACGCCTCGATCAGCTGGGTCGGCAATCGTCTGACGAACCCGACGGTATCGACGTAGGCGTAACGCCTGCCATCGGCGGTATTCGTCGAGCGCACGGCGGTGTCGAGCGTGGCGAACAACGCGTTCTCCACCAATTCGGTGGAACCGGTGAGTCGATTGATCAGCGAGGATTTGCCGGCATTCGTATATCCCACCACGGCTATGGTCGGCAAACCGAAGCGGCGACGCGCCCCGCGTTTGATTTCCCGGGCGGGTGCCATATGGGCGATCTGTCGACGCAACCGCGCGATTCTGGTACGAATCACGCGCCTGTCCAGCTCTATCTGCGTCTCTCCGGGGCCACGCGAACCGATGCCGGCATCCACGCCGGCAGCTCGCCCGCCGGCCTGCCTCGACAGCGCCGCACCCCAACCGCGCAGACGCGGCAGCATATACTCGAGCTGCGCCAACTCAACCTGCGCCTTTCCCTCACGACTGGTGGCATGCTGCGCGAAGATATCAAGAATCACGGCGGTGCGGTCCACGACCTTGACCTTGGTCATATCCTCCAAGGCGCGACGTTGGCTCGGAGCCAGATCGTCGTCGACGACGATGGTGTCCGCCTCCTGCTGCGCCACGATTCCGGCGATCTCGCGAGCCTTTCCGGAGCCCACGTAGGTCGCCGCATCGGGCTTGAAACGATGCTGCAACACGCCGTCACGCACATCGGCGCCGGCTGTCTGAGCCAAGGCGGCAAGCTCACGCAACGATTCCTCGGCTTCGCTGAGCGTGCTCGAACGGTTGGACCAAACACCAACCAACACCACACGTTCCAGACGAACCTGGCGGTATTCCACATCGGAGACATCCTGCATCTCGCCTAGCCCGACGACGTGACGCAGCTCATTGCGCGATTCGCGCTCAGCCCATTCTTCGTCGGCGCTGTCGTTGGTGGGAATACCATTGGACTGGTCGAGCAGCACCTCGGAGTGATCGGCAAGCACGCCGGTCGTCTGCCGCTCGCCGTCTCGATGATCGATATCGAACTGTTGGGTCAAGAACACCTCTTCAGATTGAGTTACGGTTATCCATTATCATCGTTTTGTACGACAAGATGCCGCACTTCGCGGCAGGAGGAAGGGACACACCGTGGCAACGATGCATAATGGATTGCAAACGGGGCCGATCGCCGCTGCACAGAACGGACGGGGCGAACAGTACTTCGCGGCCAATCCCTCATCCCCCGACGAACGACGGACCTTGCATGTGCGTCTGCGCGGCCACGAAGCCGACGTGCAGGTCTCCAACGGCGTCTTCTCCGGCAACCGTGTGGACCTTGGCACCTCGGTGCTGCTGCGCCATGCTCCCGCGCCCAGCAGAATCGGCAACCTGCTTGATCTGGGGTGTGGGTGGGGCCCGATCGCGCTGGCGATGGGATTCGAATCCCCCGAGGCGGATATCTGGGCGCTGGATGTCAACGAACGTGCCGTGGAGCTGACTCGGGCCAATGCGCAGACCTGCGCACTCGCCCGAATCCATGCGGGCACCGCCGGCATGATTCCAACCGATATTCAATTCGACACCATCTGGTCCAATCCTCCGATCCGCGTCGGCAAGGAGGCCCTGCACGATCTGCTCATGACCTGGCTGCCCAGGCTGGCCCCCGACGGCGGCGCCTATCTGGTGGTTCAGCGCAATCTGGGCGCCGATTCCTTGATCCCCTGGCTCGCCGCCCGGCTCGGCTCGTCGTTCGACGTCGGCAAATACGCCAGCTCTAAAGGCTATCGCGTGATCGAAGTGCGGCGTCACGCATGAGATTCCACTATCCTTCGGAGCTGCCGATCAGCGCCGCCCATGACCAGATCGCGGCAGCCGTCGCATCATCGCAGGTCGTGATCGTATCCGGACAGACCGGATCGGGGAAAACCACCCAGATTCCTAAGATCGTGTTGGAGATGGGTCGGGGCTCCCACGGCCGCCAGATCGTTCACACTCAGCCACGCCGCCTCGCCGCGCGCACCGTCGCCGAACGCATCGCCGAGGAGATGGACGTGCAACTCGGCAAGGAGGTGGGTTTCCAGGTCCGGTTCACCGATACCAGTTCACCCGACACACGCCTGCGGGTGGTGACGGACGGTATTCTACTCGCGCAGATCCAACGCGATCCGACGCTGAGTCACTATGACACCATCATCATCGACGAGGCGCATGAACGCAGTCTCAACATTGATTTTCTGTTGGGATATCTCACCTCGTTGCTTCCAAAACGCCACGATCTCAAGCTCATCATCACCTCCGCGACCATCGATTCGGTGAAATTCAAGGAGCATTTCGAACACGCCCTACACACCAAGGTCCCGGTGATCGAGGTTTCGGGACGAACCTACCCCGTGCAAATCGTGTACGAACCGTTGGGCTCCGCACCCGCGCTGATGCATCATGTCCCCGGGTTCAATGACGATCACATCGAAGACCCCGAGGATTTCGCCGAGCATGCCACGCAGGAGGACGTCGCCCATGCCGTGGCCAGGGCCTGCAGCGAGTTGGTGATCCATTCGGGCCACGAGCGTGGTCCACGCGATATTCTCGTCTTCGCTTCCGGCGAGCGCGACATCCATGAATTCGAACATGCGCTGAGCCACCATTTCGGTCCACGCGCCGATGACATGCGCCGCCCGGACGCCATCGAGATCGTCCCGCTGTACGCGCGGCTGTCGGCCAAAGAACAGCACCGCGTCTTCGAACATCACGGCCGTCAGCGCATCGTCATTGCCACCAACGTCGCCGAGACCTCGTTGACGGTTCCGGGGATTCGATACGTCGTGGACCCCGGCATGGCCCGCATTTCACGATATTCCAAAACCGCCAAGGTCCAGCGTCTGCCCATCGAACCCATCTCGCAGGCCAGCGCCGACCAACGCTCGGGCCGCTGCGGGCGTATCGCCGACGGCATCGCCATCCGGCTCTATGCCTTCGACGACTACGAGACACGCCCGCGCTTCACCGAACCGGAGATCCTGCGAACTTCCTTGGGCGCGGTCGTTCTGCATATGCTTTCGGTCGGCGTGGCCCACACCAGCGAGGACGTCACGCGCTTCGGTTTCATCGATCCACCGGACATGAGATCGGTCGCGGACGGGTTCAACGAACTCATCGAGCTCAAGGCCATCTCACGTCACCACGGCGAGGTGGCGCTGACCCCGATCGGACGTCAGTTGTCGAGAATTCCCATCGACATCAGGCTGGGGCGCATGATCATCGAAGCCGCCCATGCCACGACGCCCAATACCCTCGCCGCGGTGATCGTCATCGTCGCCTTCCTGAGCCTGCAGGATCCTCGCGAGCGCCCGGACGACAAGCGCGAGGACGCGGACCGCATCCACAACCGCTACAGCGACCCGACCAGCGATTTCCTCACCGCTCTCAACATCTGGGATCGCATATTCCAAGCCGAAGGTCAGGCCAGCAACGCGTCGTTGCGGCGCATCTGCAAAACCGAATACTTCAGCTGGATCAGGCTGCGCCAATGGCGAGATCTGGTCGAACAGCTCGGTGACGTCTGCCGCGCCGCCCGCTACAAGGTAGGCCAGACCACTCCGATTTCGCGCCCCTCCCCCGAGGTTCGCACGCTGCCGATCAACCAGCAGTCGGCCCACAGCCTGTGCTGCTCCTGGGATGCGCAAGGCATCCACACATCGATGCTCGCCGGACTGCTTTCCATGTTGGGCATGCAGACCGTGCACGAGGCCAAGGCGTCCGATTTCGCCGGGTTGAGGGGTGCCGCCAAGGCTCGAGCGATGAAACGGGCCGCCAAGACCTCAAACAACGAATATCAGGGCCCCCGCGGCATGCGTTTCGCCATCTTCCCCGCCTCCAGCGTTGCCAAGACGACTCCGCCTTGGGTGATGTCCACCGAACTGGTGGAGACCTCACGACTGTGGGCACGATACTGCGCTCAGATCGATCCGGCATGGGCCGAGCCTTTGGCGGGCTCGCTGACCCGAACCACCTATGCCGAGCCCCATTGGTCCGCGTCGCGCGGTTCCGCCGTCGCATCCGCCAAGGTGCTGCTCTACGGTCTGCCGATCGTCCAAGAACGTATGGTCCAGTGGGGACGCATCAATCCGCTCGAGGCGCGCGACTTCCTTATCCGACAGGGTCTGGTCGAGGGAGACGTCCAGCAGCGGTTCTCCTACGACGCGTTTGTCGAACGCAACCGCGGCGTGCTCGAATCGGCGTCCGAGGATGCCAACCGCACCCGACAGATCGCCGAAACGGTCAGCGACGAGGATCTCTTCGATTTCTACAACGACGTCATCCCCACGGATGTGACGTCGTTGGCGGATCTGGCTCGATGGTGGAAACACGAGCACGACCAACATCCCACGCTGTTGGATTTCGATCCGGACAAGGTCGACCGGCTGCGCAGCGCCGAAAGCGTGAGTCTCGAGGACTATCCGGACCATTGGTACGCACTGGGTACCGACGGCGCCACCTTCGCGTTGCGCCTGAGCTATATCTATGATCCGCATGATCCTGCGGACGGCGTCACCGTGCACGTTCCGCTCGATGCGCTGTCCAGGCTCACCCCGGAACAGTTCACCTGGAACGTGCCCGGGCTGCTCGACGAGCTGATCATCGCCGTCATCAAATCGCTGCCCAAGGCGCTGCGCGTCCAGTTCGTCCCCGCCCCCGACACGGCACATGCCATCAGCGCCTTCCTGCACACCCGGTACCCCCTGCTGCCGGGTTCGGGAGACGAGCGGCAGGCCACGCTGCCCCCCACCAACGAAGACACGCAAAGCGCCGCATGGCCGTCGTTCCCACGCGTCTTCACGCAGGCGGCCATCGAGGTCGTCGGGGCGCAGATTCACCCGGGGGTCTTCGACGAACAGCAGTGGGACAAGCTGCCATCCTATCTACGATTGACCTTCAGCATCGAACGGTCCGAGCCGAACACCCATGGCCATCAGCGCCGAGGCACCACGGGCAAACCGGTGGCGACCAAGATACTGGCCACGGGCAAATCACTGACCGCCCTGCAACGCCAGCTCGCCGATCTGGCTCAGGAATCCGCACAGCGGGTGGTCCGCAATCAGGCACATGACGCACAGGAACGCGGCGATCTGGTTCATCAGGCGAACCTTCTGCACCGGGCGGGAGCCACGACGCGGCCCCGGTCGGAGATCCTCTGGCATGGATGTCTCATGCAGCTGCAGCTGCCCGTCGAACGCATCTCGTCGAGATGGCTGGGCGCCGAGGCGCTCATGCTCGCGGCCGCCCCCTACTCCTCGACGAAAAAACTGGTGGCCGACCTGCAGCTGGCTGCCGTCAAACGTCTGTTGCCCGCCGTAGACCAGCTCGGCGACGACCGTGAACTGGCACAGGCGGTCGCCGACGTCGCCCAGATATACGAGGACACGGTCTATGACGTCAGTCACGACGTCATCGCGATACTCAAACGGTACGCGCAGGTGGATAAAGCGGTTTCGGGCCCCGCCGATCTGCCCCTGCTCTCGGTGTTGCAGTCCATTCGCACCCATATCGACGCCTTGGTATGCACGGGGTTCATCGGCGAGGTTCCCCCGGAGGCGTTGCGTTCGATGGATCGGTATCTGCATGCCGACCTGCTGCGCCTCCAGAAGGCGAAAATCGACAAGGACCGCGACGTCCGTTGGGCTTGGCAAGCGCAGGAGGCGCGGGACATGGTCGCGAAATTCCACACCCGGGCCGTCGGCGAGCCCGCGGGACCTCGTCATGAACACGCGCATATCATGGACGTCAGGCTGCGCTGGATGCTCGAGGAGTTCTACGTTTCCCTGTGGGCGCAGGAACTGGGCACTCCCCATCCGGTGAGTCTACAGCGGATGCGCAAGTTCATGGCGGCCGATGGACCTACAATGGCCGAATGACGCGTAGACGATATCGTCGAAGCCTGCACCGACGAATAACAACATGGTGGGGTAAGGCCGGCGTATTCGCTCGCGTCGGCACCGCCCTGGGTATGCTTGTCGCCGCGATCTGCGCGATGGCGCTCATCATGGGAGCCATCCGTCTGGTGCAGTGGGAGACCCGCATAGGCACCGCGAAAACCAACCAGCAACTCATGCAGCGTGAATACGATTTCAATCCCGGCGAAATCATCTCGGACGCCAAATTCTTCAATTCCGACGCGATGAGCGCCGCGGAGATCCAATCGTTCCTCAACGCGCGAGGAGCGGCGTGCACCGGCTCGCACTGTTTGAAGTCCATGACGTTCGGCACGGCCTCGCACAAGGCCGACGACCTGTGTGCGGCCTATCGGTCCAGCGGCAGGGAGAGCGCTGCGAGCATCATCGACAAATCGGCCCGCGCATGCGGCATCAGTCAGAAGGTCCTTCTGGTCATGTTGCAAAAGGAGCAGCATCTGGTCAGCGCCACCGACGCCACCGACAGCCAATACCAAACGGCCTTGGGCCTAAGCTGTCCTGATACCGCCGGCTGCGACCAGACGTATGCCGGATTCTTCAATCAGGTCTATGGCGCCGCACGCCGGTACCAGTACTATCGGCATCACGGCGGCGAGTATGCCTACCATGCGGCCACGCTGAGCCATGTCGCTTACAGCCCCAACGGCTCATGCGGCGGTTCGGACGTCTATATCGTCAACGAGGCCACGGTGCTGCTGTACATCTACACGCCGTACCAACCCAATATCGCGGCGCTGCGCGCCAATGGCGGCGAGGGCGACTCATGCTCGAGCTACGGCAATCGCAACTTCTCGATCATCTACAGTCAGTGGTTCGGCAACACCAGAGGCTGATGGACGTTCCGCAGATCAGAGTCGCGGCAGGAACTTCTCCAATTCATACGCGGTGACCTGCCGACGATAGTCGTCCCATTCCTTGCGTTTGTTGCGCAGGAAGTACTCGAAGGCGTGCTCGCCCAACACCCCTGCAACGAAATCGGACTTCTCCATCACGCGCAGAGCCTCGTCCAACGACTCGGGCAGCGGCTGAATGCCCATCGCCTTACGTTCGGCGTCGGTCAGCTCCCACACGTCATCACTCGTGGGCTCACCCAGCGTAAGCTGCTGCTCGACGCCATCGAGACCGGCTGCCAACAACACCGAATACGCCAGATAGGGGTTCGCCACCGGATCGAGGGCGCGGAACTCCATCCTCGCCGAATTGCCCTTGCCTGGCTTGTACTGCGGGATGCGAAGGAGGGCGGAGCGATTGTTGTGCCCCCAGCAGATGTAGCTCGGCGCCTCGTTACCGCCCCACAGACGCTTATAGGAGTTGACGTACTGATCGGTCACCGCGCTGATCTCGGCGGCGTGGAACAGGATGCCTGCCGCGAACTGCCGGGCGATCAGGGACATGTTGAATTCCTGACCGGCCTCATAGAAGGCGTTCTCATCGCCCTCGAACAGGCTCAGATGCGTATGCATGCCCGAACCGGGCTGATCGGTCAACGGCTTGGGCATGAAGCTGGCATGAACCCCACGTTCCAGGCCTATCTCCTTGATGACGGTGCGGAAGGTCATGATGTTGTCGGCGGTCGCGAGCGCGTCGGCGTAGCGCAGATCGATCTCGTTCTGACCGGGGCCGCTTTCGTGATGCGAATATTCGACCGAAATGCCCATCTGCTCGAGCATGTTGACCGCCGCACGCCGAAAGTCCATGCCCGGGCTGCGCGGGACGTGATCGAAGTATCCGCCTTCGTCGATGGGAGTGGGTGCCTTGGACCAATCGTCCTGCTGCTCGAAGAGATAGAACTCTATTTCGGGATGGACATAGAAGGTGAAGCCCTTCTCCTTGGCCTTGGACAGGGTGTTTTTCAACACATGCCTCGGATCGCCCAGCGAAGGTTCGCCATCGGGCGTCAGAATGTCGCAGAACATGCGGGCGGTGCCCTGAGGACCATCTCGCCAGGGCAAAATCTGGAAGGTGGAGGGGTCGGGCTGGACGATCATGTCATCTTCCGATATGCGCGTCATGCCTTCGATGGCCGAGCCGTCGAAACCCAGCCCTTCCTCGAACGCCGATTCCAATTCGGCCGGCGCGATCGCCACGGACTTCAACGTCCCCAGCACATCGGTGAACCACAACCGAATGAAACGCACGTCGCGTTCCTCAACCGCGCGCAGGGCATACTCTTGCTGTTTATCCATGACATCCATGCTCCCACGCGATTATTACATGCAGTTAACACGACGTGGGCGTGTTGCGCTCGGTCACGTCCAGTTCCGCCCAGTTACACTCGATCGCGCCCTGCACCACGACATCCGCGATCAGACGAATCCGGACATAGGGCTCCGCCTGAGGACCTAGGAGCGCATGATCGGCTCATTCGGGTCTTCACCACGCGCGACACGCAGGGCCTGGGCGAGCGTGAACGCCTTCGCATACAACGACTTCCCCAGGATCGCACCATCCACACCGAGAGGTTCCAACGCCGCAATGGCGATGAGATCCTTCAGGGAGCTGATGCCCCCCGAAGCCGTTACCTTGGCGTTCGTGCGTTCCGCGACCTCGCGCAGCAGTGCGATATTCGGCCCGGTCATCATCCCGTCGCGTGCGACGTCGGTAACGACGTACCGAGAGCATCCCGCGTCGTCGAGCATGGCCATGGTCTCAAACAGATCGCCCCCCTGCCTGACCCAGCCCCGTGCGGCGAGCGTATGACCGCGCACGTCCAGCCCGACGGCGACGCGATCCCCATGGCGTTGAATGGCCCGGGCGGTCCAGCGTGGATTCTCCAACGCCGCCGTGCCGATATTGACTCGCGCCGCGCCAGCCTGCAACGCCGCCTCAAGACTGTCGTCATCCCGCACGCCGCCGCTCATCTCGATATGCACACGCCCGCCTAATTCCTTAGCGATGGCACTGAGCTGCGCACGGTTATCGCCGGTACCGAAGGCCGCGTCGAGATCGACCAAGTGAATCCAAGACGCCCCCGCCTCCACCCATGTTCGCGCGGCTTCAAGCGGACTGCCGTAATCGGTTTCCGAGCCGGAGGCGCCCTGACGTAATCTGACGGCCTTGCCGTCTCGGACATCGACGGCGGGGAGCAAGGTAAGCATGTCTGGTCCTTTCATTCGAGGTACCGATCTGGCACTATTCGACACTATTCGACACTATTCGACACGATCTGACACGGCTATCGGCGCGCCATATGGCGGACATCCCCGCGCCGTGTCGACCGTGCATCATGCCGCGGGAAACGTGGACACCCAGTTGCGCAGCAATCGCGCACCCGCCTGCGCCGATTTCTCAGGATGGAATTGCGTGGCCGACAGCGCGCCGCGTTCATAAGCGGCCACGAAGCGGCTACGCCCGTAATGACACCATGTGACACATTCCGGTTCATCGGCGACGCCGGCTGGAGCGACCCGTGCCGTGGCCGGATCGAGCCGCTGGGCGGCGTAGGAATGCACGAAATAGAACCGTTCGCCGGCCAAACCCCGCAACAATACGCTGTGCGGCGCATCCTCCACCGTGTTCCATCCCATATGAGGAACGACATCGGCGTCAAGCAACGTGACCTCTCCCCCAATCAATCCAAGACCCGCCGTGCTCGCACCGTGTTCACTGCCTGCTGCGAACATGATCTGCTCTCCAACGCACACGCCCAGCACCGGACGCCCAGCCGCGAGTCGATCGACGATCACCTGTGCCCCGCCTACCTGGTTCAGTCCCTTCATGCATGCCTCGAACGCGCCTACGCCGGGCACGACCAGCCCATCGGCCTCCATGGCCTGGTGATGGTCGGAGGTCAGCGTCACGTCGAGGCCGATGTTCATCAGGGCACGCATCATCGAGCGTACGTTGCCAAATCCATAATCGAATACCACCACCGAGGTCATACGAACTCCTTCATATCGACGGGCGTCTTGCCGGGTATCAAGCACTCACCAAGGTGGCGGTACATGTTCGTTATCAATGCCGGCACGTCACCATTGTATAGACCGACATTTCCAGATTGTACGGGCCGAATTCGAGCGGGTATCTCAACGACATCTGCACAGCCATCCGTCACTCGACCGCACCGCATGTTGCAAACCACGCGCGGCTACTGAATATGTGACGAACCGCGACCGAACCGCGTGTGTTTGGCGATGACCGCCATAGCACCGTCATGGTCCAGGCCTGCCGAATCCACGACATGGAGGCCGGTCGCCTTGAGATCGTCGAGATTGCTCATGCCAAGCATCAGATCCTCGACGAAGGACGGCGAGGAAGCAAACAGGATCGGCGGGGCGATATGCTCACCCGGCTGTCCCTGTAGATAGATCGTGGCCTCGACCTTGTCGGCACGATTGACGGCGAGCACCGTGCTCATGCCTGCGATAACCGTGGTCAGATCGCGCGCGGCCGACTCCGGGGCATCGCCATTCATGGTTTTCAACACGGCCACGGCTCCTTGGTCGGAGGCCACGCACTGGGCGGCGATATCCGCTATCTGGCAGAATGCGGCCAGCAGGTCGGCCGAGGCCAGTCGCGTGACCATCACGGCCGATTTTGCCTTATTGCCGATGAGTTCCTGCAGCTCATTGTCGAACCCATGATGGGCATCATCCGTGCCGTCCTGCGACGCGCCCTGCGGAACCTGATCGTTGTGCGTCTCTTGCTCAAAATCCGTCAGCGCGGCGTCAAGCTCGGCATCGGTAAAATGCAGATCATCGGCATTCCCGTTATCATCCGTACCGCCACCGCCGGTCGCGTTGTCGTCGCCGCCCGCTCCGGTGCCACCCCGCCCGCTGTTTCCCGGAACCTGTCCGGCCGAAGACACGTCATCGTCATCACGCATCAGAGCGCTCCTTTGGTGCTGGGGATGCCTGTTACCCTGGGGTCGGGCTCGACGGCGAATCTCAGAGCGCGAGCCAGGGCCTTGAACTCCGCTTCGGCGATATGATGCGGATCGCGGCCCGCCAACAGTCGCAGGTGCAGGCAGATGTCGGCATGCAGAGCAATGGATTCCATCACGTGCCGCACCAGCGCCCCGGTGAAATGCCCACCGATCATGGCGTATTCGAACCCTTCGGGTTCCCCGGTGCACACCGCGTATGGACGCCCGGAGATATCCACCACGGCGATGGCCAACGCCTCGTCCAACGGCACCGTGGCATCGGCGAAACGGCGGATGCCGCGCTTGTCACCGAGCGCCTGCTTGAGGGCCTCGCCGAAGACGATGGCCACGTCCTCGACGGTGTGATGTACGTCGATATCCGTGTCGCCGCTGGCCTTGATGGTCAAGTCGATCAGCGAATGTTTGCCCAAAGCCGTCATCATATGATTAAAAAACGGCACCGAGGTATCGATATCGGTGATCCCGGTGCCATCGAGGTCCAAGCTCAGTTCGACACTCGACTCGCTGGTCTTGCGAACGATCGTTGCGGTACGTGCCATTTCACTCCTTGCCCGTCGGTGTGTTCATATTCGCGCACAGCGACGCGAGAACACTGATGCCTACTGTAACCGTAAATCGGCCGTCGCGTGGCATGCTCGTCCATGGCATACGAATTCGACGGGTCGCTTCGCATCACTCGACGATCGACAGCACCTCGCCAAGCGCCCTGCGGAATGTCTTCATCTCCTGCTCGGTACCCATGCAGACACGCAGCCAGCCCTCGGGGCCGACCACACGAATCAAAACGCCACGGGAAAGCAACTCGTTGAATATCCGCTCACGGTCGTCGAAATGACCGCCGAACAGCAAGAAGTTCGAGGCAGAGTCCGCCACGGCCAGCGGCTCATCGTGATACGTCTGCGAGCGCAGCCATGTCGCGGTCGCCGCACGCGTGTCGCGCAGCTGCTGGACTCGTGCGAGCTGTTCATCCGTATGCTCGAACGCCGCCAAGGCCGCGGCCTGGGTTATGGCGGAGAGATGATAGGGCATGCGTACGATACGCAGGCAGTCGATGATGCCCGGATTCGCGGCGATGTATCCCACGCGGGCACCCGCGAAAGCGAAGGCCTTGCTCATGGTGCGGCTGACCGCAAGGTTGGGATAGCGCTCGACCAGTGACACCGCCGAGGCGGTGCCGGGATTGCGGAACTCCGCATAGGCCTCATCGACGACGACGATCGGATGAACGTCACGCGTGCTGCCCTGAACGCCGATCTCGTCGCATGCCTCAAGCACGCGTGTGAGCTGGTCCATCGGCAGCATCGTGCCCGTCGGGTTGTTCGGGCTCGTCAGCATCACGATCGCGGGACCGGTCTCGCGCATGGCGGCGACAAGCCGATCGACATCCAGTGAGAAGTCGGCCCGGCGATGGGCTGTATGCCACAAGGTAAACGTGTCACGCGCATACTCGGGATACATCGAGTAGGTCGGATCGGCACCCAAGGCGCTCCGCCCCGGGCCGCCGAAGGCCTGGAACAGCTGCAGCATAATCTCATTCGAACCGTTGGCGCCCCACAGCTGGCTCACGTCCAGTCGCGTATGCGACTCCCGGGCCAGGTAATCGCAGAATGCCCGACGCAAGGTCTCATGGTCGCGGTCCGGGTAACGGTTGAGCTGCGGGGCTATCCGCCGCACCCTACGCGCGATGGCATCGGCGACGGCATCATCCAGCGGATACGGGTTTTCGTTCACGTTGAGGCATACCGGCACATCAAGCTGCGGGGCGCCGTATGGCTCCTCGCCTACCAGATCGTCACGTAACGGCAACGTGGAAGGAATCGTCATATCCGTGGAGTCGCTCAACGCAGACCGGCTTTCTTCTCCTGGGCCTTCACGCCCGCCTTGTCATATGGGTTATCGATGAATCGTGTGAGGACGCATTCGCCGTGGGCCGGCAGATCCTCGCTCACCGCGAAGGCGTAGATCCTGGCCGCGATGGCCTTCAGCCCGCGCTTATCATATTCGATGACCTCAACCGGCTTCATGAAGGTGTGCACGCCGAGTCCGGCGTCGAAACGAGCCGTGCCGCCGGTGGGCAGCACATGGTTCGACCCCGACATGTAATCGCCGAGCGGCACCGGAGAATACGGCCCGCGGAAGATGGCGCCGGCGTTCTTGATCCTCGGCACGACGGCATCCGCGTCCGCGGTTTGAATCTCCAGGTGCTCCGCGGCATAGGCGTTCGCCGCGTCAACGGACTGGTCCAATCCGTCCGTGAGGATGATGCCGGATTGACGTCCGGTCAGCGAGATCGACATCCGCTCGACGTGTTCGGTCAAGGGCACACGCTTATCAAGCTCGTTCTGCACGCCCGCGGCTAGGTCTTCGCTATCGGTGATCAGCACCGAACCGGCGAGTTCGTCGTGTTCCGCCTGACCCATCAGATCGACGGCGACCCAAGCGGGATTCGCCGTGTCGTCGGCGAGAATGGCGATTTCGGTGGGACCGGCCACGGCATCGATGCCAACCATGCCGGAGACCATGCTTTTCGCCGTAGCCACGAAGATGTTGCCCGGACCGGTGATCTTGTCGACCGGATCGCACAGCACCTCGCCATCCTGGGGTTCGCTGCCGCGCGCACCATAGGCGAACATGGCAACGGCCTGTGCCCCGCCGACCGCATAGACCTCGTCCACGCCGAGAATAGCGCAGGTGGCGAGTATCGTCGCATCGGGCAGGCCGTCGCCGCCCTGACCGCTCGGCGGCGTCGCGATAGCCAGCGAACTGACCCCAGCCGTCTGTGCCGGAACCACGTTCATGATCACCGAACTGGGATAGACGGCCTTGCCGCCGGGCACATACAAACCGACGCGCTCCACGGGTATCCAGCGCTCGCTTACTCGGGCCCCGTCCGCCAGATCGGTGTGGAAATTCTTGGGAACCTGTGAGGAGCAAACGGCGCGGATGCGTCGTACCGACTCCTCGATGGCCGCCCTGACCTCGTCGTCAAGTTCGCTCAGCGCATGCCGCATCGCCTCGACCGGCACACGCAGATGCTCGGGACGAATATGGTCGAACTTCTCTTCATAGTCGCGCAACGCCGCGGCACCCCGCGATTTCACGTCCTCAAGAATCGGACGCACCAAGGCACTCGCCTCGCTGGTGCCCATTTCAGCGCGTGGCATCGCCTCGAGCATTTCAGCCCTAGTCAGATGTTTGCCACGGAGATCGATGATTCGCATAGTATTGTTGCCCATGCGCACCATGGTAATCGTCCAATATGCCGAACCGCGGACTCGACGTGCGTTTGAATCACATGGTGAGACATCGGGCCGCCGAAATGCGGCCGCTGAGGTGCGACTCGTCATGCGACGATCTCGCCCGGCTCATGCGTGTGCGTGATCGCGGGCGTGCGGTATCCGGGCGAATGGGGCCTGTGCGTATGCATGTATGGAAAGAGGCGTCATATGTCCCTCAGTAACAAACGTCAGGTGTCATCTCCGGCGGCAGCGGCCTGATCGGCTCGGCTCTGATCGCGTCATTGATCGTCGACGGGTACTCGGTCACGCAACTGGTGCGCGAATACACACTACATCACCGATCTGCGTCACGTCGACCGTCCGACGATCGGGATCCGGAACAACGGGATTCGCAAGAATCGCGCTCCTCGGCCTCGCAGAGCACGTCGTCGGAGCGCCGGGAAGTAAGGCTCGTCACGTGGCGGCCCGGGGACGCGCTCGATCCCGATCTGGTCGCCCACGCCTGCACGGTGGTCTGTCTCAACGGCGCCCCGATCAGCAGATTGCCGTGGACCGGCTCCTACCGAAGCACCCTGCATGACTCGCGCATCTTCCCCGCACACACGCTTGCCACGGCCCTGACCACCGCCATGTCCGAGACACCGGGTATCGCCGACCCGCCGTTGTTCATCTGTGCCTCGGCGATCGGATACTATGGCTCGCAACCGGGCGTGGTGCTCGATGAATCAGGTTCTGCGGGACACACCTTTCTCGCAGAGCTATGTCGGGATTGGGAATATGCGGCCCGCGGCGCCGAACCCGTGATACCGACTGCCTTGCTTCGTTCCGCATCGGTGTTGCACCCGAGCGCCTTGCTCAAACCGCTGATTCCCCTCGCGCGCTGCGCACTGGCGGGCCGCATAGGCACGGGCAGACAGATCTGGCCGTGGATCACACTGGAAGACGAGGTGCGGGCAATCCGACACGTCATGGACGAACGGCTTACGGGACCGATCAACCTGGTTTCACCTCACGAATCGAGCGAGCTGGACATCGTGTGCGCCCTGGCACGTCGACTGCGTCGCCCATGCTGGCTGCCGACACCGGCGTCGTTCGTCCGGCTGGCCATCGGCAAGGACGCGACCGCATCGTTGATCACCGCCGACGCCCACGCCGTGCCCGGACGGCTGACGGCCTCGGGATTCACGTTCAGGTACGCCGAGCTCGATGAGGCAATGGCACAGGCAATGGCATAATGGCATGCGGCAACGTCCACCCATTGTCGTTTCGTTCTTCGCTCGCGTATGCGATACCGCGGGCGGCATGGCGAACCGCGAATAGCCGCCATCCCACCGCCAGCCGCCGCAGGTCAACAACCGATTCAGGCGGCCGGCAGGCAGCTCGGCCCGAATAACGTCTTGATCTCCGCGAACAGCGAGGTGTCGCGTTTGACACGGAAGCCGTCGCCGAACGTGAGCACGTGGGCGTTGCCCTGATCGTCCAAAACCGCCAGCTTGACCTCGCAGGACCCGGGATGGCCGCCCAGCACGCGTCCCAGCCGCAGCATGCGTTCACGATTCAGCGCGACCTTGGGCAATGCGATGACCACTGCGCGCTCATCGGCATCCTCGAGCGTCGGCACCTGCATCTGCGTCACGCGGAAGCTGATGTCTTCGTCACGCGCCTCGACTTGTCCCCTGATTTGCACGATCTCATCGATGGCGAGATCCTGAGCCGACGCCTCGTAGACCTTGCCGAAGAACATGCACTGAATGGAGCTCTCCATGTCCTCCATGGTGACGATGGCCCACGGATTGCCCTTGCGGGACACGCGCCGATCCACGCTCGTGATCAGCCCCGCCAAGGTGACCTGTTGGCGATCGTCCATCGTTTTGGCGCGATCGATCAGCTGCGCGACGGACATCTCACGCAGTCCGGCAAGCACCGAGGTCATGCCGCTGAGCGGATGATCGGAGACATACAGTCCCAACATCTCACGTTCGAAATTGAGCTTGGTCTTCTTGTCCCACTCCTCGATGTCGGGCACGGTGACCGAGGCATCGCCCATGGCATCGCCGTCGTTGTCGTCCACGTCGGCGAACAGATCGAACTGCCCCTCGGCCTGCTTGCGTTTGAGGCTGACCACGGAGTTGATGGCGGCCTCATGAATCTGGTACAAGGCACGACGGTTGGGATCGATGGAGTCGAAGGCACCGGCCTTGATCAACGATTCGATCAGGCGTTTATTCAATGCGGTCAGCGAGACACGCCGAATGAAATCCATGAAATTCACGTATTTGCCGTGGCTGCCCTTGCGCTCCGCGATGATGTCGGCCACGGCCTTGTCGCCGACGTTGCGAATGGCGCCGAGTCCAAAGCGGACGACATCATCCACAGCCGAGTATTCCAACACCGATTCGTTGACGTCGGGAGGCAGTACCTGGATGCCCATGCGCCTGGCCTCGCCCAGGTACAGCGCCGTCTTGTCCTTGTTCGTACGCTCGTTCTGCAGCAACGCCGCCATGAACTCGACCGGATAGTGCGTCTTGAGATAGGCGGTCCAATAAGAGATCAACCCGTAGGCCGCCGAATGAGCCTTGTTGAACGCGTAACCGGAGAACGGCACCAGAATGTCCCAGACTGCCTGCGCCGCCTCATGCGAATAGCCATGTTCCTTCATGCCCTCGAAGAACGGCACCTGTTCCTTGGCCAGTACCTCGGGCTTCTTCTTGCCCATGGCTCGCCGCAACACGTCGGCCTTGCCCAGCGAATAGCCGGCGAGAATACGTGCGGCGGACTGCACCTGCTCCTGATACACGATCAGGCCGTAGGTCTCGTCGAGCACCGGCGCCAGCGGTTCGGCCACCTCGGGATGAATGGGAATCATCTCCTGCAGCCCGTTCTTGCGTTTGGCGTAGTTGATATGGGAATCCATATCCATGGGACCGGGACGATACAGCGCGATCAATGCGGAAATATCATTGAAGTTATCGGGCTTGAGCTGTCGGAGCAGCGAACGCATGCCGTCGGAATCGAGCTGGAAAACGCCCAAGGTGTCACCACGGGACAGGAGCTCGTAGGTCGCTCGGTCGTCCAACGGTATCTTGGTGTAATCAATCGGATCTTTACCGTTACGTTCGATGTTGTGCAGGGTGTCGCGGATGACGGTGAGATTGGCGAGCCCCAGGAAATCCATCTTCACCAAACCCAGCGTTTCGCACGTGTGGTACTCCAATGTCGTCGTCACCGTGCCATCGGTGCGCTCCAGCAGCGGCGAGGTGTTGGTGATCGGCTCAGATCCCATGATCGTGGCGCAGGCATGCACACCGGTCTGTCGAATCAGCCCCTCGATGCCCTTGGCCTCCTCGGTGATGCGCTTGGCATCGGGATCGACATCGTACAACTCGCGGAATTCGCGAGCCTCCGCATAGCGCTTCGAACTCGGATCGAACATATCCTTCAGACTCGCGTCCTTGCCGTTCTTGCTCGGCGGCAGCGCCTTGGTGATCTTCTCCCCGACCGAGAACTCGTAGCCCATGATGCGTGCGGAGTCCTTCAGCGCCTGCTTGGTTTTGATGGTCCCATACACCACGCATTGCGCGACCTTGTCGTGACCGTATTTGTCGGCGACGTATTCGAGCACTTTGGCGCGGCCCTCGGGGTCGAAATCGACATCGATATCAGGCAGGGACACACGTTCCGGGTTCAGGAACCGTTCGAAGATCAACCCATGCTTGATGGGGTCGAGCTCGGTGATTCCCATGGCATAGGCGACCATGGAACCTGCGGCGGAGCCACGACCCGGTCCGACCATCACACCGTGGGTCTTCGCCCAGTTGATATAGTCGGCGACCACTAGGAAGTAACCGCAGAACTGCATCTGACAGATGACGCCACATTCATAGTCGGCCTGCTTGAGCACATAATCCGGCACCTTGTTGTCGTATCGCCGTTCCAGGCCCTGCTGGACATCCCTGAGGAACAGCGAAGTCTCGTCCCACCCCTCCGGGCAGTCGAACTCCGGCATGAACGCGCCGTCCTCGCCGTCGTCGAACATGACGTTGCACCGTTCGGCGATGCGCAGCGTGTTGTCGCAGGCCTCGGGGTAATCCTTGAACAGCTCCCGCATCTCCTCGGCCGATTTGATGTAATATCCCGACCCGTCGAAACGAAATCTGTCCGGGTCGTCGAGCCGCGAACCGGAGTTGATGCAGAGCATGGCGTCCTGCGCGCCCCGATCGGCTTCATGGACGTAATGTGAATCGTTGGTGGCGAGCAGGGGCGCATCGAGTTTTTTGGCGATCTTCAACAGGTCGTCGGTGACTCTGCTTTCGATGGACAGTCCATGATTCATCAGCTCGATGAAGAAGTTGTCCCTGCCGAAGATATCCTGCATCTGCCCGGCCGCACGCAAGGCCTCATCGAACTGGCCCAGTCGAAGTCGAGTCTGGATGATGCCCGAGGGGCATCCCGACGAGGCGATGACCCCTTGCGCATACTGGGAGAGCACCTCGTAATCCATTCGAGGGTAGCGGCCGACACGACCCTCAAGATTCGCGACCGACGATGCCTTCATGAGGTTCACCAGTCCTTGGTCGTTTTCGGCCCACATGGTCAGGTGGGTGATCAGACCACCGCCGGACACATCGTCGGAGCGCTGGGACTCATTCCCCCAATGCACACGGGTTTTATCCTGGCGCGCGGTTTCCGGGGTGACATACGCCTCGATGCCGATCACGGGCTTGATTCCGGCCTTCACTGCGCTGTTCCAGAGCTCATACACCCCATGCATATTGCCATGATCGGTGATGCCGACGGCCGGCATGCCAAGCTCCTTGACCCGTGACACCAGTTCCGGGATCTTCGCCGCGCCGTCCAGCAACGAGTAATGCGTGTGGTTATGCAGATGAACGAAGTTTCCGGAAGAAGCCATGGCGCCCACGATAGCGCCGCAATCCGACTTCATCCCAGAACCATGGCCATTGGCATAATCATGCGCATATCCCGGTGGATCCTCCGATTCCCATTTCAGGGCGTCGTCCGCCCGCACCGCAGCGACACGCCCGAGCCTCACGATTCCGGGGGCCTTCGACCACATCGTCGCATCATCCGGACCGCGGCACCGGCGGTCTGCGAGACTGTTCTCATGGATACCTCGACTGAAACCGAGCATAGACGGGCTGCGGCACAAGACGATCGTAGCCGGCATGTCACCGTCGTATTGTGTCGTTGCGCATCGATGGCGTCGGGAGTCGCCCTCGTGCTGTCCATGGCAATCTTGGGCGGCGAACGGTATCTGGCCAGAGGACGATATGACCCGGCCGACGCGATCGCGCTGTTGGGCGTGCTGATATCCATACCGCTGTACGTCGCGTCGACCTTGTGCGCGTTGGCGCTGGGAATCGTGGCCTTGGTGAGATTCATTCGCGCGCCGGTCATACACCGGCATCTACGCTGGTACCGTTTGATGGCCGTCATCGCGATAGCGGTCGCACTGATCGCCCTTGCGGCGTGGGCGATGCGATTATGGGCATAACCGCATCGCATTCGAGCGCAATGCCGAGAGACCGGCCCGCCGCCGCATCGCTGCATCGCCGCATCGCCGATGCAGCGTGAAACCGTCCGTGTCCGGTCCGGCGCCCTATGCCGGATCCGAGCGAGCGGAAAGCGTGGACCGACGCTCGATCACATGAAGCGCTTCGGCCAGATCCGCCGGATACGAGGATGAGACCGACGTCCAGACATGGGTTCTTGGATGCTTGAATTCAAGACGCATTGCATGCAACCACTGACGATTCAGGCCACAATCCTGAGCGAGAACCGGGTTCGCGCCATACATCGAGTCGCCGACCAGTGGATGGCCAATCGAAGAAAAATGCACGCGAATCTGATGCGTGCGACCGGTCTCCAGATTCACCGATACCAGAGTCGCCAGACCAAATCGCCGAAGGACGTCCCAATGGGTGACCGCGGGTTTGCCCATGGGCGTGATGGTGAAACGGAAGTCCGAGACCTTCGCCCGTCCGATAGGGGCCTCTATCGTCGCCTTGTCCTCGCGCAGATTACCCTGAACCAGCGCATGATAGGTCTTGATCACCTCGTGCTGGGCGAATTGACGGCGCATCTCCTTGTATGCCATGTCCGATTTGCACACCAGCATCAATCCACTGGTGCCCACGTCGAGCCGACTGACGATCCCCTGTCGACCGGATGCGCCGTACGACGTGATATGAACCCCGCGGCGCAACAGGCTCCCCAGCACGGTGGGTCCTGTCCAGCCTGCGGACGCATGGGCGGCAACGCCTACGGGCTTATCGACTACCACCACATCGTCATCCTCGTAGACCACGGCCATGTCATCCGCGATGGGCTCGGGGTCGGTGCGATCCTGGGCGATGTCGAATTCGACGGCATCTCCCGATAACAGTGTGGACGCCTTATGCGCCGGACGCCCCAGGATATCGGCCTGATCGGTCTCTATCAGCTCGCTCGCCTTGGCACGGGAAACACCGAGCATCTTGGCGACGGCCACGTCGAAACGCTTGCCCACCAGCGCATCGGGCGCAGGAACGACTCGGCTCATGACCGGGGACCGCCTTGCACGGTGCCCTGCGCGATATTCGCCGTGCCGTCATCGGTGCCCTGCGCGGTGTCGTGCACCGTACCCTCGGCGGGACCGTCGACATCGTCTCCAACGCCATGCTCATCCGGCCGCGTATCCGTTCGTCCCTCTCGGGCATCAGCGGACCCGCCGACGAATGGCTCTCCCACCAGTATCAACCCGATCATCGCCGCACCCGCGATCACCAACCAGATATCCGCAACATTGCCGATCGACCAGCCATAGTTCAGAAAATCGACCACACGCCCGTTCAGCAATCCATTCGCGTAGCTAATGCGATCAACCAGATTGCCGCAAGCTCCCGCAAACGCCAAGGCCAGCATCAAGGTCCACCGCAGCGAACTGGTACGACACATCGCAATGATCAACGCGACACTGGCCACGATGGCCAACACCGAGATCAGCCATGTCGTCGACGAGCCCACGCCCAACGAGGCACCGGGGTTATGGAGCAACGTGAACGACAACAGATGAGGAATCACGACAACCGTTCTGCCATCGGCCAGCGCCGACAACGCCCACAGCTTGGTGACGCGGTCAAGCGCCAACGCCGCCGCCGCGACACATACGAAGACGGCCACGCGAATGCGCAGCCGTCCAGGGAGCATATGTTTCATACGCTGTGACTCCAGTCATCAGTCCTTCGACTGATGATCCATCTTTTCGTAATTGTCGGAATCGGAAACCTGCTGAACCAGCTGACCGAGGAAATCGGTAAGCTTCGTGCGATATTCGGATTCGAACTGCTTAAGACCCTTGATGTTGCCCTCGACGACCTTGGCCTGGTTTTCAAGATTGTCGCGAACCTGCTGTGCGTAGGTCTCGGCGGCCTTGCGCGTCTTGGCGTCATACTCGCCCGCGCGCTGCTGCACCTCGGCTTCGTAAGCATCCGCCTCGTTATGGGTGTCTACCGAATACCTGTCGGCGTCATCATGCGTCTTCTGCGAATACGCATCGGCCTCGGAACGTGTCTTATTCGAGTAAACATCAGCCTGCGCGCGGACCTGATCGGAATATGCATCGGCCTGGGAATGCGTCTTCTGCGAATACGCATCGGCCTCGGAACGGGCCTGCTTGCCATAATCATCGGATTCATTGCGGGTGCGCTTGGAGTACTCATTGGCCTGGGAAACCAGCTCCTCATACTTGGACTGGCTCGCCTCGGTGATCTCACGGGCCTTTGCCTTGCCCTTATCGACGTACTGATCATGCAGCTGCATTGCCAAGGTCAGCATGGCGGTGGCACGCTCCGGCTCGCTTGCCCCGCTGGCTGCGGCTCCGGCGATCTTCTGGAGGCTGCCGGTTTCCGTGCTTGGCTCGATCTTCGCGACCTGGGCGCGAAGCTGTTCTTCACGCTGCTGCGATTCCTTGAGCTGCTGCGCGATCTGCTGCAGTTGTTGAGACTGCTGCTGGGCGGACTGCGCCTGCTGCTGAAGAGCCGCAAGCTGCTGCTTGGACTTGGACAACTGATCCTTATAGGCTGCGACCTCGCGGGTGAGGGCATCGTTGTTGGAACGAATCTCATCCCGCTCATGCTGAGCCACGGTCAGCTTCTCGCTGAGTTCCTTGCTACCCGCGGCTTCCGCGGCCTGAGCGGTGAGTTCATCAATCTGCTTGGAAAGACGATCGATCTGATCCTTCAGCTGCCCATTTTGCGTGGACAGCGCACGGTTGCTCTCCTCCGCTTCACTGAGTTTCGAAGCAGCGACCTGCGCAGCCTGACCGTCTTTGGTGGAGGCAGCAGATTTGAGTTCCTCGTTCTCCCCCTGCAGCGACTGCACCTGCTTACTGAGATCGGAAATCTTCGTATTGAGACTACTGACATCCGGTCCCAGCGACTGCGTAGACTGCCCCCCAGTCTGGACCGCCTGCCTTCCAAGCGCTTCAACGGTTTCCGTTATCTGATCAAGGAAGTCGTCAACCTCGTCGACGTCATACCCTTCTTTGAAGCGAACCGTCTGGAAGGTATGCTCCCTGATATCCTTCGGCGTCAACAGAGCCATAAATCTTACACCTCGCTTTGGGCATCAAGCCACAATGTGTACATATCACATTCGATGCTAGCACGTGTCCGACTCAATCACGCAGTTTATGGCGGGTTCTATGCACTTAGACGAGGATCTGCAGGAAAATAAGCGCGAAATACAACACAAGAAAACTGGTGTCGAAGGCGACCGCACCCATACGAATGGGCGGAACATACCGACGAAGCCACCGCAACGGAGGTTCGGTGAGTTGGTAGATGACCCGGATCAGTGCAGCAATCACTCCCCTGGGATACCAGCGTGGGGCCAGTACGGAGACCCAATCCAAAATCATCCTGATGAACAGGATGGTGATATACACATCGATGACCCAGTTCAGAATCCGGGCGGCAACCCAAAGCAGCATGGTCACCAGCGTAGCAGCTAAGCTGAAAAGGAACTGAAAGCCTGTGTCACTGCATCTCCGCAGGCATCCATCATGCGTTTCATAAGCGCGCTCGAGAGGCGATCGACATCACAGCCGACATCAGGACCAGCACATGCGACACCGAAGCATACCGTCGAATGTCATCAACGCTCATTGCAACGAATGCTATATGGTAATCATCACACGTTTATCACCACACGCGTATCGTCACACAACCGTTTGCTATTCGGAGAACAGACCGTGCGTCGAGTCGGATGACTGTGACTCTTCGATCTTGATGTTCACCTGCGCGGGGCTAAGCAGAAATACGCGCGGGGTCACCCGCTCTATGGAACCGCGTACGCCGAAGACCACGCCGGCGGAAAAATCGACGATACGATACGCCACTGCCTCGGAGACACCCGTGAGATTCAGCACCACGGGAATGCCGTCACGTATGGCGCGCCCCACGAGCTGCGCGTCCTCATATGACTTGGGATGGATCGTGGTGATACGGCTGATTCGACTCGGGAATGGCGTGGATTCGCGGCTGCCCGACGCCGCCGAAGTCGTCGACGTGGAGGTGGTCATCGGCGTGACCGTGTGATCGGAGTCGAAGGAAGTCGTTGCAGAAGACGATGGGGCCTCATCGGCGTTCTCGGCTTCATCGTCGACCACGTCACTCATGCCAAGATAGGACATCGCGTTCTTCATAAACCCTGCCATGGGAATTCCTTTCGCTTAGCGATCGATCAACGTAGAAAGTCGGGAATGTCAAGATCTCCCGGGTCGTTGGGAGGCAGAACCTCATGTTCTCCGGTCTCATCAAGAGACTGGGAAACGGCGTCGTTGTTCTCCGGCTTGAAGTCGGGCGCGGGACGCACCAGCGGATTGACATCGGACGTGTCATCCTGCTTCGACTCAGAATCCGCAGAGGACGAGGCCGCCGCGGGAACAGCGGCATGCGCGTCGGCCGCACCGGTCTTCTTGGAGTTCGCATCGAATCCGGCCGCAATAACCGTAACCCGGACCTCGTCGCCATATGCGTCATCAAGGGCCAGGCCCCAAATAATCTGGGCCTCGGGATGAATGGCCTTACGGACCAGTTCCGTGGCGGCGGAAGCCTCCTGCAACTTAAGATCGGTCGGCCCTGCGATATTGATCAACGCGCCGTGAGCACCTTCGACGCTTTCCTCGAGCAACGGAGAGCTGATGGCGATCTCCGCTGCCTGCGTGGCGCGGTCCTCGCCCCGGGCGGAACCGATGCCGAACAGCGCGGTCCCTGCTCCCCGCAACACCGCGGTGATGTCCTGAAAATCGACGTGAATATACGAATTCATCGTGATGAGATCAGTGATGCCCTGCACACCCGCGAGCAACGCGGTGTCGGCCGTTTTGAACGCGTCTACGATGCCAATGGTTCGATCCGAGAGCTCCAACAGACGATCGTTGGGAATGACAATCAGCGCGTCAACCTCTTTACGTAAATTCTCTATGCCCAGTTTCGCCGAAGAGGAACGCTGCGGGCCCTCGAATGAGAACGGTCGAGTGACCACCGCGATGGTCAATGCACCCTGCTGATGAGCCGCGCGGGCGACGATGGGGCTGGCACCGGTTCCGGTTCCGCCGCCCTCCCCGCAGGTGACAAAGACCATGTCCGCACCCTTGAGCGCCTCTTCGATATCGGACTGGTGATCCTGCGCAGCCTTGGATCCCTTCTCAGGATCGGCTCCGGCTCCCAGACCTCGGCTTGATGCGTCATTGAGCGAGATCTTGACATCCGCATCGGATCGCAACAAGTCCTTCGCATCAGTATTAATAGCGACGAATTCAACGTTCTGCAGACCTTCGGCAATCATGCGATTGACGGCATTGCCGCCGGCTCCACCGACACCGACTACCTTGATATTGGTCTTGTCGTTGAAATTGTCAGTCTGGGCAATCTCGCTCACCATAAGTCTCCTGTCATTACACGGTTACGCCTTACTCTATCGCAGAACCTCACCGGATAGGGGCTTTTGCACGGCGTGTATCGCAGATTTTTTGAGTTTTCTCACAGCCATCGGTACCTCATCGCCGCCGCATCGATACCGGCTGACGGATGCGCCGGCTTCGGGTTTTACCGATCTCAATGGAATCTAATAGCCGGCATCCATCGGATCATCACCGAACAACGCCTCGCGCTGATCATGGGTCGTCGTTCGGGATTCCAGCCAGCCATACGGCAGATGAACTTTTTTCGCATAGCGAACACGTCCACGAGGCGCATCGTGCAGACGATCGGGCAATGTCAGCGCAGGATCGAGTCGATCGAGCTCACGCCGAACATCCTCGAGACGCTCACACTCCATAAACGCCTTGCGCGTGCTTCCCCCCACCGGAAAGCCCTTGAGGTACCACGCGATATGCTTGCGCAAATCATGCACGGCCATTCGCTCATCGCCGTCGAAGAACTCGGTGAGCAGCTGCGCATGCCTCATGATCACCGCACCGACCTCTCCCAGATTCGGATCCGTCCTGGTGGCGTCGCCTGCGAATGCGTGCTTGATGTCGGCGAACAGCCAAGGCCTTCCCTGACAGCCACGGCCGATGGCGACGCCCGCGCAATGCGTCTGACCCATCATGGCGAGCGCGTCCTCGGCACCCCAGATGTCGCCGTTGCCGATTACGGGGATGTCCAGCTCGTCGACGAGGCGCGCGATGCTGGCCCAATCGCTATGTCCACCGTAATATTCAGCGGTCGTTCGGGCGTGCAGCGTCACCGCGGCGCAGCCTTCCTCCTGGGCTATGTGACCGGCCTCCATATAGGTTTCATGCTCGTGATCGATGCCAACGCGGATTTTCGCCGTCACCGGTATATTCGCCGGCGCGCACACCGCCACCACACGAGCGATCAGCTCCCTGAACACGTCGAGTTTCCAAGGCAGCGCCGAGCCGCCTCCACGCCTGGTGACCTTAGGAACCGGGCAACCGAAATTGAGGTCGACGTGGTCCGCCATATCACCATCGACCACCATCTGGGCGGCCTGTGCGACGATCGCGGGGTTGACCCCATAGAGCTGCAGCGAACGAATCTTCTCGCTGGGCGCGAAGCGGCACAGCCTGAACGCCTTAGGATTGCGGGCGACCAGGGCACGTGCGGTGATCATCTCGGCGACGTAGAGCCCATCCGGACCATATTCCTCGCATAGCACGCGGAACGGCCAATTCGTGACGCCCGCCATGGGCGAAAGCACCACGGGGGTGGGCACATGCAGCGGTCCGAGATCAATCGGCGCGATGTCCGCCTCAGCTGGCGCAGTTACGTTCTCATCCATTGGAATCCATTCAGAACAACGGTTCGCTCGGTGCCATTACCCTTGGCACCATCATGCTCCATGCCGTCGCACACCGTACCATCGCGTTCTTCACCGCAACGCGCTCGGCACCGACAACACGCAACACGACGCGGCCGCACGGCATTGATGAAGCCGCCACGCCGGAGGACGCCGCGGCATGACACGATTGGCGCAAACCCCGGGCAACCCGACTCAGTACAGTCCACCCGCCTCGGCGATCTTGACCGGCGCGCTCTCATCCTCGCCCTGCTCCTTGGCGACGTCGAGACCACCGTCGGCGGCCTTCGTGCCGACGATTTCGGCGGGTCCTTCGGGATAGCGCACCCGACGCTCCTTGATGCGGTCGGCGACATAGTCCTCGACCTTGTCCAACGCCACGCGTTCCTGTTGCATGGTGTCACGCTCGCGAATCGTGACGGCGTGATCGTCCAGGGTGTCGAAATCGACCGTGACGCACAACGGCGTGCCGATCTCATCCTCACGACGATAGCGGCGCCCGATGGCGCCAGCCTCGTCGTAGTCGATCATCCAGTCATGCTGCCGCAGATCGGCGGCCACGTCATGCGCGATGCCCTGCAATTCGGGCTTCTTGCTCAACGGCAGAACGGCGGCCTTGACCGGCGCGAGTCGCGGATCGAGACGAAGCACCGTGCGACGGTCGACGCCGCCCTTGGTATTCGGCGCCTCATCGACGTCGTAGGCATCCACGAGGAAGGCCATAAGTGAACGCGTCAGACCGGCTGCGGGTTCAATGACGTACGGCACGAATTTCTCACCGGTACCCTGGTTGAAGTAGCTCAAATCCTCACCGGAATGCTCCGAGTGGGCCGACAGATCGTAATCCGTCCGGTTCGCCACACCCTCCAGCTCGCCCCAGTCTGAGCCCTGGAACCCGAACTTGTATTCGATGTCGACCGTGCGCTTGGAATAGTGAGACAGCTTCTCCTTGGGGTGCTCGTAATGACGCAGATTGCTCGGATCGATACCCAGATCGGTGTACCAGCGCGTGCGGGTGTCGATCCAGTACTGATGCCACGCCTCGTCGGTGCCGGGCACGACGAAGAACTCCATCTCCATCTGTTCGAACTCGCGGGTTCGGAAGATGAAGTTGCCGGGGGTGATCTCGTTGCGGAACGACTTGCCCATGTTCGCGATGCCGAAGGGCGGCTTGGAACGGGACGATGTCATGACGTTCTTGAAGTCGACGAAGATGCCCTGCGCGGTTTCGGGGCGCAGGTAGTGCAGCGAGTTCTCGTCTTCCACCGGCCCGAGCGAGGTCTTGAGCATCATGTTGAAGTCGCGCGGTTCGGTCCAGTTGCCACGGGTGCCGCAGAACGGGCAGACGATGTCCTTGAGACCGTTCTCGGGCATCTTATCGCCGTGCTTCTCGGCGTACGCTTCCTCGAGTTTGTCGGAGCGCTGACGTTTATGGCAATTCAGGCATTCGATGAGCGGATCGTTGAAAACGTTGACGTGTCCAGACGCGACCCATACCTCGGAAGGCAGGATAATCGACGTGTCGACGCCGACCACGTCGCCGCGGGTGACGACCATGGAGCGCCACCATTCACGCTTGATATTGTCCTTCAACGCCACGCCCAGCGGACCATAGTCCCAAGCGGAACGGGTTCCTCCGTAGATCTCTCCGGCGGGGAACACGAATCCACGACGTTTGGCGAGCGATACGACTTCATCAAGTTTGGACACAGCCACAATGCACCTTCTGGTTTGACGGTTTTGGGGACCTTATAACCCGACCGAGTCTACTGACAGATGATGACAGCAGGCCGTCGCAACCACCCAACGACTCTCGTCCGGCTTGACGCCGTCGTATCCGGCCGGCACACCGTCGATGATGGGACGTTCCCCCGCTTGTCCATATCCATTTCTAGCGTTTTACCCGTAAGTGCAGGGGTGCTCCTCGCGGAGCTGAGATAGGCAAGTGCCTGACCCTTCGAACCTGTTGGTCAAGACCATCGTAGGGAGCGCAGATATGAATGACACATCTCCATATTCACATGCCAAGAGCAACGACGTCGACGTCGATTCATCCGACGTTTTCGATCCTTCGACGCAAGGACCATTGCGCCAGCGCATCGCCGACGCGGTAAGGTCCGTGCGCGACACCACGCCGCTGGCGCAGTCGTTCACGAATTTCGTGACCATCAATCTGGTGGCCAATGCCCAGCTCGCGTCGGGCGGCAGCGCAGCCATGAGCTTTCTGCCCGATGACATGCTCGATCTGGCTACCCTTGCCGGCGCGAGCTACGTCAATGTCGGCACATTGCTGCCCTTCTATCCGGACGCCTTGAAGAACATCGCCGCGTCGTTCCATGCCATGGGACACCGCTGGGTGCTTGACCCTGTGGCGGCGGGCATCGGTAAGACACGCACGGCGATACTTGCGTCGTTGCGTGACGATCCGCCGACCATCGTGCGGGCGAACGCCTCGGAAATACTGGCCTTGCACGCCATGTGGA